>CAYTRV010000001.1:0-26972 GCA_964440285.1 uncultured Bifidobacteriaceae bacterium
CGCGCTGGGTGATCTCCTTCATCACCTTCTTGAGGCGCTCCTCGAACTCACCGCGATACTTCGACCCGGCGACGAGCGCCGCGAGGTCGAGCGTGTAGATCTGCTTGCCGCGCAGGAGCTCGGGGACCTGGCCACCGGAGATCCGCTGCGCCAGCCCCTCGACCACGGCGGTCTTACCGACGCCCGGCTCGCCGATGAGCACCGGGTTGTTCTTGGTGCGGCGGGACAGGATCTGCATGACCCGCTCGATCTCGTTCTGGCGGCCGACGACGGGGTCGAGCTTGCCGTCGGCGGCGAGCTTGGTGAGGTTGCGGCCGAACTGGTCGAGCAGCTTGCTGGACTTCTTCTCGCCCTGCGCGCCGGCGGCCTGGCCGCCGCTCTGGCCCCGGCCGCGGCCACTGGGTCCCGACAGCATCCGGATGATCTCGTTGCGGATCTTCTCCGAGTCGGCGTCGAAGTCGGCGAGGATCCTCGCGGCGACGCCCTCGTTCTCGCGAACGAGGCCGAGGAGGATGTGCTCGGTGCCGATGTAGTTGTGGCCGAGCGACAGCGCCTCGCGCAGCGCGAGCTCCAGCACCTTCTTCGCCCGCGGCGTGAACGGAATCTGGCCGGAGGTGACCTCCTCACCCGCGCCCACGATGCGGATGACCTGGCTGCGAACCTCCTCGACCGTGATCTCGAGGCCCTCGAGTACGCGCGCGGCGAGCCCCTCTTCCTCGCGCAGCAATCCGAGCAGGATGTGCTCCGTGCCGATGTAGTTGTGCTTGAGTGTGCGCGCCTCTTCCTGGGCCAGGACGACCACTTGGCGAGCGCGTTCGGTGAACCGTTCGAACATCGGGCGTTGCCCTCCTTACCTACGGAAACCGGTGGCTTCCGTCACGACCGGAGAACCGACACGACCCAACCTGCGGGGACGGCGTCGGGACGAGGGTTGAGATGGACCGACAAGGATTGAAGGCTAGCACGGGGCCCCGAGGCGAGCCCCTCCCACCGCATCGGTGGAGACACCTTCGGCGCCGCACTGCGGCGCACCTTCGCAGCACGTCTCGACCTTGCGGTGACAGCGGTCGCACCACAGGCCATTTTGGCGCCAGGTCAGCGCCGCGTCGCATGCCGGACACACGCTCATCGGGCTGCGAGTATCGCAAACGCGGCCGGATGGCCAGTGCCATCGAGGCTCCTGGCGCAGGGCACTCGGCTACCGCTCCCGGTGGCCGCGCTCCTGGTCCGGGTAGGGGAAGAGCCCCATGGTCCTCGCACGCTTCACGGCCTTGGCGAGCGCAGCCTGCTGCCGGCGCGACAGCCCCGTGATCCGGCGGGAGCGGATCTTGCCGCGCTCCGATAGGAACCGGCGAAGCGACGGGAAGTTCTTCCAGTCGATCTCCTCGGGCGGCAGCTGCGGACGGCGCTTGCGCACCGTCGGCGCCGACCCGGGACGCTTCCCCTTGCGCGCTCCACCATTGCTCTGTGACCTCGCCATACGCTCCTCAGTCCTGAACCGGTCGCGGAGTGTAGCTGATCGCCCCCGATCAGTCGCCCGCCCGCCCTGCGCTCGGGGGGATCGCCAGCTCCCCGGCCAGCGCCCTCGCGATCAGCGCCCGCGTCTCCTCCACCCCGTATAGGGCGATGAACGAACCGAGGCGCGGGCCGCGCTCCTCGCCCAGCAGCACCTGGTAGATCGCGTTGAACCACGCAAGCGACACGCCCGGGCGGTCCGGCGTCGCGCCCTTCGCCTTCGGGTCCTGGTAGCGCTCGATCGCCCGGCCCACGTCGTAGACGACGGTCTGCAGATCGTCGGGTGTGGCCCCCGCCGGTACCTCGGCCAGCGCGTCAGACAACCGGGCGAGGGCGCCGGACTCCACGTCGTCCGGCGGCCGGTAGCGCTTTGCCGGCTTCACGACATCGGCGTAGTAGCGGAGGGCGTAGCCCACCAGCGCGTCGAGCCGCGGGTGGGTCGCAGGCGAGACACCGGGCGCGTAGCGCCGCAGGAAACCCCACAGCACGTCCCTGGAATCGGTGTTTGCAACCGCCACGACGTTGAGCAGGAGCGCGAACGAAACCTGGGTGGTCGCACCCTCGCCGCCGAGCTCCTCCGGCGGGGGCGGATCGCCGTCGTGGATGTGCCACACCGGGTTCGCCAGCCGGCGGGCCGCATCCTGAAGCGGGTAGGCGGCGAGGTGGGACAGGTATTCGTCGACGTTGCGCGGGATCACGTCGAAATACAGCCGCTTCGCCTCGCGCGGCTTGGCGAACATGAACAGCTGCAGGCTCTCCGGGGTCGCGTAGGCAAGCCACTCCTCGATGGTCAGGCCGTTGCCCTTGGACTTCGAGATCTTCTGGCCGTTCTCGTCGAGGAACAGCTCGAAGATGAACGACTCCGGCGGCTCCGAGCCCAGCACCCGGCAGATCTGCGACGACTGGCGGACCGACGCGATGAGGTCCTTCCCCGACATCTCATAGTCGACTCCCAGGGCGTGCCAGCGCATCGCCCAGTCCGGTTTCCACTGCAGCTTGCAGTGGCCGCCGGTGACGGGCGACTCGAACCGCCGCCCCGACTCCGGGTCGCGCCACACGACCGCACCGGCGTCGACTCGGACCTCGTCGATCGGGACCTGCATCACGACACCCGTCTCCGGGTGGATCGGCAGGAACGGCGAGTAGCTCGCGGCGCGCTCCTCCCGCAGCGACGGCAGCATGACCGCCATGACCTCGTCGAAGCGCGCCAGCATCCGCAGGAGCGCGGGGTCGAACCGGCCGGAGGCGTAGTAGTCCGTCGACGACGCGAACTCGTAGTCGAACCCGAACTCGTCGAGGAACCCTCGCAGCCGCGCGTTGTTGTGGTGGCCGAAGCTCTCGTGCGTGCCGAACGGGTCCGGGACGCGGGTCAGCGGCAGGCCGAGGTACGGCTCCACCCGCTCTGGGTTGGGGATGTTGTCCGGTACCTTTCGCAGCCCGTCCATGTCGTCCGAGAAGCAGACGAGCCGGGTGGGCACGTCGGACAGGGTCGCGAACGCGTGGCGCACCATCGCGGTGCGGGCGACCTCGCCGAACGTGCCGATGTGCGGAAGCCCCGACGGGCCGTACCCGGTCTCGAACACGACGGCGTCCCCGTGGCCGGACGAACGCGCGACGCGGTTGACGATCTTGCGCGCCTCCTCGAAGGGCCACGCCTGGCTCGCCGCTGCGAGCTCACGAATCTCAGGGTCGGTGGACATCGCCGCCCAGGCTCGTCCGCAGCGACCGTGCCCGTGCGATCAGTGGCCGCCGGGCTGGATCTTCATGACCTGGTACTCCAGCGCGCCCCGCGGCGTCGACACCGTGATCTTCTCGCCCTTCTTTCGTCCCAGGACGGCCTTGCCCAGCGGGCTCTCCGACGAGAGGCGGTGGTTGCGCGGATCGGCCTCCGCCGAGCCGACGACGGAGTACTCGGTGTTCTTCCTCGTGGCGAGGTCCTTGAGGGTCACCCGGGCCCCGATCGACACCGACTCCGTCGAGACGTTCTCCGCGTCCACGACCCGCGCGTTGCGGATCTGCTGCTCGAGCTGCAGGATGCGCGCCTCGAGCTGGGCCTGCTCGTTCTTCGCGTCGTCGTACTCCGAGTTCTCGGAGATGTCGCCGAACTCCCGCGCCTCCTTGATGCGCTCGGCCACCTCGCGACGCTTGACGTCCTTGAGGTGCTCGATCTCTTCGGTGAGCTTGTTGTAGCCATCTTCGGTAAGGACGACTTCGCGCTCCATAGCCACCTTTCAGGGAGTCCTCGCGCCGGGAACGGCGAGGTAACGTAGACGACCTAGGCGGCCGGTTTCAAGCCGTCCCGCTCCGCGAGCCCGCGAAGCAGGGCCAGCGCGCGGTCGAGGGTTGGCGCAGTCAGCAGCGCATCCCGGTCGGAACCCGCCGCCGGAAGCCCCGCCAGGTACCACGGGTAGAACTTGCGCATGTACGCGCAGGCGCGGTGCTCGCCCAGCGCCGCGGCGGCGTCGGCGGCGAATCCCTCAACCTCGGCGACGATCTCGTTCACCGACCGCTGCGACGGTTGGCGCCCCTCGGCGATCTCCCCGTAGATCCAGGGGTTCCCGAGGCCGGGCCGTCCGATCGCGACCGCCGCCACCCCGGTGTCGTTCATGACCCGACACGCCTCGGCGGCGCTGTCGATGTCGCCGCTGGCGATGACGGGAATCGACACTGCGGCCGCGACCTCGGCCGTGTACCGGTGGTCGGCGCGCCCCGCGTACTCCTCCTGCGCCGTCCGGGGATGGACGAACAACGCCGACGCGCCCGCCCCCTCGAACCGCTTCGCGGCGGTCACCGGATCGGCGGTGGACGGGGTCACCCCGCGGCGCATCTTGACCGTGACTGGGATGTCGACCGCGCGGACCATCGCCTCGACGATCTCCGCACCCCGTTCCGGCTCGACGAGCAGCGCCGCCCCCGCGCCGGTCTTGCAGACCTTGCGCACCGGGCACCCCATGTTGACATCGACGATGTCCGCGCCGGCCTCGGCCACGGCGCGCGCGGCCTCCGCCATCGCGTCCGGGTCGGCGCCGAAGATCTGGACGGAGACGGGGCCCTCATCGGGTTTCAGCTCGAGCATCGCGCGGGTGCGCTCGTTGCCGTGGACGATGCCGAAGCTCGCGACCATCTCCGACACCGCCAGCCCCGCACCGTGCCGGCGCGACTGACGGCGGAACGCCCAGTTGGCGATCCCGGCGAGCGGCGCCTGCACGACGCGGTTGGCGATCCGCACCCCGCCGATCTCGAACGGCTCGGCGAGCGGCCATGGCCCGTCGACCGGGCCGAGCTCGACCGTGTCGCGCGCGGCGATCACCCGGTCCATGCGTTTCCTCATCGCTCGGCCTTCGTGACGTTCTGCTCGTGGACGAACCGCAGGCCGTCGAGGGTGAGGGTCGGGTCGTGGACGTCGATCTGGACCGAGAGCGGGACGATGAGCTCCGACAGCCCCCCGGTCGCGACCACGACGGCGCCCTCCCCGATCTCCTCCTTGAGCCGGACGACGAGGCCGTCGACCATCGCCACGGTGCCGTAGAGGATGCCCGACTGCAACGCGGCGACCGTCGATTTCCCCACCGCCGACGCCGGCGCGACGAACTCGACCTTCAGCAGGCGCGCCGCACGGCTGGTGAGCGCCTCGACCGACACCTCGATGCCCGGTGAGATCGCCCCACCGAGGTACTCGCCGCCTTCCGACACGCAGTCGAAGTTCGTGGCGGTGCCGAAGTCGACGACGATGCACGGTCCGCCGTAGCGGCGAAACGCGGCGACGCTGTTGACGATGCGGTCGGCGCCGACCTCGTGCGGGTTGTCGATCACGATGGGCATTCCGGTCCGCACGCCGGGCCCGACGACGATCGCCGGCGTGTCCAGGTACCGCGCCGCCAGATCGCGGTAGCCGGCGGTGAGCGCCGGGACGACCGACGAGACGACCATGTCACCGACGTCGCCGAGGCTGCTGCCGCGTAGACGCAGCATCGCGTCGTGCTCGGCGGCGAGCTCGTCGACCGTCGCCGTCCGCACGGTCGAGGTACGCCACCGGTGAAGCAGCTCCTGACCGTGGAAAACCCCCGCCACGGTCTGAGTGTTCCCGACGTCGATCGCGAGGAGCATCAGTGGACCGTCCGGTGACGTTGCCGGGCTCCCGAGCCCCGAGGAATCAGCGCGGCCGGAGGTGTTCTGGCGAGTGAAACGCCCGCCGGACGAGGACGCAGGGAGTGCTCATATCGAGAATATGGGCACGACCGAGGACGACGCAGCCGCAGACCTGCGGTCGACCGGGACGTCTGAAATCCGGCGGAGTGTTGCAGCCGCCAGAAACCGGTGAACGTTGCCGCACGGTCCACCTGCTATGCCTCGCTGCCCGCGAGCGTGTCGCCGTCGGTCTTGAGGATCTCGATGGTCACGTCCTGGGAGGTGTTGATCTCCACCCGCGGAATGATCCGCGTCGGGCGGTTCTTGTCCCACACCCAGACGTCCTCCATGATGAGCCGGAACATCGGGTACGACGGCTGCACGTCGAGGTGCCGCTCGACGATGTTGCACAGGTAGGTCGCCTCCTGCGTGAGCACGCAGTAGCGAAACAGCGGGAACACGTCATTGTACTCGCGCTTCAGGCGAAGCTCGAGTTCGGCGTCGTACTCCTCAAGCTCGTCGGCGTGGGACATCGCGCCTCCGGGGCAGCGGCCGTGCGTCGCGAACGATCGCGGCGCGGACTCCAGGCCCGGGAGTGTAACTGAGTGCTCAACTCGCCCGCGGCGCACACGGGACACCGGCCGTGGAAGGTGACCTCCGCTCGCGCGACGTCTGCTCCCGGCAGGTTCACCCTGTCCAATCGGCGAGTCATGCGTCGAGGCGAGGGACGGTGAGAAGATGCGAGGAGCGCCGGACGGGCTGCTCGTCCGCGCCGATGGCATCGGCGAGGTCACGGAGGGCGGTGCCGTCCGGCATCGCGACGCCCGGCTCAACGTCGAGGAGCGGCACCATCGCGAACCGGCGCTCGCCAAGACGCGGGTGCGGGACCTCCAGTGCGTCGTCGCTCCATACGCCGCCGTCCCACAGCAGGATGTCGAGGTCGATCGCGCGGGGGCCGTAGCGTGGGCCCGCCACCCGGCCCAGGTCGCGTTCGATGCCCTTGATGAGCGCCAGCAGCGCAGGCGGGTCGAGGCCGGTGCGGATCCCGCAGGCAGCGTTGAGGAAGGACGATTGGTCCTCGACCTCCCGGGGCGCGGTCTCGTAGACGCCGCTCACGCGCTCGACCACGATTTCCGCGGCGCCCAGGGCATCGATCGCGGCCTGCAGCGCGGCGAGACGGTCCCCGAGGTTCGCACCGAGGCCGAGCCAGTACCTCAGCGCGCCCGCCTTAGCGTGACCGCGGTCTCGGTCACCGGCCGGGCGAGCTTGACCTCGGGCTTGCGGACCGTGACGGCGACCTCGAGGACACGCGGCTCGGCCATCACCCGGTCGGCGACGAGCGCAGCCAGGTGCTCGAGGAGCGACACGGGAGGCCCCTCCAGGATCGCGGCGACCGCCTGGGCGATCACCTCGTAGTCGACCGTGTCGGCGAGGTGGTCGGTCCGGGTCGCGGACGTCTCGATGAGGGTCATCTCGAGATCGACGATGAACCGCTGGCCGTTCTCGCGCTCCTCCGGGAACACTCCGTGGTAACCGAAGCACTCGAGGCCCGTCACCGCCACCCTCACCGAATCGCTCATCCCCCGCTCCTCACCGCTCGCCAGACGCGGAGCGCGTCGGCTGTTTCGCGCACATCGTGCGCGCGCAGCACGGCGGCGCCCTCGTCGACCGCGAGCAGGCCGGCGGCGAGCGACCCCGCCATCCGTTCGTCCGCCGCGCGACCGAGGAGTGTGCCGAACATGCTCTTGCGCGACACCCCGACGACGATGGGCCGGCCGATCGCGGCCAGGGTGCGAAGGCCGCGAAGGAGCGCGAGGTTGTCTTCGAGGCGCTTGCCGAAGCCGATGCCGGGGTCGAGCAGCACGCTGCCCTCTGACACGCCGGCGCGCACCGCGGCGTCGAGGCGCGCCTCGAGGAACGCGCATACCTCGGCGACGACGTCATCGTAGCGGGGCGACTCCTGCATGGTGCGCGGCTCGCCCAGCATGTGGACGAGACACAGAGCGGCGTTCCGGTCGGCCACGAGGGGCAGGAGATCGGGGTCGGCCCGTCCGGCGGTGACGTCGTTCACCAGCACCGCCCCCGCACGCAGCGCGGCGTCCGCCACGGACGCCTTCGACGTGTCGATGGAGATCGACATCGCCCCGGACGCCCGGCCGCCCGTCGACGCGAGCGCCCCGAACACGGGCCCCAGCCTGCGGAGCTCTTCGTCGGCGGCGACCGGCGCGGACCCCGGCCGGGTGCTCTCCGCGCCGACGTCGCAGATCGCGGCGCCCTCGGTGGCGATCTCGGCCAGGCGTGCGACGGCGCGCGACGCGTCGATGAAGTCCCCGCCATCCGAGAACGAGTCGGGCGTGACGTTGAGGACCCCCATCACGCACGGGGGTGTGAGCCAGGCGAGCGGGTCGATCGTTCGATCGTACCCGGTCGGCGAACCCTAGCTCTCCGGGACGGCTGGGCCTGTCGTCGGCGGCGGGGTCGCGGGCTTGGCCCGCTCCTCCTCGTTGAGCTCCCGCTCGGCCTCCGCCCGTGCCTGCGCCTCGCGCTCGTCCTTCGCGCGGAACACGTCATCCTCGGCCTTGCCGTCGAGCAGCCCGATGAACTCCTCGCGCTCGATCGTTTCGCGCCGCAGGAGGATCTCGCTCAGGTGGTCGAGTTGCTCGCGGCGCTCCACGAGGACCGAGCGGGCGCGCACGTGGGCCGCCTCGATGATGCGGCTGATCTCCGCGTCGATCTCCCGGGCCATCTCGTCGGAGTAGTCCGGCTCGCTGTGCATGTCGCGTCCGAGGAACGGCGCCCCGTGGTTGTGGCCGAGCACCCGCGGACCGAGCTTGTCGCTCATCCCGAAGCGCATCGTCATCGACTTCGCGATCTGGGTGACGCGCTCCAGGTCGTTCGAGGCGCCGGTGGTGATCTCGTCGAACACGATCTCCTCGGCGGACCGGCCGCCCAGCAGCATCGCCATCTGGTCCTCGAACTCGGCCTTGGTGGTGGTGAACTTGTCCTCCGTCGGCATCGACACGGTGACGCCGAGCGCCTGGCCGCGCGCGATCACCGAGATCTTGTGCACCGGGTTCGCGTTCGGCAGGAAATGGCCCACGAGGGCGTGGCCCATCTCGTGGTACGCCGTGACCTTGCGCTCCTTCTCGGACAGGAGGCGCGACTTCTTCTCGGGGCCGGCGATGACCCGCATGATCCCCTCTTCGAGCTCGTCGCCGCCGATGACCCGCTTGTTGTGGCGGGCGGCGAGCAGCGCGGCCTCGTTGACGAGGTTCGCCAGGTCGGCCCCGGTGAAGCCGGGGGTCTGACCGGCGAGCGCGTCGAGGTTGATGTTCTTCGCGATCGGCTTGCCCTTGGTGTGCACCCGCAGGATCGCCTCGCGGCCGGCGCGGTCCGGACGGTCGACGACGATCTGCCGGTCGAAGCGGCCCGGGCGGAGGAGCGCCGGGTCGAGGATGTCGGGACGGTTCGTCGCGGCGATCATGATGATGTTGTCTTTCGTCTCGAACCCGTCCATCTCGACCAGGAGCTGGTTGAGGGTCTGCTCGCGCTCGTCGTGCCCGCCGCCGAGACCCGCGCCGCGGTGACGGCCGACGGCGTCGATCTCGTCCATGAAGATGATGCACGGTGACGAGGCCTTGGCCTGCTCGAACAGGTCACGCACGCGCGACGCGCCGACGCCGACGAACATCTCCACGAAGTCCGAGCCCGCGATGGAGAAGAACGGTACGCCCGCCTCGCCCGCGACCGCGCGCGCGAGGAGCGTCTTGCCGGTTCCGGGGGGACCGAAGAGCAGGACGCCCTTCGGGATCCGCGCGCCGAGCGCCTGGAACTTCTTCGGGTTCTCGAGGAACTCCTTGATCTCGTGCAGCTCCTCGACGGCCTCTTCCGCGCCGGCCACGTCGCGGAACGTGATCTTCGGCGAGTCGGCGGTCATGCGTTTCGCGCGGGCCTTGCCGAAGCTCATGACCTTGGAGCCCCCGCCCTGCATCTGGTTCATCAGGAAGATCCAGATCAGGAAGATGAACACGAACGGCGCGAGCGCCAGCAGCACGCTCCACCACGTGGACCCGCCCCGGGCTTTGGTCTCTTGATCGATCGGGCCGGCCGCGGGCGCGCCCCCGTCGATGGCCGCCTGGATCGCGGGGAACTGCTGCTCGACGTAGCCGGTCGTGAACTTCGTCTTCGACCCGGACTTGGTGTACGTGATCTGGCTGCGATTCTGGTTGACCACGACCGACGCGACCTGCTTGTTGTCGAGCGCCGTGATGAAGTCGTCGTATCCCGCCTTCGCCTTGTCGCTCCCGTTCGACAGCACCAGCTTCTGCGCCACGAAGGCGAGAAGGATCACGATGAGGATCGGGAACGCCGCGCTCTTGAGGAAGCGGTTCAGGGGAGGTGGTTCCTTACGGGTGGACCTGACCTTGCCGAGGATAGCAGCGAACCTCCGGCCGGCGGCCGGGAAGGGCACGCCGGCACCCCGACGGGGGCGTGGAGTCGGTTGGGCTAACCGTTATCGGGGCCGTTGAAGGCGGCGATGTACGGAAGCTGGCGGTAGTGCTCCTCGAAGTCGAGGCCGTACCCGACGACGAAGGTGTCGGGCATCTCGAACCCGACGTAGCGCATGTCGATCGCAAGCCGGCGCCCCGCCGGCTTGACCATCAGCGTGCAGAGCTCCAGCGACGCCGGCTCGCGCGAGCGGAGGTTCTTCATGAGGTACGCGAGGGTGAGCCCCGAGTCGACGACGTCCTCGACGACCAGCACGTGCCTGCCGGCGATCGGCGCGTCGAGGTCCTTGAGGATCCGCACGACCCCCGACGAATGCGTCGACGAGCCGTAGGAGGAGACCGCCATGAAGTCCATGGTGCACGGCACGCTCAGCCGCCGGATGAGGTCGGAGATGAACAGCAGGGCGCCCTTGAGGACCCCGACCACGAGGATCTCCCGCCCGGCGTAGTCGGCCGAGATCTCGGCGGCGAGCTCGACGATGCGTCGCTGAAGCCGCTCCTCGCTGACGAGAATCTCGCCGATCCGGGGGTCGGTCACGCGGAATGCACCTCCAGGACGGTCGCCGGCGCGGCCGGCTGGGCGAGCACGTTGGGATCGGCACGGTACCCGGCGACCCACACGATCCGTCCGGCGGAGACGACGACGGGGACATGTGGCCGGTGCCGGGCGGGCACGCCCGCGACGGCGAGCAGGCGCCCGACCGGCTGGCTCGTCGCCGGTCCGAGGGCGAGGCGGTCGCCCGGACGGGGCGAGCGGACGGTGAACGGGCCGTCCACGCTGAGCGCCACACGGGTCGGCCCGGGTTCGTCCGCCCGCCCGGGACCGGCGCGCAGACGGCGGTCGCCGAACGTCACGCTGCCTGGGACCGCGAGCTCGACGGCCTGCGGCGGCGTCCGCGGGGCCGGCTCGGCGACCATCACTCCCCCGTCGACGGCGATCACCCCCCCGCCGGGGGCCTGGATGGGCCCGCCGCCTGCCGCGCCCAGCTCGAGCGCCCGGGAGATCCACGCGGCCTCCGAGCCGATCCCGGCGTCGCTCAGCAGGCGCCGAACCAGCAGGCGCGCCAGCGCGGGATGCTCGGCGGCGAGGACGTCGACGCGCAGGCCCGCGCCGGTCGCGGCCCGCCCCCAGGCGGCGTCGACGAGCACGTCGAGCACTTCGGCCTCCTCGCGCAGTTGATCGGCGAACCGGGCGACCGCCCGCTCCGCGCCGGGATGGACGGCATCGAGCGCGGGCAGCAGCGTGCGTCGCACACGCGTGCGGGCGTACGCCGGGTCCTCGTTCGAGGGATCGAGCGCCACGGCGAGGCCGCGCTCCGCGCACCAGGCCCGGGTCTCTGCGGCGGTGACGCAGAGCAGCGGACGCACCAGCGCACCCATCCGGGGCGCCATGCCCAGCGCCCCGGTGCGCCCGCTGCCGCGCGCCATGCGAAACAGCACTGTCTCGGCTTGATCGCTCGCCGTGTGCCCCGTGGCCGTGACCGTGAACCCGTGCTCGGCCGCGAGCCGTTCCGCGGCGGCGCGACGGGCCTCACGCGCCCGTTCCTGCACTCCGGCTCCCGGCAAGACCCGCAACCGCTCCACCCACACCGGCAGTCCCAGCGCGGCGGCGGCGGCGGCCACATCCGCCGTCTCGCCCGCCGATTCGGGTCGCAGGCCATGGTCGAAGGTGACCACGCCGACCAGCCCGTCGTGGAGCGTCGCGAGCAGATGCATGAGGCAGGTGGAGTCGGCGCCGCCGGAAACCTGTGCGAGCACCGGGCGGCGGGACGGGAGCAGCCCGTGGTCCCGCGCATACCGTGCGATGCGACGTTCGAGCGTCTCCCCCATCGCACTAGTCTGCCTGGCGCCGTGGCGATTCACCTGCAGACCCGTCCCGAGCAGCAGGCGCCCCTGGTGCTGTGCCCGGGCGACCCGGACCGCTCCCGACTCGTGGCGATGGAGCTCCTCGAGGCGGCGATGCCCGTCACCGAGACGCGGGGCCTTCTGGGGTTCACCGGCACCTACCGTGGCGTTCCAGTGACCGTTCAGACCACAGGCATGGGCGGCGGTAGCACCGGGATCGTCGTGCACGAGCTCATCGAGCTCGGCGCCCAGGTGCTGGTGCGTGCGGGGACGGCCGGGGCGCTGCAGGAGGATCTCGATCCGGGGTCGCTGGTCGTCGCGGATTCCGCGGTCGCCGACGACGGGGCGGGGCTTGCGATGACTGGCGGGGTCGCCCCGCCGCCCGACCCCGAGATCACCGAGGCGCTCGCCGAATCGGCGGGCGTGAGCGGGAGGCCGGTCGCGCGGGGGACCATCGTCAGCACCGACGTCTTCTACGACCTGACGCCGGGGCGCAACGAGGCGTGGCAGGCGCGGGGCATCCTGGCGGTGGAGATGGAGGCGGCGGTCCTGTTCGCGCTGGCCGCGCGCCACGGCGCCCGGGCCGGGTGCGTGCTCATCGTCTCCAACCAGCTCGTCGGCGCCGACCCCGGATGGCTCGGCGCGAAGCAGCGCCGGCAGGCCGGCCTCGACGCCTGCCGCGTCGCGTTGGACGCCCTGCTCGCCGTCGGCTAACCGGCCCGCGAAGCGCGCGCCTGCGCGGTCGGGCGCGCCCAGAACCAGATCCCCAGCGCGCCGAGCGCGAGGATCAGCTGCGCGATCGCAAGGTCCGTGTCGCGCCCGAAGATGTCGGAGCCCGAGTCGCCCAGGATGAACTCGAGGACCGCGAACACGACGCCCCCGACGCCCAACGCGCCCAGGTAGCGATGCGCGCGGTCGAGTCGCGTCCCCACTGCGATGCCGACCAGCCCGGCGCCCAGGTGCAGGAGGTTCGTGAACGGGTTGACCGTTACGCCGATGAAGTTCACACCGTCGCTCGCGGCGAAGTCCGACAACGAGGTCTTGAGCAGGCCGACAACACCGACGACGGTGAGCAGGCCGCTCAGGAACTGCGCGGCCGCGGTCACGGCTCGTTCGGCGAGCCTCGTCACCGGGTCGCCCTGGCGACGAGCCGATCGACCGACCACCCCAGCAACACGCCCCCGGCGAGGTCACCCGGGTCGTGATGCCCCGTCGCGACGCGTCCTGCGAGCCCCGCGACGGTCGCCGCGGCGAGCCACGGACGCAGCCGCGGGTAATGCCGCGTCGCGGCGCCGGCGATCGCGACCGCTGCGGCGGCGTGACGGCTCGGGAACCCGCCCTCCGGTCGCGTGCCAGGGCGGGGCCTGGCGATGGCATCGCGCGCGAACCGCGCAACGGTCGAGGCAGCCGCTCCCGCCAGCAGCGCCTCGAGACCGGCGCGGCGCGCCCGTGGGCGGGTCAACATCGCGACGACGAGCGCCTCGAGCGCCGCCGCGAGCGCCTCGCTCGCGGCGCGGGACGCCCGGGCTCCGCCGGGCGACGCCGTCAGCCGATCGCGCATCCGCTGCCCCAACCGCCGGTCGAACGACCTGAGCTCCGCCATGACGCGTCATTATGGCGACCCGGCACCGGGCCGTGCGAGCGGCCGCCCTCTTCAGGCGCCGGCGGCCCGGGCGGCCTCGGCCTGCTCGGACACGCTCACCCGGTTACGGCCGCGTCGCTTGGAGAGATAAAGGGCCCGGTCGGCGGCCTCCACCAGCGCCTCCGGGGCGTCCCCGCGGCGGTAGCTCGCGACGCCCGCCGAGATCGTCCGCCCGTCGTGCTGACCGTTGCCGACCGGCACGATGACCATGGCGATCGCCGTCCGGATTCGCTCCGCGGCCTCGGCCCCCGATGACGCGCCGCCGAGGACGAGGAGCGCGAACTCCTCGCCGCCGAACCGGGCGGCGATGTCGGCCGACCGGCGGGATGACTCGATCGTGCCGCCGACAGCCTCCAGCAGGCGGTTGCCCGCCTCGTGCCCGTGCGTGTCGTTGAACGACTTGAACGCGTCGAGATCGAACAGGACCAGGGTCAGCGCACCCCCGTAGCGGGTGACCCGCTGCGTCTCCCGACGAAGCGCGTCGGAGAAGAACGCGAAGTTGTAGAGCCCGGTGAGACGGTCGCGAAGCGACGCCCCCGAGACGCGCTCCAGGTCGCGGCGCACCTTTCCGTGCCGCGCACCCACCACGAGCCCCCCGAGCCCGAACGCGAACCACGCCACCGTGAGTTGCGGGCCCGCCGTCCCGGGCTCGCCCGAGAGGTAGGTGAACACCGACGCGGCGACGACGAGCGACACCGCCAGTCCGGCACGCCCGGCGAGCGGGAACGCCGCGACGATCGGGAGCGCGAACGCCGGCCAGAATGAGGTCGCCACGAACATCGTGACCAGGGCACACGCGCCGTGGGCGACGAGCAGCAGGCCGACCGCCCGGACATGCCGGCGGCGGGCGACTGCGCTGGAGGTTCGGGTGTTCACACTCGTGGACTGACGACCGAGCGTACGGACCAGGTCGGCTGTCAATCCGTAGACTTGGCGCAATTGCGGGCGTTTCCTCCAGCTGCCCGCCAACGCGGGGGTGGTCTCTTGGGATTCGAATCGATCGGCGTGATCGGCGCCGGGGTCATGGGCAGCGAGATCGCGCAGGTCGCCGCGGCCGCCGGCTGCGACGTGGTCATCGTCGACATCGACAACGCCGCCGTTGCCCGAGGCATCGAGCACATCCGGTCGATCGGGGCCAGGCGGGTCGACCGCGGCCGCATGAGCGCGGAGGATGCCGAGGCGATCCTCTCCCGCGTACGCGGTGCGACGGACGTCGCCGCGATCGGTGGCTGCGACGTGGTGGTGGAGGTCGCGCCCGAGATCCTCGAGCTCAAGCGCGACCTCTGGCGGAGAATCGACGCGGCCGCGAAGCCCGGGGCGATCCTCGCCTCGAACACCTCGGGGCTGTCCATCACGACGCTCGCCCGGGAGACAACGCGTCCCGAGCGCGTCCTCGGGTTGCACTTCTTCAACCCGGCCAGCGTGATGCGGCTCGTGGAGGTCATCCGGGGAGAGGACTCGGAAGACGAAGTCATCGACCAGGGTGTTGCCATCGCCACGCGGCTTGGCAAGGTCCCGGTGCGCGTCGTGGAGTGCCCGGGGTTCCTCGTCAACCGCATCCTCGTGCGGGCGCTCGGCGAGGCCTACCGCCGCGCCGACGAGGTGGGAGCGGACCGCGCGACCGCCGACGGGGCGGTCGTCGAGCTGGGCCCTGCGCCGATGGGCCCCTTCGCACTCGGCGACCTGATCGGGCTCGACACCACCTTGCACGTCCAGCGCGACCTGCAGGCCGCCTACGGCGATCGGTTCGCCGCCGGGACGTCGCTCGCGAATCAGGTGGCCGAGAACCGGCTGGGTCAGAAGTCCGGGGCCGGATTCGTGACCGGCGTGGAGCCCGGCGCACCCGACGACCTCGGCCCGGCGATTGCGGAGCGGTACTACCTCGGCGCGTTCGACGAGGCGTGCCGATGCCTCGAGGAGGGCATCTGCGCGCTGCCCGACATCGACGTCGCGATGCAACTCGGCGCCGGATGGAGCGACGGGCCGTTGGCCTGGGCCGACGTGGAGGGGCTCGCCGCGGTCGCCGCACGGCTCGACGCCCTGGCCGGCGACGCCGGAGGGCGGTTCACACCCCGCGAGCCGCTCGCCACGCGCGTCACCGCAGGACGGACATTCCTGGACCCGGACATCCACCGAACTCTCTGAGGCAGGACACTTGTGATGCAGCGCCCCACCCCGCAGCCCGATCTCGCCGGACGGTCGGTCCTCACCCTCCGGCACCACTCGACCGAGGCGATCGAGGCGGTGCTCGACCTCTCGACGCGGTTGAAGGAGACCCCGTGGCGCGAGTGGCCGAAATGGCTCGAGGGCCGCGTGATCGGGCTCATCTTCGAGCGCCCCTCCACGCGGACGCGGGTGGCGTTCGAGACCGCGACGGTACGCCTCGGCGGACATGCGATCTACCTCTCGTCGGCAGACATGCAGCTCGGTCGCGGCGAGGCGATCGAGGACACCGCGCTGATCCTGTCCGGGCTGGTCGACGCGCTCGTGCTGCGCACCGGCCCGCACGAGAAGCTGGTGGACCTCACGCGCTACGCGTCGATTCCGGTTGTGAACGCGCTGACCTACGAACACCACCCCTGCCAGGGGCTCGCCGACGTCCTGACCCTCCGGGAGCGGTTCGGCGACCTCGCCGGCGTTCCGATCGCCTACCTCGGCGACGGCAACAACTGCTGCATCTCGCTGGTGGTCGTCGGCGCGAAACTCGGCCTCGACATCACATGCGCCTGCCCCGAGGGGTATGACCCCGACGCCGAGACGATCGCATGGGCGAACGCGCTCGCGGCGGAGCGGGGCGGCGGAGTGCGAGTCGTCCGTGACCCGCGGGAGGCCGCCGACGGCGCCCTGGCGCTCTACACCGACACCTGGGTGTCGATGGGCGACGAGGAGCGCGAGGCGGAGCGCATCCGGACGTTCACGCCGTACAGGCTCGACGCCGCGCTCATGGAGCGCGCCGCGCCCGACGCCGTCGCCCTGCACCCGCTTCCCGCGCACCATGACCTGGAGATCAGCTACGACGTCCTTCACGGTCCGCGCTCCGCCGCCTGGCAACAGGGGCACAACCGGCTCTACACGCAGGCCGCGCTTCTCGCGTACGTCCTCACCGAGTAACGTCACCCTCCGTGCTTCCGCTGAAGGACGACAACCCGACGCGCCGGTTCCCGGTGCTGACCGTCGCCCTCATCGCCCTGAGCATCCTGCTGTTCGCCTACCAGTCGACCAAGCCGAACCCACAGACGTTCGAGACGCTGGCCGAGTTCAACGCGTCGCAATCCGGCATGGTGTGCGAGTTCGGGGTCGTACCCGACCGCGTACTCGACGGGCAGGCCCCGCGAGATGACGCCTGCGTTCTTCGCAACCGCGATCAGGGTCGCTTCACGGGGTTGGTCACGCATCAGTTCATCCACGGCGGCTGGTTCCACCTCTTCGGGAACATGCTGTTCCTCTGGATCTTCGGCAACAACGTGGAGGACCGGCTGGGCCGGATCAGGTTCCTCCCGTTCTACCTGCTGTGCGGCATCCTGGCGGCGCTCGGCCAGGCGCTCACCAACCCTGACTCGGCGATCCCCCTGATCGGCGCGTCGGGCGCCATCTCGGGGGTGCTCGGCGCGTACTTCGTGCTGTTCCCCCGGGCCCGGATCCTCACGATCGTCGGGATCGTCCCGGTCCGGCTGCCCGCGTGGATCGTACTCGGCGCGTACATCGCGTTGCAGTTCCTCTACATCGGCGGGCAGTCACAGGAGGGCGAAGGGGGCGTCGCGTACTGGGCGCACGTCTACGGGTTCATCGCGGGCGCCGCGCTGATCATCCCGTTCCTCGCGGGGCGGCGGCGACGCGAGCGACCTCGCGAGCTGAGGTTGTGATGCTCTGGCGACGCCGCAGGCCGAAGCCCGCCTCGCCACCACCGTGGGTGATGGTGAAGATCGCCCGTCACGAACCTCAGGCGGACCTGATGGTCAACATCCTTCGCCAGGCCGACATCCCTGCCTTCGCGCGCCGGGCGATGGGATTCGACCTCCCCGACTTCTTCGGCTTCGGCGCCCGGGAGGTGCTCGTCCGAGCCGACCAGCTCGACGAGGCGCGCAAGGTGCTCGACCCGTTCGAAGCCCGGCCGGCGCCGGGGCGCATGCCCGATCGCGCCCCTTGAAACGCTTCGAGCCACCCTGGGGTGGCTCTGGCGTGAGCAGATGCTGCCGCCCTGCCCGAGCGGTGTGTGCCGCCCAAGTCTGCAAATCCGAAGGCCCCGGGTCAAGGCCTCGTCGCAAATTTCCTCGCAATCGGTGACACTGGCAGGGTGACCCGCATATCGAAGTTCGCCGTCGCGCTCTCCGTTGACCCGGATCCGGTCGCGGCGGCCACCGATGTCGCCACCAGGGCTCGCGCCGCCCTCGGCGGCGCGAGCCCGAGCCTCGCGGTCATCTTCGCGTCGCCGCAGCTGTGCGCCGACCCCTGGTCGCTCCTCGAGGCGATCCACACCCATCTCGCCCCGGAACGGCTCATCGGCTGCACCGGGGAGGCGATCATCGGCGACGGGCACGAGATCGAGGACGGCCCGGCATTGTCGCTGTGGTGCGCGGCGCTGCCCGACGTCGCCGTCCAGACGTTCCGCCTCGCGGTCGAGCCGTCGTCCGACGGCGATGAGATCGTCGGCTGGCCCGATGCGATCGGCGTCGCGACGGACGAGACCCCGCTGATTGTCCTGGCTGACCCGTTCACGCTCCCCGCCGACCTGATGATCGAGCAGCACAACTCGCGCGGCTGGCCCGCCATCGTCGGCGGCCTGGCCTCCGGCGGCGCCCGCCCCGGCGAGCACGTGTTGTTCCTCGACCGCGAAGTCCACTTCGATGGTGGGGTCGGCGCGGATCTCCCCGGCGCGTCGATCGTCCCCGTCGTCTCGCAGGGCTGCGCCCCGATCGGCCCGGACATGGTCATCACCGCCGGGGGCGGACCGGTCGTCGCCGAGCTCGCCGGTACGAACGCATTCGACAAGATCACTCGCGTCGTCGACGAGCTGTCCGATGACGAACGTCAACTTCTCGACCAGCCGCTGCTCGCGGGGCTTGTCATCAATGAGAACCAGCCCGACTACAGACGAGGCGATTTCCTCGTTCGCGGAATCCACGGTCGCGACCCTGAGACCGGCGCGGTCTATATCGGTGAACAGGTTCGCGTGGGTCAGACGTTCCGTCTGCACGTGAGAGACGCCGGGTCGGCGGATGAGGACCTGCGCCTCGCCCTTCGCGAAGCCCGTAACGCCGTTGGCGAACTCCTCCCGGCGGCCGGATTGGTGTTCAGCTGCAATGGCCGCGGCACCCGTATGTTCGGGACCGCCGATCATGATGCCTCCGCGATCGTCGACGAACTCGGCGTGCCCGCCGCCGGCATGTTCTGCAACGGTGAGATCGGCCCCATCGGGGGCAAGACGTTCCTCCACGGCTTCACGGCCACGATGGCCCTGTTCCTCGAGTAATGTCGCCGGCGCACGAACCCCCGCTTCAATACTCCATCACCACTTGCAGAATGACGTGCACTGTGATGATGATAGAAGTCAGGGTCTACGCATACTGACGACAAGGAGTGCAGTTCGATGACAACCGATGCAACTGAACGCGGGGGTATCGGCAATCAGATCTTCGACGAGGTCGAGCGTCTGGTCGCCGGCGGCATGAACAAGTCACAGGCGTTCAGTGACATCTCCGCCCGGACCGGACGTGAATCCGGGACCGTGGCGGCGAACTACTACCGGGTGGCCCGTCAACGCGGTGCGGCGCTTCGCCCGCGCCGGCGCCGCGGCGAGGGCCCCACCCGTCGTGGCCGCGGGGCGAGCGGCGGCGACGTGCAGGCGGCACTCGCGAAGGCGAGCGCCGCGCTCGACGAGCTGTCCCGCGCGGTGCGTCACCAGGAGCAGGAGATCGCGCGTCTTCGCGCCGAGTCCCAGGGCTACGCCGAGATCCGCCGGCTCGCCAAGCGTCTCAAGTAGGGGCCTGGAGAAAAGGGATCACGGGGCGCTTCGCTCCGGAAGCGGCGAGCACGGCCGGCACGTCCTCGAGGCCGACCGGCTCGCCGACGAGATCGGCGAACGGCGCGACACCGGCGGTGAGCAGGTCGAGCGCGGCCCGCACCGCCGCCGGCGTATGGTGGTAGCTCCCCTGGAGGCGGAGCTCGCCGTAGTGGAGCGGCTCGGTCGGAAACGACGCCGTGCTGCCGACTGGGCATCCGCCGTACAGGTTGACCTCACCGCCCGGCCGGGCAAGGGCCACCGCCGCCTGCCAGGTCTCCGGGCGGCCGACCGCCTCGAACACCACATCCGCCCCGCGGCCGCCTGGCGTCTCGGCTCGCGCGGCCTTGAGACCGGCGTCGTCGCGGGGAGCGCCGGCAGCCCGTTCGGCTCCGAAGCGCAGGGCGCGCGTACGACGTTCCGGGTGAGGGTCGCACACCACCACGCGGCATCCGCGGCGCGCAAGGCAGGCGGTGAGGAGCTGCCCCTGTACGCCGCCGCCGAGGTCGATCACGGTGTCGCCGTCGCCCGCCTCGGATCGCTCCACCCCGTGGATGGCACTCGCGAGCGGCTCGATCATCGCCGCCAGGCGCGGATCGAGACCATCCGGCCTGAGGAGCATGTTCTTCGCGACGATCCGGGCGGGCACCAGCAGACGCTCGGCGAATGCGCCCGACAGGTAGACCAGCGACTCGCAGAGGCTGGGGCGGTCGCGGCGGCAGAAGAAGCACTCGCCGCAGGGAGCGGAGTTCGCGACGACGACCGGATCACCGACCGCGAACCCCTCGACCCCGGCTCCGACTTCGGCGACACGACCGGTGGCCTCGTGACCGAACGCAGCGGGCGGCTCGGGCAGCGCCGGGTGGCGGCCGTTGCGGAGCATCTTGGCGTCGGTCGCGCAGGTCATGGCGTACTCGACGTCGAGGACCACCTCGCCCTGGGCGGGCTGCGGCTCCGGGACCTCCTCCAGCCGCAGGTCACCCGGCCCGTGGAGGATCAGTGCGCGCATCGCCTCGACGCTAGCATCCATGCGCCCTGGCCCCGTCGAGGAGCACGCAACGAGCTACCCCGAACACCTGCGCACACTGGTCGACGAGTTCCTCGAGGACCTCGACTTCGCCAATACTGGCGAGGCCGGCGAGTCCGTCGGCACGGAAGGGCTGGTGGACGCGATGCGGTACTCGCTGCTCGCGGGGGGGAAGCGGATCCGGCCCGTGCTGTGCCTCGCGACCTGCGAGGGGCTCGGCCACGATCCTGTCGAGGTGCTGCCGACGGCCGCGGCTTTGGAGCTGATCCACACCTACTCGCTGATCCACGACGACCTCCCGTCGATGGACGACGACGATCTGCGCCGGGGCCGGCCGACCTGCCACCGGGCATTCGGCGAGGACGCGGCGATCCTCGCCGGAGACGCGTTGTTCGCCGAGGCCATCCGGCTGGTCGCCGAGCGGCAGCCGGGCGGTGCCGCGACCCGGGTGGGGATCATCGCCGAGCTCGCGGCGGCCTCCGGCGTAAACGGGATGGTCGGCGGGCAGTTCCTGGATCTGCGCGATCACGGGCGGGGGTCGGCGGACGCCCTCCGGCAGGTCCACCTGCTGAAAACCGGCCGGCTGATCGCCTCCGCCGTCCGGTGCGCGCTCACCTACGCGAAGCCCGATGCCACCGTCGACGCGGCCCTGCGGACCTTCGCGGTCGAGCTCGGCTTGCTGTTCCAGATCGTGGACGACATCCTCGACGTGGCCGGCGACGAGGATGAGCTCGGGAAGGCCGTCGGCGCGGACGAACGGCGCGGCAAGGTCACCTACGTCAGCTTCTACGGTCTCGAACGGGCCAGGGAGCTCGCGTCGGAGAGCCACCTGAGGGCCGTCGACCTCCTGGCCGCCGTCCCCGGCCCGACGGAGGACCTCGCGGCCCTCACCGAGCTCATCTTCGCGCGGCAGAGCTAGCGGCCCGTCTCACCCACGAGGCGCCGGGACGGTTACGAGGGTGTCGCCCCGTGCATCGAGGCGGCACGGGTGGACGGCGATGTCGCAATCGCCGACCTCGGCCACTCCGGTGGGGAGCGCGAAGCGCCCCGCGTGGAGGGCCCACGACGGAGTCGGGCCCGACGATGCCGTCGGCGAGCGGGCCTCCCCGGTGAGGACACCCGGCCTGTGTCGCCGCGACGCCGCCCCCGCGCAGGCGAAGGACGGCAATGTGGTACCTGGCCACGCGGAACGCGCGGCCCTCCCCGAACGGGATCTGAGCGAGCTGGCCGAGCCGGTGCTCCACCCGCTCGACGCCGCGACGCGCACCGACATGATCGAGCCCCGGCTGGCGCTCTCCGCGCCGCCCGCGTCGTGGTGAGGGGCACCAAGCCGCGTCGTCGCCGTGGGTCCGGTCACCCGCGACGCGCTGCTCGAGCACGGCCTGCCCGTCCACATCGAACCGGAGACCCCTCGCGTGGGGGCGATGTTCCGCGATCTCGCGGCGGCATTCGCACTGAGGGATCGACCTGGGAGCACCGCCGCCTAGAGTGCTGTTATGATGGCACCATCATGATGGTGCGCACGCAGATCATGCTCGACGCCGAAGAGCACCGGCGCGCAAAGCTCCGGGCAGCGGAACTCGGGATTTCACTCGCGGAGTACATCCGCCGCGTGGTCGGCGACGACCTGGCGACGCCGGCGGCGAAGGTGGACGCCAGTGAGATCATCGGGCTGTTCGGGTCCGGAGGCTCCGACATCGCCCGCCACAAGGACGCGTACCTCGCGGAGGCCCTCGAGACGAAGGTTCGCGCAGGCGTCACACGCACCGGACGCCGGCGTTGAGCGTGTTCGTCGACACGTCGGTCCTGTACGCGGCGGTCGATCACGACGACATCGGGCATGCACGGGCGGCGGCGGTCGTGGATGGCGAGGAGCCGCTCGTCTGTACAGATCACGTGCTCGTCGAGACCATGCTCCTGGTGTCGAGGAGGGCGGGCTGGCGGACCGCCGAACGCTTCTGGCGGGGGCTGCGAAGCGGAATCGCGCGAATCGAGATCACCACCCAAGCGGACCTCGAGGTCGCCTCCTCGATCGGCGAGCGGTTTCCCGATCAGCAGTTCTCGCTCGTCGACCGGACCAGCTTCGCCGTGATGCACCGTCTGGGCATCACCCGGGTCGCCAGCTTCGACAAGGACTTTGCCGTCTATCGCTTTGGACCGGACCGGCGGATGGCGTTCGTCGTCGTCTAGCTCGCGGCACCCTTCACGGGAGAGCCGACGACCAGGTCGGATGGCTCGGGTAGCGTCCCCACCGTGAGCGCGCAGGATCACTCCGGCCGCAAGGCCGACCACATCCGGATCGCGATCGAGGAGGACGTGGGCTTCGGCGGTCTCACCACGGGCCTCGAGCGGTACCGGTTCGTTCATCAGGCGCTGCCTGAGCTCGACCTGGACGGTGTCGACACCGCGACGACCCTGCTTGGGCGACGGCTGGCGGCACCGATCCTGATCTCCTGCATGACCGGCGGCGTCGCGCGGGGTGGGCTCATCAACCGGATCCTCGCCGCCGCCGCGCAGCACGCCGGTGTCGCGATCGGCGTCGGCTCGCAACGCGCCGCACTCGATGACCCGGACCTCGCCGAGACGTTCCAGGTGCGGGAGCTCGCCCCAGACGTCCCGCTGCTCGCGAACCTCGGCGCGGCACAGCTCGCGAGCCCGGACGGCATCGACCGGTGCCGGCAGGTCATCCGGATGATCAACGCCGACGCGCTCGTCATCCACGTCAACCCCCTGCAGGAGGCGCTGCAGCCGGAGGGCACCTCGCGGTTCGCCGGACTCATCGACCGCATCGGCGAGGCCGCCGCAGCGATCGACGTGCCGGTGATCGTCAAGGAGGTCGGCTGGGGCATCGCGGAGAACATCGCCCGGCGCCTCGCCGATGTCGGCGTCGGCGGGATCGATGTCGCCGGCGCGGGCGGCACGAGCTGGAGCGAGGTCGAGCGCCGACGCATCGACGACCCCGTCATGGTTCGCGTGGCGGAGGAGTTCCGGGAGTGGGGCATCCCGACCGCCGAATCGGTCGTCGCATGCCGCCGTGGATTCCCCGACGGGCTGCTGATCGCATCCGGCGGGCTTCGCACCGGCCTCGACGCCGCCAAGTGCATCGCGCTCGGGGCGGACGCAGCCGGCTTCGCCGCCCCGCTCCTCAAGGCGGCGGTCGTATCCCGGCGGGCCGTCGACGAGCGGATCCGGGGTATGATCGAAGGGCTGCGCATCGCGATGTTCTGCGTCGGTGCCGCCAGCGTCGCGGACCTCGCCGGGACACCCCATCTGGTCCGGGGCGACGGCGTCGCAGACGAAGCCCCCACAGCGAGGAACTGACGTGCCGAAACGCCCGGTCGCATTGGAAATGGGGATGGCGACTTACCTGATCAAGAAGCGTCTCATCCAGCGCAGCGAGATGTTCCCGTTCACGCTCATGCTCGAGCCGCTCGAGCTGTGCAACCTCGCGTGCCACGGCTGCGGACGCATCCGCGAGTACGACGACGTGTTCCACCTGCGGTTGAGCGTGGAGGAGTGCCTGCGGGTGGCGGACGAGGCCGGCGCGCCGATCGTCAACATCCCCGGCGGGGAGCCCCTCATCCACAAGCAGATCGACGAGATCGTCAACGGCATCACGGCTCAGGGCCGCTTCGTCTACCTCTGCACGAACGGCCTGCTCATGGACCGGGCGTTCGGCCGGATCCCGCCGTCGAACCGCTTCGCGTTCGTGGTGCACATCGACGGCATGCGGGAGGTCCACGACCACGCGGTCGACCGCGAGGGGGTCTTCGAGAAGGCCACGGCCCGCATGCGCGAGGCCATCGAGCTCGGCTACCGGGTATGCACGAACACGACGATCTTCCGCGGCACGCCCGCGGAGGAGTACGTGGAGCTCTTCCAGTTCCTCAAGGAGATGGGCGTCGAGGGGTGCATCACATCGCCGGGCTACGACTACGAGTCGGTCACCCACGACCGCGACCAGTTCCTCGCCCGTACGGAGGCCCAGGGGCTGTACTCCGAGGTGCACGAGCGCTGCGACCACCTCGACATCCCGTTCTACAACAACCCGCTGTTCCACGAGTTCCTGCAGGGCAAGCGCAGCTACCGGTGCTCGGCGTGGTCGATGCCGACGTACACCGTCAAGGGCTGGCGGAGCCCCTGCTACCTTCTCGCCGACGCGCACGTCGGCAGCCTCAAGGAGCTCTACGAGGGGACCGACTGGGAGGCGTACGGCACCGACCGCGACCCGCGGTGCGCGAACTGCCTGATGCACTGCGGCTATGAGGCCACCACCATCCTCGAGGCGTTCAAGAGCCCGAAGGATCTCCTGACCCTCGCACGGGGGTAGTGCCGTGACCGGCATCTGGAGCTGCTGACACGGACGGGCCGATCGCCGTGGTGTGCGCGCTGGAGATCGAGCGGCGGGCGCTCGCGGGGCTCGAGCGTCCGGGCGTGGAGATCCACGTCAGCGGGATGGGCGCCGACGCGGCCGCCGCTCTCGCGGAGCGACTCACCCTCCGCCCGCTCCGGGCGATGATCGCGACCGGGTTCTGCGGCGCGCTCACGCCGGCGCTGCGGATCGGTGACGTGGTGGTCGCCGAACGTGTCGTGCATGAGAACACCGGGAGGGCGTTCGATGCGGACGACCTACTGCACGCGGCGGCGAGCGGCAGGCGCGGGACGCTCGTCAGCGCGCGCGACGTCGCGCGCACGCCCGCCGATCGGGCGGCGTTGCGCGGTCTGGCCGTGGACTTCGAGAGTGCCGCGCTCGCCAGGGCGGCGCACGAGGCCGACGTGCCCTTCCTCGCAATCCGTGCCGTCAGCGACGGCTACCGCGACCGGATCCCCGACATCGCGGCGATGCTCGATCACCTCGGCCGCCCCGACCGGCGGGGGCTCGCCCTCTTCCTCGCACGTCACCCGCGTGAGCTTCCCCGCCTCGTGCGGCTGGGACGCGGCGCGGACCGCGCCGGCCGCGCCCTCGCGGAGAACCTCGGCGCGCTCCTCGCGAGGCTCGGGGCGTGAACACGGCCCTGGTCACCGGCGCGACCGGCTTCATCGGCCATCACGTCGCGCAGGAGCTCGTCGACCACGGATGGAGGGTTCGCGCGCTGGTGCGTCCCGAGAGCCTGGGCGACCGGCGCTGGCCGCGTGCGGCCGAACCGGTGGCAGGCGACGTCGTCGACCGGCAGGCGGTGCAGCGAGCGGCCGAGGGGTGCGACGCCATCTTCCACGTCGCCGCCCACTACTCGCTCGCCCGCCACCAAGCGGCGCTCATCGAGCGGACGAACACCGCCGCCACCGCGAACGCCATCGCCGCCGCCCGCGCGTGCGGCGCGCGGCTCGTCCACACCTCGTCGGTGGCGACGATCGGCCTCCCCGGCGACGGCGCGCCGGGCGATGAGGACACGCCCCTTGACCCGGCACTCGTGATCGGCGCCTACAAACGGTCGAAGCTCGCGTCGGAGCGCATGGTGGCCGAGGCGGCGCGCACCGGCCTGTGGGCCGTCATCGTCAACCCGAGCGCCCCGGTGGGGCCGGGCGACTGGAAACCGACGCCCACCGGGCGCATCGTGCGCGACTTCCTCCGCGGCCGGCTGCGGGCGTTCGTGGACACCGGCCTGAACGTCGTGGACGTGCGCGACGTCGCCGCCGGGCACCGCCTCGCCCTGGAGCGCGGCCGCCCCGGGCGGCGATACATCCTCGGCAACCGCGACATGACCCTGCGGGAGATCCTGGAGACCCTCGCCCAGGTCAGCGGCCGCTCCGCCCCGACCCGCCGAATCCCCCACCCGGTCGCGATCGGCGCCGCCGCGATCTCGGAGCTCGTCGAGGGGCGCCTGCTGCGGCGGGAGCCCTTCGCACCGCTCGATGGGGCGCTCATGGCCCGCAAGCGGATGTTCTACTCGTCGCGGCGCGCGATCGAGGAGCTCGGCCTCCCCCAATCGCCGGTGATCGACGCATTGCGCGCAGCCGTGGACTGGTGGACCGGCACCTCCATGGGCGAGCACCCGCACGTCGCAGGCGCCGCCGGATGACGACCACCGCATCCGACCTGCGCCTGGCCGCGACCGCCGCCGTCGAGCGGGGACGCGAGCACCTCCTCGGGCTCCAGCACCCCGACGGCTACTGGTGGGCCGAGCTCGAATCCAACGCCACGATGACCGCGGAGCACCTGTTCCTGCTCTGCCTGTTCGACCGGGCCGACGACAACACCAAGCGCAAAGTCGCCGCGGAGCTCCTGGAGACCCAGCGCGAGGACGGGAGCTGGCCGGTGTGGTTCGGCGGGCCACCGGACCTGTCGGTCGCGGTGGAGGCCTACTACGC
>CAYTRV010000001.1:26982-42581 GCA_964440285.1 uncultured Bifidobacteriaceae bacterium
TGACGAGCGGGCGCTCCAGGGAATAGCGGCCTGCAAGGATCAGGGCGGCGCCGGGAAAGGGCTCGTCGGACCTGTCGATCGCGGTGGAGGCCTACTACGCGCTGCGCCTCGCCGGCGTCCCGGCCGGCGACCCGCGGATGGTCCGCACCCGCGACCTGGTGCGGTCGATGGGCGGCGTCAACCGGACCCGGTTCTTCACACGCCTGTGGCTCGCGGTCATGGGCCAGTACCCGTGGGAGGCGCTGCCGTACCTCCCGCCGGAGATGATCTTCCTGCCGCCGCGCGCGCCGCTGTCGGTCTACCGGTTCGCGTGCTGGGCGCGCCAGACGTTCGTCGCGCTGATGGTCGTGCTGTCGCGCAACCCCACCTACCCCCAGCCGGCTGGCATCGACGAGCTGTTCGTGGAGGCCCCCGGCTCGGTCCCGGGACCGCCGCCGCGCACCCCCGGCCCGTGGACGCGCGTGTTCCGCGCTGCCGAGCCGCTGGCGCGCGCGTGGGGGCGGCGGGGACCGCGACGGGTCGCCGACGCCGCCTACCGCCGCATCGCCCGGTGGATCCTGGAGCGCCAGGAGGCCGACGGGTCGTGGGGCGGCATCCAGCCCCCGTGGGTGTACTCGCTGATCGCGCTTCACACCCTCGGCTACCCGGTCGACCATCCGGCGATGAAGCGCGGCTTCGAAGGGCTCGACAGCTTCGTGATCGACGACGGGCGGCGCCTGCGGATGCAGGGATGCGTCTCGCCGGTGTGGGACACGTGCCTCGCCACCGTCGCGCTCGCCGACACCGGTATCGATGCCGCACATCCCGCGGCCGGCCGAGCGATCGACTGGATGCGCTCCAAGGAGATCACCCGCTACGGCGACTGGCACGCCATCCCGCGCCGGGGACGCCCCGGTGGGTGGTCGTTCGAGATGGCCAATAAGTGGTACCCCGACACCGACGACACCGCCGAGGTGATCCTCGCGTTCGTCAAGGCGGGAGTCCTCCCGGGAGACGGCGCGATCACCCGCGCGATCGACTGGCTGCTCGCGATGCAGAGCGCCAACGGCGGCTGGGGCTCGTTCGACGTCGACAACGACCGGCGGATCATGACCCAATTCCCGGTGTGCGACTTCGGCGAGACGCTCGACTGGCCCACCGAGGACGTCACCGCCCACATCCTCGAGGCCCTCGCCGTCGCCGGCGTCCCGAGCACGCATCCGGCCGTCCGACGCGGGATCGCCTACCTCCTCCGCGAGCAGCGCCCCGACGGATCCTGGTGGGGGCGCTGGGGCGTCAACCACATCTACGGGACGGGAGCGGTGCTGCCCGCCCTGCGCGCGGTGGGCGAGGACATGACCAGGCCACATGTGCGGCGGGCGGTCGACTGGCTCGCCTCCCGCCAGAACCCCGACGGGGGCTGGGGCGAGCGGATCGACAGCTACTGGGACCCGGCCTGGGTCGGGCGCGGCGAGTCCACTGCGTCGCAGACGGCATGGGCGCTCCTTGCGCTGCTCGCCGCCGACCGCGACCATCCGGCGGTCGCCGGAGGGGTACGGTGGTTGACGGAGCATCAATCATCGAACGGCGAATGGCTCGAGGACGCGTTCACCGGCACCGGCTTCCCCGGGGACTTCATGATCAAGTACCACTACTACCGGCTCTACTTCCCCCTCGCCGCGCTCGGGCGATACCTGACGTGACGACCGCCGCCCCCCCAAGTCGCATCGCCCGGGCGATCACCCGCCGCCACGACGAGAACTTCCCCGTCGCGTTCCTGCTCCTCCCCCGCGACCTGCGCGCTGACATGCAGGCGATCTACGCCTTCTGCCGTGGGGTGGACGACATCGGAGACGAGGCGAGCGCGTCTACCACAGCGCCCGAACGGCTTGCCGCGCTCGACGCGTTCGAGATCGACCTCCACCGCTGCTGGGACGGAGACCCTCACGATCCGCGCCTGCAGGCGCTCGCGGAGACGATCCGCCGCCACCGGATGGACCCCGACCCGTTTCTGCGGCTCATCGAGGCGAACCGCCTCGACCAGCGCCAATCGCGCTGGGAGACATTCGGCGACCTCATCCGCTACTGCAACCACTCCGCGACCCCGGTCGGACGCCTGGTGCTGGAGGTCCTCGGACAGCCGAGCGCAAGCCGTATCGGGCTGAGCGACCACACCTGCATCGGCCTGCAGCTCGTCAACTTCTGGCAGGACATCCGCCGCGACCTCGACGAGCGCGACCGCATCTACCTGCCGGCCGAGGACATGGCGCGCTTCGGCGTGGCCGAGGCCGACCTCCGCGAACCCCGAGCGAACGACCGCGTGCGAAAGCTTGTGGCGTTCGAGGTGGCACGGGCCCGCGCGGAGCTGGTGGCGGGCGCGCCGCTGTGGCGGCTGGTCCCGTGGCGGGCGCGCCTCGACATCCGGATGTTCAGCGCGGGCGGTCTGGCCCTGTGCAACGCGATCGCCCGCCAGGACTACGACACGCTGTCGCACCGGCCGGCGCCCGGGCGCATCGGCCGTGCGCGCATCGCACTCGACGTGCTCCTCGGCACCCTTCGCAGGAGAGCACGATGACCGTCGAGACGGCCTACGAGCGCTGCCGCACGATCACCCGCGCCGCCGCGCGGAACTTCTACTACGGCTTCGTGCTGCTGCCGAACCCGCGCCGCGCGGGGATCTACGCGGCGTATGCGTTCAGCCGCCGCGCCGACGACGCCGTCGACGAAGAGGGGCCCCTCGACGCCAAGCTCGCCGCGCTCGCGGAGCTCCGCGGGGAACTCGACGCGGTCTACGCCGGCTCCCCGCCCCCCGGCGACGGGGTGCTCGTCGCGCTGGCCGACACGGTCAATCGCTTCGCGATCCCGCGTGTGCACCTCGACGCGCTTCTGGACGGCGTCGAGATGGACCTCACCACCCAGCGGTACGCGAGCTTCGACGAGCTCAAGCCGTACTGCGACCGGGTCGCCGGCGCGGTGGGCCTGGTGAGCCTCCACATCTTCGGCTTCACAGACCCGGATGCCCCGCGGCGCGCGGCGGACCTGGGCGTGGCGATGCAGATCGTCAACATCATGCGCGACGTCGCCGAGGACGCGGGGCGGGACCGCATCTACCTGCCGCAGGACGAGATGGCGGCGCACGGCGTGACCGACGGCGACATCCTCGCCGGGCGCGCGACCGGCGGCACACGGTCGCTCCTCGAGGCGCAGGCCGCCCGCGCCGGCGAGTATTTCGCAAGCGGCGAGCAGCTCCTGCCGATGCTCGACCGCCGTGCGCGGGCGTGCGTGTCGATGCTCGGCGGCCTCTACAAGGCGATCCTCCACGAGATCCAGGCGCGCGACTACGACGTGTTCGGCGAACGGGTCGCCCTGTCGACCCCGCGCAAGCTCGCCCTGATGGGGCAGAAGACGCTCGACACCCTCACCGTCAGGTGAGCCGGCGGCGGGTGGTGGTGTGCGGCGGGGGCCTGGCCGGCGTCGCCGCGGCATGTGAGGCGACGCTGCTCGGCGCGGACGTGACCCTGGTGGAGCGTCGCCCATTCCTCGGCGGCAAGGCCTACAGCTTCACCGACGACGAAGCCGGCGTGGAGGTCGACAACGGCCAGCACGTGTTCCTCGGATGCTGCACCGCATACATCGCGTTCCTCAAGCTCATCGGCGCGTACGGCGACGCCACCCTGCAGCGGGCGCTCGACGCGCCGGTGCGCGACCGCGCCGGGCGGGCGGGCGCCCTGCGGGCCTCCCACCTGCCGGCGCCGCTCCACCTCGGCCCGTCGTTCGCCACCTATCCCCTGCTCTCCCGTACCGAGAAGGCGGCCGCGGTCCGGGCGCTGCTCGCGCTCGGCGTGCTCCGCGAGTCGCAGCGCGCCGAGCTCGACGAAATCACGTTCGCGGAGTGGCTCATCGCGCACGGCCAGGGGGTCGGCGCGATCGAGCGGTTCTGGGACCTCATCGTCCTGCCGACGTGCAATGACCGCAGCGACCGGGTGTCCGCCGCGCTCGCCACGTTTGTGTTCCAGGAGGGGTTCTTCCGCACGCGCACCGGCTCCGCGATCGGTTGGTCGCGGGTCGGGCTCACGCGCCTGGTTGACCCGCCGGCGCGCAGGTTCCTCGACAGGCATGGCGCGCGAGTCGTGACCGGTCAGGGCGTCGCCTCCGTCGAGGGGGGTGCGGTGACCCTCACCGGCGGGGAGGTTCTGGCGGCCGACGCCGTGGTACTGGCCCTGCCGCCGGAACGGACGCGTGAGGTGTGCCTGCCGGCACTGCCGGACGACCCCGAGCTGGGGTCGTCGCCGATCGTGAACGTCCACGTGTGGTTCGACCGTCCGGTGATGGACGGTCTGTTCACCGCCGTCGTCGACAGCCCCGCCCAATGGGTCTTCAACCGCACGTCGATGGCCGGGCTACCGGGACCGGGGCAGCATCTGGCGGTGTCGATCAGCGGCGCCCGGGACGAGGTGGTGAAGAAAAAGCGGGTGCTGATCGAACAGATCACCGCCGAGCTTCGGACGCTGTTCCCCCGGGCTGCGTCGGCGACAGTCGAACGGGCCGTCTGCGTCAAGGAACGGGAAGCGACGTTCGCCGCCGCCCCCGGCCAGGGCGCCAGGCGTCCTGGGACGCGCACACCGGTCGACGGCGTGGTCCTCGCGGGGGCGTGGACCGACACCGGCTGGCCGGCGACCATGGAAGGAGCGGTGCGAAGCGGCTTGCTCGCAGCGCGTCACGTGTCAGGCATTTGACATCCCCAGGCTGGGTTCCGCCGCGCGAGCCATCGCCACGCAGTCGGAGCCCTATATCAATGTCAACTTGAACCTGAGGTCCGCCCTCGAGTCGATTCGTCACGGTAGGCGCAGCCGACGAGATGGTCGTTGACCAGGCCCATCGACTGCATGAACGCGTAGGCGGTCGTCGGGCCGACGAACCGGAAGCCGCGTCGGCGCAGCTCCTTCGCGAGCGCCGTCGACTCGGACGTCGCAGCGGGCAGATCGCTCATCTTACGCGGCGCGCGACGCCGACCCGTCGGGGCAAACGACCAGACCAGATCGGCGAGCGAGCCGCCCTCCTCCTGCACGCGCGCCGCCGCGACGGCGTTGCCGATCGCGGCCTCGATCTTCCCGCGGTGGCGCACGATGCCGGCGTCGCCGAGGAGCCGCTCGATGTCCGCGGCACCGAACCGCGCGACCGCCGCGATGTCGAAGCCCACGAACGCACGCCGGAATGCGTCGCGCTTGCGGAGGATCGTGAGCCACGACAGCCCAGACTGAAACCCCTCGAGGCAGAGCTTCTCGAAGAGGCGGTCATCGTCGAGGACCGGCGTGCCCCACTCGTCGTCGTGGTATGCGACGTAGTCGGGCGTCGACCCGCACCAGCCGCACCGTCGAACGCCGTCAGAGCCCACCACCAGATCGTGCATGCTGCCGAGCATGCCAGAGGCTCCGCTGCGGCTGCCGGCCGGCGGCCCCACGATCACCATCGACGTCGGCGTCGACATCGCCGACGGCATGCGCCGGTGGGGCGGATGGTACGAACGGCACCTCACGACCCTCCTGCCCCGCCTGCTGCCGAGCAACGGGGTCGCACTCGACGTGGGCGCGAACGCCGGCGCCATCACGCTGTCGATGGCGCATCTCGCTCCGGCTGGCCAAGTCGTCGCGTTCGAGGCGGCGCCGCCGAACGCCGACCGGCTGGAGGCCAACATCGCGAGAACCGGCATGCGAAACGTACGCGTCGAACGGGTCGCCCTCTACGACCGTCCCTGCGAGCTCTCCCTCTCGTACATGCACGAGCACTCCGGAGGGGCGAGCGTCGCGGATCGCGGCAGCACCACCGCGGTACGGATCCCGGCAATCACTCTCGATGGCTGGGTCCGGACCAACGCAATCGGGCGGGTTGACCTGGTGAAGATCGACGTGGAAGGGTCGGAGGTTCGGGTGCTGCGCGGGGCTCGCGAAACCCTCAGACGCTTCCGCCCCACGCTGATCGTGGAGTGCAACCCGGTCACGCTCAGCCAGCAGGACGGGGCGACGACGGACGATCTCCTCGACGCGTTCGACGACCTCGGCTACCAGCTCGGGTGGATCGTGGGCCGTGGCGCGGTCATCCCCCTCCGCGACAGGGCAACGCTCGGCCGGATCCTCGGCGCGACGGGCATCGTCGACCTCCTGGCCACCGGAAGCGACTCGCCGAGCGGCATGCGGGGGGCCCAGGCAACGCTCGGCCGGCTCAAGGCCCGGCAGCGCGTCCGCGCGGCGAACCGCATCCGCCGCCCGCCGCGCGGACGCTACGTCGTCGCGCCCACCCTGCAGATCGACACCGACACCACGCGGCGGGAGGTCGATCCCAACGACCGGCTGGCGGTCACGGTCACGCTGACGAACACCGGCGACGGGTGGCTCTCGAGCGACTTCGCCCCCCACCCGATTCTCCTGACCCACCGGTGGATCTCCCCGGATGGCACCGAGCTCGGCGACGAGCCCCGCACCCGCCTTCGCCGTCCGCTTCGCCCAGGCGACACAGGCACACTCACGCTCCACATCGACGCGCCGGGGGATCCGGGGCACTGGACGGTCGTGGTCCGCGCGGTGCAGGAGGGGTTCGTCTGGCTCGACGAATTCGAGCCGGAGCAGAGCCGTCGTATCCCCGTCGTGGTTCTTCGACCCGGAGCGGTGTTAGCCTCACGGTGATGGCCCGCCAGGCGCCATGGTACGAACCGGTTTGCCGGGTCGCCCGGTCGCTCGGCAGCGGCCGGCGGGAGCTGGCAATCGCCCTCGCCGCCTACGGCCTGTACTCGCTCGTACGCGGCGTTTTCGGCGGGTCGCTCGTGGAGGCCCAGGAGAACGCGGCAGGCCTCATCGAACTCGAGCAGCGCCTCGGAATCTTCGTGGAGCAGGACGTCCAGGGCTTCTTCATGGATCACCATCTCGGAATGGCGTTTTGGAACCTGTTCTACCCCGCAAGCCAGGTCGTCGTGCTTCCGCTCACCCTGCTCCTGGTGTACCGGTACCGGCGCTCCGCCTACCCGCTCATCCGCAACCTGGCGATCCTGTCGTGGTGCGGTGGGCTCGTGTGGTACGCGCTGCAGCCGATGGCGCCGCCGCGCCTGGCCGGTGTCGCCTCCGACACCGTGACCCAGCAGACGTTCTTCGACCTGCAGCACCCCTTCATCCAGGCGTTCTACAACCCGGTGGCGGCGATGCCGAGCCTGCACGTCGGCCTCGCCCCCGTGGTCGCGTGGGCGCTGTGGCGGCTGACCGCACACTGGCCGACGCGGATCCTCGGGCTCGCGTACCCCCTGCTGGTCGCGACGTCGATCGTCGTGACCGGCAACCACTACCTGCTCGACATCGTGGGAGGCCTGGCGGTCGTGCTCCCGGCCGCCGCGCTCGCCCGGTTCCTCACGGGCCCCGCACCGGCACCACGCCCGTCACTCAACCTGGCGCGGCTGCGCCTGCGTGCCCGGCCCGCCCTACGCCGGCGCCTGCACTGACCGGCGTCAGCTCGCCGGGGGCCTTCGCTGTTCCGTGAGGTGCGCCTCGAACCTCCGCACGAGGTCGTGCGGGCTCGCAACCCCCACGAAGCGAAAGCTTGCCTCTTTCGCCTCCGTCCCCGCGGTGTCGAAGTCGACCGCGCCGACGGCCAGCAGCCGGTCGATCAGGCTCTGCGACGTATTGATGTTCTGGACCCGCTCGACAAGCGTCGACTGCTCGCGCCGCGAGAGGATGCCTCGCCGGATGCGGATGCGCTGGTTCGTGACGACGTAATCGATCGACGCCCGGCGCAGGATGTCGATGACGACCACCAGCGCGAGCAGGCCGATCGAGATGACCGTCCACTTCCAGTACGCGATGCCGGTTCCGCGGTCGTTCGCCTTGAAGATCCCGGCGATCACCGCCGGGAGGATCGCCAGGAAGCCCCACTTGAGATACCACGCGATCGACGACCGCGCCGACGGATGGCCGCGCCAGATGAGCTGTTCGTTCTCGTGCATCTCCATGGAGCGAAACCGTACAACGCGGCCAGGATGCCGCCTGTAGCATCGCCGGGCCGTCATTCCCGAAGCGAAGGAGTCCGACGTGAGCGACCAGGGCCCGACGATCTCAGCGCTTCAGATCGAGGAGCGGGTGTTCCCGCCGTCCGACGAGTTCGTGGCGCGCGCCCGGATCACCGACCCGCAGATCTACGAGCGCGCCCGCCGGGACCTCGAGGGGTACTGGTCGGAGCAGGCGGCGAAGCTCGACTGGATGGCGCCCTGGAACCAGGTGCTCGACCGGTCGAACGCCCCGTTCTTCAAGTGGTTCACCGGCGGCCAGCTGAACGTGTCGGTCAACTGCCTCGACCGGCATCTCGCCGAACGCGGCGGCAAGGTCGCCTACCACTGGGAGGGCGAGCCCGGTGAGACGGAGGCGATCACCTACCGCGACCTCTACGAGCGCGTCTGCCGTCTCGCAAACGCGCTGCGGGCGCTCGGCGTCGGCAAGGGCGACACCGTCGCGATCTACATGGGGATGGTGCCCGAGCTCCCGGTCGCGATGCTCGCCTGCGCCCGGATCGGCGCACCCCACACCGTCGTCTTCGGCGGGTTCAGCGCCGAGGCGCTGGGCGACCGCGTCATCGACTTCGGTTGCACCACGGTCCTCACCCAGGACGAGGGGTGGCGGAACGGCAAGATCGTCCCGCTGAAGGTCAACGCCGACGACGCGCTGGCGAACTGCCCCGCCGTCGACAAGGTGGTCGTCGTGCAGCGCACCGGCAACCCCGTCGGCTGGACGGACGGCCGGGACCACTGGTACCACGAAGTCGCGGCCGAGCAGCCGGGAGAGTGCGCGCCGGAGGCGATGGACGCCGAGGACCCGCTCTACGTTCTCTACACGAGCGGCACCACCGGCAAGCCGAAGGGCATCCTGCACACCACCGGCGGCTACCTCGTCGGCGTCACCAGCACCCACCGTGAGATCTTCGACATCCGCGAAGACGATGTCTACTGGTGCGCGGCCGACATCGGCTGGGTCACCGGCCACAGCTACATCGTGTACGGCCCGCTCGCCAACGGCGTCACCGGGATCATCTACGAGGGCGCGCCGGGCACCCCCGACAAGGACCGACTCTGGGATATCGCCGAGCGCTACAAGGCGACCATCCTCTACACGGCGCCGACGGCGATCCGCACGTTCATGAAGTGGGGCACCGAGTTCGTCGAGAAGCACGACCTGTCGTCGCTGCGGCTGCTCGGATCGGTCGGGGAGCCGATCAACCCGGAGGCGTGGATCTGGTACCACACGCACATCGGCGGTGGCCGCTGCCCGATCGTCGACACCTGGTGGCAGACCGAGACCGGGATGATCCTCATCACCCCGCTACCCGGCCTCACACCCCTCAAGCCGGGGTCCGCGACGTTCCCGTTCCCCGGCGTGCAAGCCGACGTCGTCAACGAGGCGGGCGACACCGTCCCGCTCGGCCAGGGCGGGTACCTCGTGCTCACCGAGCCGTGGCCGGCGATGATGCGAACCCTGTGGGGCGATGACGACCGCTACGTCAGCACTTACTGGAGCACGTATCCCGGCCGGTACCTCGCGGGCGACGGGGCTCGTCGAGACGAGGAGGGGTACTTCTGGCTCCTCGGGCGCATCGACGACGTCATGAACGTGTCCGGCCATCGCCTTTCCACGATCGAGATCGAGAGCGCACTCGTCGACCACCCGTCCGTCGCCGAGGCCGCGGTCGTGGGTCGCACCGATGCGACGACCGGTCAGGCGATCGCCGCTTTTGTCACGCTCAAGGCGAGCATCGTCGGCGACGAGAACCTCATCCAGGAACTGCGCGGCCATGTCGCCAAGAAGATCGGCCCCATTGCACGGCCGGCGTCAATCGTGCTCACGGACGACCTCCCGAAGACCCGCTCCGGGAAGATCATGCGCCGGCTGCTGCGCGACATCAGCGAGCAGCGCCAGCTCGGCGACGTGACGACGCTCGCAAACGAGGACGTCGTCTCGGAGATCTCGCAGATGGCGAACGCGGCCCGGGCGAAGGACGAGGAGTAGCGCGACCTCGCACGGCACCGCCTGGGAACGGCCTCAAAATGCCTGCTCCTGGCGGGCTTCGGGCGACGCGCCGATCGGCAGCGCGCAGGGGTCGGTGAGCAGCCCCATCGAGGGGCGTGCCCCGACCCCCCAAGAGGCGCGAGAAGCCGCATGGGAAAACGATTGTGCCGTCCGGGCCGGGCTGGTAGCGTGCCGATCGGCCTGTGGCTTCGACACAATAGCCGGCCGAAAATACTCGCCGTTCTCTCCGGAAGGAATGACCCTTATGACAAAGGCTGAGTTCGTCCAGAAGGTGGCCCGGCGGACTGGCCTGAGCCAGGCCGATTCAGGGCGCGCCGTTCAGGCCGTTCTCGACGAGATCAGCGACACGCTCAAGGGCGGCGAGGACGTTCAGTTCGCCGGCTTTGGCAAGTTCTCCGTCGCGAAGCGCGCCGCACGAACTGGTGTCAACCCACGCGACCCCGGGACGAAGATTCAGATCCCGGCCCGCACGGTGCCCAAGTTCACCCCCGGCGCAGTGCTCAAGGAGACCGTCGACTCCAGCGGTAGGAAGAAGAAGAAGTAGCACTGCAGGGCCGCGGCCCGTGCAGTCCGAATGACCGAGACGGGCGCGCCCACGGTGGGCGCGCCCGTTCGACTTGGATGCCGGAGCCGGGGGTCGAACCCGGATGCCCCGCGGGGCGGGAGATTTTAAGTCCCCTGCGTCTGACCAGTTCCGCCACTCCGGCCGGAGCCGGCGCAGCCTATCGTCCGAACGTGGCCGGGCCGGGAGTCCGATCGACGGCGGAAAGCCGCGTCTGCTCGATGCGCCGTGCCCACGGCTCGGGGAGGATCTGCCACCGCTCGAGGATCTGCGCGTGACGGATGTGGCGGTAGTTCTCGCCCTTGGCGAAGATCAGGCGCCGCTCGTCCTGCGGACGGTGGATGCCACGCAGCGCGTCGGCGAGGCCCTCCACGAGGTGGACAGCCTCCTCCTGCGATTCCCCCGTACCCGCCTCCTCGACCAAGGGGGTTTCGCTGTGCGCGGCGTCGGACATGACCAGGATTCTAGACGCCGGACAGGCGAAGGACCGCCCCGTCGAGGAGGTCGCGCTCGCTGATGGCGATCTCGTCGACCATTGCGGCGTCGAGCACGCAGCATGCGATCAGCGCGCCGGCGACGATCGAGGGTGCCCGATCCGGGTGCAGGCCCGCCACCAGTCGGCGCTCGGCAAGCGCCAGACCGGCGAGGTGGTCGGTGATGTCCTCGATCTCCACCGCCGCGAGGACGGCACCATGGACCTGCCGAGGGTCATAGGCGCCGTTCGCGATCGCCGCGAGCGTCGTCATGGTCCCCGCGACGCCGACGAGCGGCGCCGCGTCCCCGAGCGCCGCGAACGTCGGCACGGCCATGCCCATGACCTCGTCGCGAAGCGCGGCGATCTGCGCAAGCGTCGGCGGGTCGTCGTGGAGGAACTGGTCGGTGAACCGAACACCACCGACGTCGAGGCTCACGGCGGTCTGCGGCCCGGCTGCGTCCCCTCGTACGAGCTCCGTCGACCCCCCGCCGATGTCGATGACCACCACCGGACCGTCGCCGCGCACGGCAAGGCGCGCGCCGAAGTACGAGAGCTCGGCCTCGTGCGCGCCGGCCAGCACCCGCAGATCGACGGCGAGGCGGTCATCGACGAGGGCGATCACCTCATCGCGGTTCGGCGCGTCGCGCACCGCGCTGGTCCCGACGGCGATCACCTCGTCGGACCCGAACGCCGCGATTCTGTCGGCGAAGTCGTCGAGACAGTCCCCGAGCCGCCCGAGCGCGTCCGGGGCGATCGTCCCGTCGGACGCCGCGCCGCGCCGGAGCGCGGTGATGGTGGCGATCCGCTCGCCCTCCGGGCCCTCGGCGCTCACACCCTCGCAGAGGAACAGCCGCGTCGAATTGGACCCGACGTCGACGACCGCGACTCGGTCGCCGCTCACCGTCCGAGGTACCTGAACGGGGCGCGAAGCACACCGAGCGCGCGGGTCACATGGTCGAGCAGCACGCGGAGCTCACCGGCGTGGGCGCCCACGCGATCCAGCGCCACCGCGAGCTCGTCCTGACCGGCGACGATCACCCCCATCCGCCGTTCGGCGTCGGCGAGGCCGTCGTTGATCCCGGCGACCGGCTGCTCGAGGGTTCGCATCCCGGCACGGGCGACGCGAACGAGCCCGATGGCCCGCACAGCCAGGATCGCGAGCCCCGCCGCCGCCAGTGCAGCGAGCACCAGAACCGCGATCAGCACCTGGTGGTCGACCAGCCAGTCCACGGCGGCCAGTATGCCACCGACGCCGTAGGGTTGCGAGGATGTCCGAGGATTGGTTGATCACCTTGCCGCGCCTCGCCCCGACAGCGGATTTCGTGCCGTGGGACGACGTCGGCGACCGGCCGAACATCGTCGTCGACGGTCCGCTGCGCGAGGGCACGACGCTCGGCCTGTCGCACTGGCCGGACGGCGGGACGCCTTCCCAGCTCGCCGCTGACACCAGCACCGAGATTGCGCTGCGGTACGTCGACCAGCCAGCCGGGGGCGTCGAGGTCGCGGTCGTGACCAACAACCACTTCGATGAGGACGGCCTGCTCGCCGCCTGGGTCGTGCTGCACCGCCCGGGGCCGGGGCCGCGCAGGGCCCTCGCTGTCGCCGCGGCCGAGGCCGGTGACTTTCACACCTGGAGCGACCCCTGGGCCGCTCGGTGCGCCATCGGGCTCATGGCGATGGCGGAGCGGACGACGACGCCGTTCCCTGAGGTCATTCGTGCCCTCAACCGTGCGGGTCGCGACCCGGCGGGCGGCATCTGCCGTGCGCTCCTGCCACGCGTCGCGGACCTCCTCGATGATCCGGATCGTTATCGGCGACTCTGGGCGCCGAGATGGCAGCGGGTGGAGCGTGACCTCGCAGCCCTCGACTCCGGCGAGGCGACCATCGAGGACGTCCCGGATGCCGACCTTGCCGTCATCCGCGCGCCGCGGCGGCTGGCCCGGATGGCCACCCACCCGCGGACCGACCGTATGCGCGTGCTCACGGCGACGACCGACGGGATGCTCAGACTCGAGCACCGCTACGAGACCTGGGTGCACTACGTGTCGCGGCCGCTGGTCCCGCGACACGACCTCACCCCGCTTCTCCCCGACCTGCAGCGGCTCGAGCGCGGGCCAGGCGTCTGGCGCTTCGAGGGGATCGATCAGCCCCTGGCGCGGCTCGTGGTCGTCGACGCCGGCGGGTCGCCCGCACCGTCGACGATCGAGGCGGCGCGGGTGGTCGAACTCCTCCTTCGAACTGCGGCCGTTGCCGGAACTTCTCGCTAGATTTCGTGGGGTGAAAGGCGTTCCCGAAGATCCCGACGCCGTGCGTGCAAGGGTGCGGCAACTGCTCCTGTCCGGGGACAACATCATCAAGAACCGTGACAGCCCGACCCGGTTCGGCCGCGCGCGGGAACGGTACGCGCAAGCCCGCGAGATCGCAGCCGGCGCCGGCCTGGGTGCGGAGGTCACGACGATCATCGACCTGCGCATCGCCCAGATCGACTCGGACGGCGCCGAGTGAGCCGCCTCCGCGCAGAGGGCCGCAGGTGCGAGATCTGCGGCCGGGGGATGCTCGCGGGCGAGCAGTTCGCGTTCCTCGACGACCCCGGTCACCGCAAGCACCGTCGCCCCGTGTGCGCACTGTGCCAGCGCGACGCCCTGGCCCGGGGATGGACCCGGACGATCGAACTGCCGCCGCCTGAGCTTCCGACGCGCCTCACGGAGTAGCGCTGGCGTCATCGCGCACGGTGCGCGGCTCGTGTCGCCGCCGTTCCTGCCGATAACACCTCTTGTATGGGTCACGCCATCGCTTCGCGGGCGAAGCTCGCCGTTCGCCACCCCGCCACCCTCGTCGCCGTCGTGCTCGCAGTCGCGTTCGGCATCGCCGTGCTCGTCCATCCCGGGACGTGGGCGACGTTCACCGCGCTGGCCGGCGGCGACAAGGAGACGCTGCGCGACATGATCCTCGGCTTCGGGGTGTTCGCTCCGGTGGCGTCGATCGCGCTGAACGTGATGCAGGCGGTTGTGGCGCCGGTGCCCGGCTTCGTCGTGCCGTTCGTCAACGGCGCCGTGTTCGGCACGTGGTGGGGCATGGCCATCACCTGGGTGGGCGGAATCGCCGCCAGCGCGACCTGCTTCTGGATCGCCCGCACATTCGGACGGCGCTTCGCAGAGCGCATCTGCCGCCAATTCACCGTCGCCGACGAGATCAACCGCAAGCTCGAGCGTCACGCGTTTGCCGCGATCTTCCTGGGCCGGTTCGTTCCGGGCGTGCCGTTCGACTTCCTCTCGTACTTCGTCGGGCTCACGCGCGTGCGGTTCTCCACGTTCATCGTGGCGACCGCGCTCGGCTCCGCCCCGCACGCATACGTTTACGCGTTCATGGGCTCGAGCCTCGAGATCCCGCTCTGGGTGGGCGTGCTCATGACCCCCGCCCTCGGGGTCGTCTACGCAGCGGCGAAGTACGGCGTCAGGGCGCTGCGCGCGGCCCGCCGGCACGCGGACGGCGGCAGCGTGATCGTCTCGGCCATTCCGGTGGCCGGCACGGCGTCGGCCGGGAGCGGATCGCTCGCCGCCTGGACGGCGGCACCGGCGGCCGTGGCCGTATGCCGCGAAGGTCGGGCCGTCCCGCTGCCGGCATGGGCCACGCGACGCAGGGTCACGTCGGCGGGGCCCGCTCCCTCCTGCTCGCCCGCCTGAGCGCTAGCCGGAGCGGCGCCACCCCTTCACGCCGGACGCGACGCTGAGGAGGCGGCGCTTCAGCCCCCATGGGATCGCCTGCCAGAACGGCACGAACAGCTTGCTCCAGATGGCCGTGCTGTGGACTTGGGGGGGGATCGAGCCAAGCCTCAGCATGGACGCCTCCATGAGCGCCCGCTCGCTGTTGGCCCGCATCGCGCGCGCCATCGACGGCTTCGGCGGGACCACGACCGGGCGCTCACCCGGCTGGGAGCCGCGCCGGCCGATCGCCTCGAGCGCCTCGCGCACGGCGAGCTCGCCGTGGCGGCGAGCCGGCGAGTCGGGTGGGGCGGGCGGCGCGGGACGCCCACCGCGGCCGAACAGCGCGACCTTGTCGTGGCCGAGGTACTCCTTGACGGCCTCGGGGATCTGGTCGCCGTGGCTCACAGCTTCGCCAGCCCGTTCTGCGCCGCCGTCGACATCGGCTCGTAGAGCGCGCCGATCGGCGGTGAGTACACGTTCTCCATCCAAGCGATGTCCTCCAGCGTAGAGCCCTTCTTCATCGCGAACGCGAGGAAGTCGGCGCGCTCCTTGATGCCCTCCCCGCCGACCATCTGGGCGCCGATCAGCTTGCCGGTGCCCGGCTCGGCGAGCAGCTTGACCGTGATGAGCTGCGCGCCCGGGTAGTAGCGGGCGCGGCTCACACCGGTCGCCGTGCAGACGATGTGCGGGATCCCGGCGGCGGTGGCGAGATGCTCACCGAAGCTGGCCCCGCCGATCTGCATCTGGCCGCCGACCATGCCCCACGGGACGTAGACCGCGTTGTAGGTCCGGTTGCCGCCACCGGCGTTCGCGCCGGCCACACG
>CAYTRV010000002.1:0-21985 GCA_964440285.1 uncultured Bifidobacteriaceae bacterium
CGGCGCAGGTCGTCGAGCCCGAGATCCCGCACGTCGACGCCGTCCATCACGACGCGTCCGGCGGTGGGGTCGTAGTAGCGCGGGATGAGCTGGGTGAGCGTGGTCTTCCCCGAGCCGGTCGGCCCGATCAGCGCGACGATTCGGCCGGCCGGGACGTCGAGGTCGATTCCCGACAGCACCGGCGTACCGGCGTCGTCGTGGGCGAACTCGACCCCGTCGAACCAGACGTTGCCGCCGCCTCCGGGGAGCGGGAGCGGGTCGGGGCGCTCGGCGAGCTCGGGGTCGGTGTCGAGCACCTCGAAGATCCGCTGGCCGCTCGCCGCCGCCCGCTGCGCGTTCCCCACGAGCGAGCCGATCATCCGCAATGGGAACACCAGCGCCAGCAGGTATTGGTAGTACTGCACGAACTCGCCGAGCGACAGGTGACCGTCGATCGCCCGTATGCCGCCGAAGATCACCACCACCGCGAGGCCGAGGGTCGGCAGGAAGCCCATCAGGGAGAGATAGAACGCCTGCATGCGGTTGGCCTGGATGCTGCGGTCGAACGCCCGTCGGGCGGTCGCGGCGAACCGGCCGCTCTGGCGCTCCTCCTGGCCGAACGCCTTGATGACGCGAATGCCGACGATGCTCTCCTCGGCCGCCTGGGTGACCTCGCCCACCCGTTGCTGGACGTCGACGAGCAAGGGCTGGGTGCGTTTGCTGGACCGCCACGCAACCGCCACCAACGCGGGCGCCATGAGCAACGCCAGCGCGGTCAGCAGCGGATCGATCGTGAGGAGCAGGGCCGTGTAAAGCACCAGCGCGAACGCGTTCATGAACAGGAAGATCAGGCCGTAGCCCAGGAAGAACCGCACCGTTTGCAGGTCGTTCGTGGCGCGCGACATGAGCTGCCCGACCGGCATGCGGTCGAAGTAGCCGAACGACAGACGCTGCATGTGCGCGAACATGCGGCCCCGAAGGTCGTACTCCACACCGAGGCTCACCGTGCCGGAAACCCACCGCCGGACAGCGGCGAACGCCATACGGAGCACACCGACGCCGATGACCGCCGCGACGAGTGGTACCAGCAGATCGCGCCGCCGGTCGCCCAGCGCGTCGTCGATGATGAGCCGCGTGAGCCATGGGATCGTGGCCGTGCATGCCATCAATCCCGCCGCGGACAGTGCAGTGACGACCACCTGCGCGCGGTATGGTCGGAGGAATGAGAGTAGGCGAAGAAGCGTCTGCACGGTGGTGACCGGTGAACGATAGCGTGACCGGTCAGACCGGAGCCCAGGTAATGCTCGACCGCGAGGCGCTCCCGCCTGCCCCCGCGCGGCCCGTCGCGATCGCCGTTCCCAACGTCAGCGAGGGGCGCGACGCGCCCACCGTGGCCGCCCTCGCCGACGCCGCGCGCGTGCCCGGCGTGCGTCTGCTGGACGTGCATTCCGACCCGGACCACAACCGCAGCGTGCTGACGGTGGCCGGGGACCCGCTCGCGCTTCAGGACGCGATGGTGGCGCTTGCGGGTGAGGCGATGGAGCGGATCGACCTGCGTCGCCACCGCGGCGCGCACCCGCGGATCGGCGCCCTCGACATCCTCCCGGTCGTCGCGCTCACCCCCGACGACCTGCCGATGGCGTGCGAGCTCGCCGAGGGCATCGCACAGCGGATCGGCGACGAACTGGCGCTCCCGGTGTTCCGGTACGGCGCGATCGCCACGAACCCGGAACGCACCCGTCCGCATGACTTCCGCCGCGGCGGGCTCGAGGCGCTCACCCAGGCCGTCGAGGACGGCCACATCGCGCCCGACGACGGCCCGCGGCGGATCCACGCGACGGCGGGGGCGGTGATGGTCGGCGCGCGCGAACCGCTCATCGCCTGGAACGTGTCGCTGCCCGGGGCGACGCTCGACCAGGCGCGCGCGATCGCTGCGCGGGTACGGGAGGCCGGCGGCGGCCCGCCCGGACTGCGTGCGCTCGGGATGTACCTTCCCGACGCCGGCGTCGCCCAGGTGTCGATGAACCTGGAGGACTTCCGCCGCACCCCGCCCGCGGTGGCCCTCGCGGCCGTCCGCAGGGAGGCGGAGCGGCTTGGCGTGGAGGTCGGCGAGAGCGAACTGGTCGGGCTCATCCCGGCGGCCGCGCTACGGGGGCCGAGCCCGAGCGCGCTCCGGCTCGGCCGGTTCCGGCCGGGGCCACTGCTCGAAGCCCAGCTCGCGTCACTGCGGCGCAACCAGCCGAGGAGGTAACGCAATCGCCAGGAATCGTCGTCGCCGGCCGACCGCCGGCCCGCCACCCGTGAAGAACCCGCGCCACGAGGCGAAGCACGCCGACGGCGGCGCCGGCACGACCACCAAGAAGCTCCCCGCGGGTGCCCCCATGGCGCCGACGTTCCGCAGCGTCGTCCTCCGCTCGCTGATGGCCTCGGCGGTCTTCTACCTGTTCCTCTCGCTGAGCGGCGGCTCCTCGGGCGGGAACCTGGTGCTCGTGGCGGTCATGTTCCTGTTCCTGCTGGGCTTCGGGTACCTGTTCGACCGCTGGTTCTACCGCTGGCGGCTGCGACGCTGGGAACGCAAGCGCGCCGGCGGCTGAGCCAGCGATCGAATGCCACCACGCGGAACACGAGACATCCTCCCCCCGGAGGCCCGCCTACGCGGGCGGGTGACGAGCACCGCGCGCGAGGTGTTCGAGGCCTACGGCTACGGGCGCATCCAGACGCCGACGTTCGAGGAGACCGAGGTGTTCTCCCGGGGCGTCGGGGAGAGCACCGACATCGTGCGCAAGGAGATGTACACGTTCGCCGACGGGAGCGGCCGGTCGCTGACGCTGCGTCCGGAGGGCACCGCCCCGGTGGTCCGGGCGTTCGTGGAGCACGGAATGCACAAGCTGCAGCTGCCGGTGAAGCTCTGGTACCTCGCGTCGATGTTCCGCTACGAGGCGCCGCAAGCGGGTCGCTACCGTGAGCACACGCAGATCGGCATCGAGGCGATCGGCAGCGACGACCCGCTCCTCGACGCCGAGGTCATCTGCGCCCTGGCCGACGTCTACGGCCGGCTCGGCGTGCCGGGAGTCACCCTCAACATCTCCAGCATGGGCGACCCCGACACCCACGCCGGCTACCGGCCCAGGCTCATCGCCTACCTCGAGGGGCACGCCGAGCGGCTCACCCCCGAGGAGCGGGAGCGGTTGCGTGACAACCCGCTGCGGCTCTTCGACTCCAAGGAACCCCGGGTGCGCGAGATCATGGCGGGCGCGCCGACCGTGCTCGACCACCTGAGCCCCGCCGCGCGGGCCCACCACGACCGGGTGCTGGCGGCGCTCGACGCCCTCGGCATCGCATATGTGGAGGACCCGACGCTGGTGCGTGGCCTCGACTACTACACCAAGACGGTGTTCGAGTTCTCGTGCGACCGGCTCGGCGCGCAGTCGGGCATCGGAGGCGGCGGCCGCTACGACGGGCTCGTGGAGGAGCTCGGCGGGCCGCCCACCCCGGGAATCGGCTTCGGGAGCGGGGTGGAGCGCATCACCCTCGCCTTGGAGGCTGCCGATCTCGCCGGCGAGGAGCCCGTCCTCGACTGCTACCTTGCGATCCCCGACGACGACCTTCGCCTCGCGTTGATGCCGCTCATCCGGCGGCTGCGGGCGGCGGGAATCCGGTGCGACAGCGACCTGCGCGGTCGCGGCCTCAAGGCGATGCTGCGCCAGGCGGCGAGCCTCGGGGCGCGCCACACGGCCATCGTCGGGCCCCGCGAACACGCGGCGGGGGTCGCCACCGTGCGCGACATGGCCAGCGGCGACCAGCGTGAAGTCCCACTCGACCAGCTCGCGGAGGCGCTTCGATGATCGGATCCGGCCGGTACAGAACCCACACGTGCGTCGGCGCCGCGGACGCCGGCGGCACGGTGCGGTTGGCCGGATGGGTCCACCGCCGCCGCGACCACGGCGGGCTCATCTTCGTCGACCTGCGCGACCGGAGCGGCCTCATCCAGCTCGTGTTCGATCCGGAGGTGGCGCCGGAGGCCCACGCCGCCGCCCACCGGTTCCACAGCGAGGACGTCGTGAGCGTCGACGGCGAGGTCGCGGCCCGGGACCCGAAGAACGTCAACCCGAACATCGCGACGGGGGCGGTGGAGCTGCGGGCGGCGGCGGTCGAGGTCCTATCGGCCGCCGATCCGCTGCCGTTCTCCGTGGAGGACGAGTCGCAGGAAGCGAGCGAGGAGATCCGCCTCGCCTACCGGTACGTCGAGACCCGGCGCCCGCGGCGGCTGCGGGCCCTGGAGCTCCGGGCGCGGATCGCGCGGGTGACCCGGCAGGTGCTCGACGGCGAGGGCTTCCTCGAGGTCGAGACGCCGATCCTCATCCGCTCCACGCCGGAGGGCGCGCGCGACTTCATCGTCCCGAGCCGTCTGCAGCAGGGCAAGTGGTACGCGCTGCCGCAGTCGCCGCAGCTGTTCAAGCAGCTGCTCATGGTCGGCGGCTTCGAGCGCTACTACCAGATCGTCCGGTGCTTCCGCGACGAGGACCTGCGCGCTGACCGCCAGCCGGAGTTCACGCAGGTCGACATCGAGGCGTCGTTCGTCGAGCCCGACGACATCTTCCGTCTGGTGGAGTCGATCCTCGTCGCCCAGGCCGGCGAGGCGGGGGTGACGCTCGAGGCGCCGTTCCCTCGGCTCACGTTCGCCGACGCGGTGGCAAGGTACGGGACCGACCGCCCCGACACCCGGTTCGGCGTCGAGATCGTCGATTGGACGGCGCGGGCGGGCGCATCGGGGCTGGGGATCTTCGCGTCGGCGGTCACCGGCGGCGCGGTCGTGCGGGGAATCCGCATGCCGGGTGCGGGCGCCGGGCTGTCGCGCAAGGATCTCGACGGGCTCGTCACCGAGGCGCAGGAGCTCGGGGCGAAGGGGCTCGTGTGGGCCGTGGCGGGGGAGGAGGGCCTGCGGGCGTCGGTGAAGGCGGAGTTCCTCGCCGGGCTGGCGGAGGCGTTCGGCGCCGCCCCGGGCGATCTCATCTGCCTCGTTGCCGACGCAGAGGAGTCTGCGCTGGCGGTGCTCGGGGCGCTGCGCGTGCGTCTCGCGGAGCGCTACGGCCTGGTGCCCGACGACACATGGGCGCCGCTGTGGGTCACCGGCTTCCCGCTGGTGGAGTGGAACGCCGAAGAGGAGCGGTGGGACTCTCGCCATCACCCGTTCACCTCCCCGCGTCCCGAGGACATCCCGCTGCTCGCCACGGATCCCGGCGCGGTCATCGCCCAGGCGTACGACCTCGTCCTGAACGGCCTCGAGGTCGGCGGCGGCAGTATCCGAATCCACGATCGCGACGTCCAGCAGGCCGCGTTCGCCGCGATCGGGATGGGGGCGGTGGAGGCCGAGGAGAAGTTCGGGTTCCTTCTGCGGGCGTTGCGGTTGGGCGCCCCGCCGCACGGCGGAATCGCACTCGGCTTCGACCGGCTCGTGATGCTGCTCCTCGGGGAGCGGTCGATCCGCGACGTGATCGCGTTCCCGAAGACCGCGACGGGTCAGGACCCGCTCACGGGCGCGCCGTCGGAGGTTGACGAGCGCCAGCTCAGGGAGCTCGCCGTCCGGAACGTCGCGCCAGCTCAGCGGACGGCGCCCTCCACCGGCTCCTGACGGCGCATTTGCAGGGCGGTCCGCGGGAGCGTTTGGCCTCCCGCGGGTGTTAAGCCCACGGGACCTGCTGCCGAAGAAGCAGTAGGTCATCGAACGTGGAGGTGTTCGACAGTGTCCCCCACTGACACTGCTCACAACGGAAACATGCGTACCGGGGCCAGGACGGCCCGCGGGCGCGCGGTCGCGACACTCGCCGGTCTCGGCGTGCTCGTCGCGGTTCCGCTGACGGTTCAGGCTGCGAACGGCGACGGCCTGACACGCGGTGACCTCGTCACCCCGACCAAGAGCACACCCGCCGTCGTCAAGAGCGCGCTGAGAAGCGACGGACCGGTTGTCGTCGCGTTCCTGCTACCCGGAATCACCGAGGACGAGATCGTCCAGAAGCGGCTCAACACGCTGCAGAAGAACACGAAGTTCCGCGACACGAAGTTCATCGTGTACCGCATCACCGGCAAGACGAAGCTCGGTGACCTTCCCGCCATGTTCTCGGTGAAGTACACGCCGGCGGTGGTAGTGATCCAGGGCGACGACAAGCTGTCGAACGTGTGGCGTGGCCTCGTCGACGAGGACATCATCGCCCAGTCGCTCATCGACGCGCGCGCCGCGGTGCCGCAGCCGATCAAGGTCCCGCCCCGCAAGGGCGGCGTGAGCGGCGACCCGGCGGGGATCGCCCTCGCCCGCCGCGTGAACGCCCGGTACGCGAACGTGCCGGGGGTCGCGAGTGACATCAAGGGCGCCCTCGGCGGCGTCTCAGGGGCAAACGGCGTGGCACAGATCCGCCTCGTCGACGGGAAGTCCCGCGTCATCTCCGCGAAGCTCACGATCGGCGGGAAGCCGGTCGCAGTCATCCTGAACCGCACCGGTGTCTACACGAAGGTGGCCGGGGCAACGTGCTGGACGCGCAACACGAGCCCGAAGGCACTGGCGTCGCTCGGCGACCCTGCGGTCTCGCTGCGGGGCGTGCGGTTCGCGAAGCCGGCGAAGTCGGGGACGTCGCTGATCCTGAAGGCGACGGATCTCCTCGGCCAGTACGGCGGCGGCGTGACCGAGTACACGATCGACGCCAAGGTGTTCAATCTGGTCTCGCTGACGGAGGGCGGCAGCAAGATGACATTCAAGGCGTTGGACAAGGCCCCGGTGATCCCAAGGCCGCGCAGGATCTGTTGAGGCTCGTCCGATACGGATGTCGGACGTCTGGGGCTCCCTTCGGGGGGCCCCGGCGCGTTCAAGGCCGGGGCGCTTGCGATCGAGCGGGGGAGGGTCTAACGTTCCGGTTGCCCTGTCGTGTGCGTGTCGGATCAGCGACCTGAGCCAACACGATTGATAACGGGAGGCGGGGTCGAAGCGTCGCCCGGTGCGCCGTTTCGCACGCCACCCACCTGCTAATGCAGGCCCAGTCACTTGCCCCCCACGGCACGCTGGGGCATGCCCGCGCCTGGTCATCAGGTGTCGTCGATCCACCATTCGGAGAGCGGCCAGATCGGGTCGCGCATGAATCCAGGTGGGAGCTCGGGCAGGGATGAGCGCCGCGGCCGCCATCGGCGCGTTGTGGGGTTCGGCTCGGTGGTGAGCCACCGAGCCTGGGTGAACCACCGTCGCATCGTTCGCACCGATGGAACGGTGGCGGGCAGGTCGTCGTGGCGTCCCCGGAGGTCGCTGATCACGTCGCGGGGCGCGTCGCCGGCTGCGAATCTGCGTTCGGCTTCGCGGCGCATGAGCGGCCAGGAGTAGGAGCCGGGGAGGGCACGCGGGCTGGGGCGGGCCATGCGGCGCCGGTGGGCGTGCAGGGCGGCGAGCCTGCGGCTGGTGGCGATGCCGTTCGCGCGCCAGATCGCTTCGAGGCGCGCCGTGAACGTCCGTCCGCAGCGGCGGCGCAGGAACGCCGCGGTTCGGTGCGGTGGGCAGAGCCAGACGGACACGCCGTGGGTCATGTGGTGCTCGGCCGTTTCGCCGCGCCCCGCGTGCCCGCACAGCGCGCAAACCAGGCGATCGTCCAATGTCATCCTCTTCCGCCTCCTCCGCCGGTCAAGTTCGATTGATCTCCGCGCCCCGGGGGGCCTGGGAACCGGCCCGACGCCCCTTCTGCCGGCATGTTGAACAGGGACGGTGCAACAGCGCTACACGGACCTGCACCAATCCGTGCACGGCACTACCCCAATGTTCGTGACGAGTGGCCGCCGCGGCACGGCCAAATGGCTGTTCCGCCTGGTCCGGCTCGCGGGGACGCCGGGGGGACGCCGGGGGGACGCCGGGGTAAGTTAGGCAGGGCCTCCTCTCGGTGCGGCGGCTGGGGCGCGGCGCCCGCGCGGGCCGAGGCCCGAATCCCCCGTGGTAGCCTCGCCAGGTGCCTCCCTACCCGTCTCAGGCGATGCGCCACCTCGCGGCACCCGCCGGCGCCGGCGAGATGGCCAACCCCGACGCCGTCGCCGAATCCGGCAGCGTGGCCTGCGGCGACGTCGCCCGCATTCAGCTTCGCATCAGGAACGAGCGGATCGTCGACGCGCGCTTCCTCGCATTCGGGTGCGGCGCAGCGACCGCAGCGGCCAGCGCAGCCTGCGCGACCCTGGCCGGCGCGACCCTCAACGAGGCGCTCAAGCTCTCGGCCGACGACCTCGACCGCGCCCTCGGCGGCCTCGGCGTCGACCGGCGCCACGGCCCAGAAGTCGTCGCCGACGCCGTCGCCCGGGCGCTCGAACAGTGGTACTCCGGCCGCCTCGGCGCCGTCGGCCTGCCGCTCGGGCGCGACCGTGTCGCCGTCGCGATGAGCGGAGGCGTCGACAGCGCCGTCGCCGCGCTCCTGCTGCGCGACGCGGGCCTCGACGTCGTCGGCGTCACGATGCGCCTCTGGCACGACCCCGCCGCGTCCGCCGCCGAACGCTCCTGCTGCTCGCCCGAGACCGTTCAGCTCGCACGCAGGACCGCCCACACGCTGGGCATTCCCCACCTGACCATCGACGCCGCGGAATCCTTCCGCGTGGGCGTCGTGGAGGACTTCGTCCGCGGTTACAAGGCCGGACGCACCCCTAACCCGTGCGTCACGTGCAACGGCCACGTCCGGTTCCGGATCCTCGCCGAAGCCGCCGCGCTCCTCGGTGCCCGCCGGCTCGCGACCGGCCACTACGCACGCGTGGAGTCGGGGGCGATCGCCCGCGCCGCCGACCACGACAAGGACCAGAGCTACATGCTCGCGATGCTCGACCGCCGCACCGTCGAGCGGCTCGAGTTCCCACTCGGCGAGCTTGCCAAGGCCCGCGTCCGCGCGATCGCCTACCGTCGCGCCCTGCCCGCCGCCGACGCCGTCGAGAGCCAGGAGGTCTGCTTCGTGGGCGTGGGCGGATACGTCCCGTTCCTCGAGCGGAACGCCGGGATGACGGCAACAGCCGGGCCGGTTGTCGACGAGACCGGTCGGCGCGTCGGGAGCCACGACGGGTACTGGCGGTACACTGTCGGCCAGCGACGCGGCCTCGGCATCGCCGCCGACGGCCCGAGATTCGTGCTTCACACCGACGCCGCCACCAACACCGTCACCGTCGGTCCGCGCGGGCGGCTCGCGGCCCGCGAGCTCGAACTCCGTCCATACACACTCAAAGAACCTGTCGACGGGGTCCAACTGGACGTCCGAGTGCGATACCGTGGCAGGGCCCTACGCGGGCAGGCGCGCCCGACGGCCGACGGCCTTCGCGTCACCCTGGATGACCCCGCGGACGGCGTCGCCCCGGGGCAGACCGCCGCCCTGTACCGGGACGGTAGGCTCATCGGCGCGGGAATCATCATCGAAGGGAACGGTCAAGGTGGACATCGCGTGGGCTGACGTGCTGCGGGCGGCGCTCTCGTTCTTCCTCGTCGTCGTCGGGGTGGGGATCGGGTACCTCTGCCTCCGGCTCGGCGGGATGTTCGGCCGGATGTCGGTCAGCGTCCGACAGGTGACCGAAGAGGTCGTGCCGATCCTGACGCGTGCGCAGACGACCGTCGACGGCATCAACCTCGAGCTCCAGCGCGTCGACGAGATCATGGTCAGCGCCGTCAACGCCACCAGGGGCGCCGAGAAGACCGTCACATCGATCTCGAACGCCGTCACCGCACCGGTCAGGAAGGCGTCCGGGTTCGCCGCCGCCGCGAAAGAGGCGATGGCGACCTTCCGCGCTCGCCGAACCGCGGGTCCCGACGGCGTCGCCGAGGCGCCGGTGGCGGCAGCGTCCGCCCCGCCGGAGGCCGCCCGTGAGCCGGCACCGGCCGATTCGGCGATGAACGGCCGTGCCTCCCCGGAGCCCCATGAGCTCCCGCCCGAGCTTCGCGACCGCCTTCGCGGCCCGAGCATCTCGCAGATCTCCTGGGCCCTGCCCAAGCGACCCGCGTGAAGAAGTTCATCCTCGGGCTCGCCGCGCTCCTCGCCGCCTGGCTGTTCTCCCGCGGCGCGAGGGATCCGCGCGAATGGCCGCGCCGGCTTCCGGAGGAGCTCTCGTCGCTGTGGAACGACATCGACGACGCGTTCGGGGCAGCACGACGCGCCGCGCAGCGCCAGGAGAAGGATTTCGACGACGAGATGCGCCGGGCGCGGCGGGGGGACTGAGCGGGCGCTGGTAGCATTGCCACCCCGATGACGACCCACGAAATCCGGCGCCGCTTCCGGGAGTACTTCGAGGAGCGCGGGCACCTCGCGGTCGCATCCGCACCCCTGATCCCGTACGAGGACGACCCGTCCGTCCTCCTCACCATCGCCGGGATGCAGCCGCTTAAGCAGTACTTCCTCGGCACCGCCCACCCGCCGGCGTCCCGCGCGACGAGCTGCCAGAAGTGCTTCCGCACCCTCGACATCGACCAGGTCGGACGCACGGCACGGCACCTCACCTTCTTCGAGATGCTCGGCAACTTCTCGTTCGGCGACTACTTCAAGCGCGACGCGATCCGGTTCGGTTACGAGCTTTCGACCGAGGTGTTCGGCTTCGACCCGGAGCAGATCTGGATCACGGTGTTCGAAGGCATGCCGGGCGTGCCGGCCGACGACGAGGCGATCGAGTACTGGGTCGAGGCGGGCATCCCGCGCGAGCGGATCCAGGCCCTGGGGGAGTCGGAGAACTTCTGGAAGCTCGGTCCCAGTGGGCCGTGCGGGCCGAACACGGAGCTCTACCTGGACCGGGGCCCCGCCTTCGGGCCGGATGGCGGTCCGGCAACCGGGACGGACCGGTTCCTCGAGTACTGGAACCTCGTGTTCATGCAGTACGACCGCGCCGTCGACGGCACGCTGAACGACCTTCCCGCCCAGAACGTCGACACCGGGGCGGGTCTGGAGCGCATCGCCGCGCTGATGCAGGACAAGCAGTCGGTCTTCGAGACCGACGCGTTCTGGCCGCTGATCGAGTGGGCGGAGCGAAAGAGCGGCCGCAGGTACGGTGCCAGCGACCGCGACGATCGCGCCCTGCGGGTGCTCGCCGACCACGGGCGCGGCATGACGTTCCTCACCACCGACGGGGTCCGCCCCGGGAATGAGGGTCGCGACTACATCCTGCGGCGGATCATCCGGCGGGCCATGGCCGAAGGGTCGAGCATCGGCCTGGTCCCGGACGATATGCCCGAGCTGGCGCGGGAGGTCGCGGCGCTCTGGGGCGATGCCTACCCGGAGCTCACCGAGCGCACCTCCGAGGTGGTCGACGTCATCGGTGCGGAGGCGGACCAGTTCGCCCGGACGCTCTCGCAGGGCAAACGCCTCCTCGACGAGGTGATCGGCCGGTCCGGGAACCGGGTCTCGGACGACGATGCGTTCCGACTGCACGACACCTTCGGCTTCCCGCTCGACCTCACCCTCGATGCGGCCGACGCCGCCGGACTCACCGTGGACGTCGAGGGGTTCCAGCGACTCATGGGCGAGCAGCGGGAGCGGGCACGGGACGCGCAGGCACGCGATCAGGACGCCGCCGCCGCCGCCGCCGAGGCCCTCGCCGTCGGCGGCACGCCCGCCGAGTTCGTCGGGTACGACCAATGGTCGGTCGCCACCGTCGTGACCGCCGCACAGCCGCTCGACGGGGGCGAGGCGCTCGTCAGGCTGGCGCGCTCGCCGTTCTACGCGCAGGGCGGCGGACAGGTATCCGACTCGGGGCGCGTGATCGGTTCGAACGGGTCGGGGGAGGTCGTCGAGATCTACCGCGTCGGCGACGACCAGGTCATCCGGCTGCGTGTCGACGGGCGGATCGACGCCGGCGACGAGGTTCAGGCCGACGTCGACACCCCAACCAGGCGGGCGACGCAGGCGAACCACACCGCCACCCACGTGCTGCACTGGGCGCTTCGGGAGATGTTCGGCACCACGACCCGCCAGGCGGGGTCGTACGTCGGGCCCGACAAGCTGCGATTCGACTTCACGCTCAAGGAGCGGATGGGCGACGAGCAGCGCGCCCGGATCGAGGAGATGGTCAACGGGCGCGTCGCCGAGGACACACCGGTGGGATGGCAGGTCATGCCGCGAGCGGAGGCGGATGCGCTGGGCGCGATCGGCCTGTTCGGCGAGAAGTACGGCGACCTGGTTCGCGTCGTGTCCGCCGGGGACTTCTCGAAGGAGCTCTGTGGCGGAACGCACGTGGCGCGAACCGGGGAGATCGGCCCCTTCAAGATCGTTTCGGAGGGTGGGATCGGGTCAGGGACCCGCCGCATCGAGGCGCTCACGGGCGCGGCGGTGGTCGGCTGGCACGACGACCGCGAACGCGAGCTGCAGCAGCGGGTCGCCGAGAAGGACGAGCGGATCCGACAGCTCGAGGGAGAGCTCAAGCGGGCCCGCAGCGGCCGCGTGGACGCCGGTGCGCTGGCCGGGGAGGCGGTCGCCGCCGGCCCGGTTCGCATGCTGGTGCGCGAGGTCGAAGCGGACGAGATGGACGATCTGCTGGCCGTGAGCGACCAGGTGAAGGCGCGCCTGGGTGACGCCGCGGCGATCGTGCTGGGCGCACGGGCCAACGGCAAGGCGATGCTCGTCGCGAACCTCGCGTCTGCGGCGATCGCGTCGGGCCTGTCCGCGGGCGAGATCATCAAGCAGGTGGCGCCGCTCGTCGGCGGTGCTGGCGGCGGCCGTGACGGCATGGCGCGCGCCGGCGGGAAGAACCCAGCGGGATTGCCCCGGGCGCTGGACGCGGCCCGCGCGCTGATCGAGGAGGGGACCGGCTGAAGGTTCTCGCGCTCGACCACGGCCGGGCCCGGACCGGCGTGGCGGTCAGTGACCCGACCGGCACGATCGCGCGCCCGCTCCCGCCGATCCGCCGGGTCGAGAGTCGCGAGGGACGGGCGGAGCTGGACCGGGTCATCGCGGATGCCGCCCCGGACGTGATCGTGGTCGGTGAGCCACGTCACCTGTCGGGAGAGGTCGGGCAGCAGGCACGGGCGGCGGCCTCGTTCGCGGACCGGCTGCGCCGGCGGACCGGTGTCCCGGTGGAGCTCGCGGACGAGCGCCTCACGACGGTTGAGGCCGGGCGCCGCGCGGCGGAGTCGGGCAGCGCGACGAGCGTCGACAGCCTCGCTGCCTGCGTGCTGCTCGAGGCGTTCCTGGCGCGCAGATGAACGGGCGGGACCAGTGGGATCGCCACGACGTTCGCCGGCACCGGCGCCGGCGGCGGGCCGGCCGGAGGCCCATCATCGGACTCCTGGCGGCGCTGGTCGTCGTGGCAGTGGCGGGCGCGGTTGCGTGGACGGTGGGTCGCGACCCCGCGTCGCCCCCGACCGCGACCGTCCCGCCGCCGACGCCGCTGACGTTCCCCGAGGGCCTGCGGCGCGAGGACATGGCGCGCCTTCTGGAGGAGAAGACCAACCTCTCCGGTCAGCAGTACCTGGAGCTCACGAAGCCCGGTCCAGACGGCGCGCGTCTCTCCGGCCGCAGCAAGGCGACGTCGCTCGAGGGGTTCCTGTTCCCGGCGACGTACGGCATCGGGAGCGAGACGACCGTCGAGTTCCTCGTCGACCAGCAGGTGCGCGCATACGAGGCGAACGTCGCGAAGGTCGACATGGCGTACGCCCGGTCGAGGAACCTCACGCCGTTCGACGTGCTGATCATCGCGTCGATGGTCGAGCGGGAGGTCGCCGCCCCGGCCGAGCGGGCGACCGTCGCCGGGGTGGTCTACAACCGGCTGCGAAACCGCATGCGGCTCGATATCGACGCGACGGTGCAGTACGCCGTGGGGAAGTGGCGCCCCTTGACCGCCGCCGACCTCGAGAGCGACTCGCCGTACAACACGCGCCGCTTCGCCGGGCTCCCGCCCGGCCCGATCTCGAACCCGGGGCTCGCGAGCCTGCAGGCGGCGGCCCGGCCGCGAGCGAGCCGGTTCCTGTACTACGTGGCACGTGAAGACGGCACGGATCGCCATTACTTCGCGGCGACGCTCGAGCAGTTCGAGGTGTTGAAGGCGAAGGCTCGGGCAAACAAGGCCGCCGGGACTTCGCCCTCGCCGTGAGATCCCGGCGTCGCGTCGATGCGGGCGCGGCGAACGTCAGCGTCGGGCGCTGACGAGCGCCGCGCGCATGACGTCCACCGGGGCGTCGAGGCCGGTCCAGCGCTCGAACGACGCCGCTCCCTGGTGGAGCAGCATCCCGAGGCCATCCACGGTACGGGCCCCCCGCGCCGCCGCGGACGCCAGCCATGGCGTGCCCCCGGGGCGGTACACGAGGTCGTAGACGACCTGATCGGGGCCGATTCCGGCCAGCGGGAGCTCCGCGGGGACGTCGGCGTCGCCCATCCCGAGGCTCGTCGCGTTGACGACGAGCGCCGCCTCGGAGGCCGCCGCCTCGATCGCGGCCGGTTCGAACGGAACCGGTTCCCCCAACTCGGCGGCCTTGGCTGGCGTCCGGTTCGCGACGAGGAGGTGCCCTCCCCGTGAGCGGACGGCGTGCGCCACCGCCCGCCCCGCACCCCCCGCGCCGATCAGGAGCACCCGCTTGCCGGCGACGTCATCGGGGATGCACTCGTCGAGCGCCCGGAGGAAGCCCTCCGCGTCGGTGTTGTCCCCGCGGAATCCGCCCGCGCCGTCGGGGATCAGGGTGTTCGCCGCGCCGATCGCCTCCACGGCGGCCGACACCGAGGAGCAGCAGCCGATGACCGCCTGCTTGTGTGGGATCGTCACGTTCAAGCCGCAACAGCCCACGGCCGCGAGCCCACGCACGGCGTCGCCGATGCGCTCCGGATCCACCGCAAACGCGAGGTACGCCCAGTTCAGGTCGAGCGCCGCAAAGGCCGCGTTGTGCATCGCCGGTGACAGCGAGTGCTCGACGGGCCAGCCGAGGATCCCGGTGAGACGGGTCGTTGCGTCTGGCGAGGCCACGACCCCGAAACCTAGCGGGACGCCATCTCCCGCGTTCCGCGGCCCGCCGCCGTGCGTTAGCGGCGCCCGTCGAGCGCGGCGAGCCTGGCGCGGATGTCGGCGAGGATCTGGACGGGGTCGTCGGACGGCTCCAGCTCGGCGATCGCCGGGGCCTCGCCGGCTGGGAGCTCGCCGGGATGTGCGTCGGCGGCAGGTTCATCCGCGGCGATCTCAAGGTGGGGGGCCTCGCCGGGCACATCGATGACCGGGGCCTCGACCGCGAGGTCGGCGCCGGTCATCGCGACGTGGGCGATCTCCGACTCCGGCATGCCCCCGGTGAGGAACGGGACGTCGAACTCGACCGCCACGGGTTGCGGGTCGTCGACATGTCCGGCGACCTCGGTCTCGTCCGCGGCCGTCAATTCGGGCTCTTCGGCGGTTGCCGGTACCCCGATCGGAGCCTCGATCTCGGTCTCGTCGACGATGGCGGGCTCGGACTCCGCGTCCCTCGGCGAGGCGGTCGCTGCCGTCACGGCACCCGGCGAGCCGAAGCGGAGGCGCACGCCGTTGCCGTCGCCGTTGGCCTCGATGACCAGCTCGAGGGAGTGTCCCGATGCCGCGAGACCGGCGAGGTCCAGGACGACCGGGCTGCCCTGTGCGGGCGTCGCCATCGTCCACCCGGCCGGCACGACGTCGTGGGCCGGGAGGGAACCGGGCGCGGGGAACGGGACGCTGAGGTCGGTGGGATTCTCGGATCCCCATGCGGCGGTTTCGTCGTCGTCATCGACCCAAGCGGGCACGGATTCGTCGGACTCAGCATTCGGGGCGGACATGTCGGTGATCACCTCGATCTCGGGGGAGTCGGGCCACGAATCGTCGTTCTCCGCCTCGCCCCAGAACTGCTCGAGGGCGACGGGGTTCGGCTCGTGGATCGACGATGCGGGGCCGGCAGACGGGTGCTGGCTGTCGTACCAGTCCTCCGCCTCGACGGCGACTGCGACCGGAACGGGGGCTTCGTCGTCGACCCAGCCGGTGGCCGGGTCGAACTCGCCGTCCCACCCGTCCATCTCGGGCTCGTCGTCTCCTGAATCGTCCACCGCGGGCATCTCGATGATCCCGGTCGGCTGCTCGGGTTCCCGGTCGTCCGCGACGGGTTCGTCGTGGCTCTCGTGTTCGGCAGCCTCAGCGGCTGAGGGAAGCGGATCGAATGCGTCGGGATCGAAGCTCGACGCGAGTTCGCCGGGGGTGGGCCACCCCGGGGCGGCAACGACGACCTCAGGCCGGGTCTCCTGCGCGAACGCCTCGACCTGCTCGACGGCGAACGTCGTGTCCCGCACATACGGGTCTTCGACGGGTGCGGGAACGGCCGGGACCGGCGGCGGCTGGACGACGGGGGCCTCGGCCGGCTGTGAGACGACCTGATCGGCGGTTATCGCGACCGGCTCGGCGACGGGGACGGGGGACTGGACAGCGACCGGCTGAGGCGCCGTCGTGGGGCCGCCCATGGCATGGGCCGTCTCGGCGGCGAGCTTCCGGCGCTTTCGACGCGGGATCGCCGGTTCCGACTTGGCACGCCGGCCGCGGCCATCTCGTGGCGTGGCGGCTGCGGGATCCCCGGCTGCCGCCGCGGTGCGCCGCCGGCGGGCCGCGACCAGCAACAGCAGAAGGATCAACGGGACACCGATGAAAGCGCCCGTCTTCTGGATGAGCGTGAGCTCCTGGATCAGCTGCATGACAAAATTCTCCCGACACCAGACGTTGCATTCCGTCTGTCAGTTCATCGGCGATCCGTCCCCGCACTTGAGTCCCGGCGTGCGGTCATTCTCCATCGGCCCGCAAAGTCGCGCCTGACGTAAAGGTTCGGCCCCCGGACGCCGATCCATCCGGCGATGAGCAATGCATCGACGACCTCCCCGCCTGGCGCCCCGGCACCAGGCCCAGCGCCCGTGGAGCGGACCGCTGCGCCGTCGCCGGCGCCGAGTCAGCGCACGCAGGTCCGCGGAGTGCCCCTCGGCGAGGCGCTGATCCGGCTCGGTTTCGTGAAGCCGGAGGATGTCGAGGCGGCGCTCGCGCGACAGGCCACCGACCGCCGCAAGCTGGGCGAGATCCTGATGGCCGGCGGCAAGGTCTCGCGTGACCAGATCGACCGCGCGATGGCCCTGCAGATGGGGATGGGCGTGTTCAACCCCCAGGACGGCGTCGACCCATCCGTCGCGGCGCTCATCGACGAGAAGGTCGCGAGGCGCTACCAGGCGGTTCCGGTGCGGTTCGATGCCGATGGCATGCTCGTGGTCGCGATGGTCGACCCGACGAACCTGCATGCGGTCGACGACCTGCAGATCGTCACCGGGCACACCATTCGTCCCGCGCGCGCCACCGCCGACGAGGTTCAGCAGCTCCTGGCGAGCACCTCCCGGCTCGACGACATCGTCGGAATCATGGACGACGACGAGTACCTCGGCGCGATCGACGACATCCGCGACGAGGTCGACAACGCCCCGGTGGTCAAGCTCGTCAACTGGGTGATCTCGCAGGCCGTCGACCATGGGACGTCGGACGTCCACATCGAGCCCCAGGCGAGCCAGCTGGCGATCCGGTTTCGCATCGACGGGGTCCTTCGTGAGATCACGACGGTTCCGCGCCAGCTCGCGAACGGCGTCGCGAGCCGGATCAAGATCATGGCGGACCTCGACATCTCAGAGCGCCGCGTCCCGCAGGACGGGCGCGTCGGCATCACCGTCGGAGGGAAGGCGCTCGACCTGCGAGTCGCGACGCTTCCGACCGTGTTCGGGGAGAAGATCGTCATCCGCATCCTCGACAAGTCCAACGTCCTGCTGGAGCTGTCCGACGTCGGCTTCGAGCCTGACGTGCTTGCGGCCTACGAGCGCGCGTACCGGCGCCCGTACGGCGCCGTCGTCATCACGGGCCCGACGGGGTCGGGGAAGTCGACGAGCCTCTACGGGACGCTCAACCAGCTCAACGAGCCCGGCAAGAACATCATCACCGTCGAGGACCCGGTCGAGTACCGGTTGCAGGGCATCAACCAGGTGCAGGTCAACGTGAAGGCCGGCCTGACGTTCGCGACGGGGCTTCGCTCGATCCTCCGGTGCGACCCGGACATCGTCATGATCGGTGAGGTTCGCGACCGCGAGACCGCTCAGATCGCCGTCGAAGCCGCGCTGACGGGCCACCTCGTGCTCTGCACGCTCCACACGAACGACGCGGCCGGCGGGCTTCCGCGCCTCTCCGAGATGGGCGTGGAGCCGTTCCTCTCGGCCAGCGCGATCATCGGCATCCTGGCTCAGCGCCTCGCCCGGCGTCTCTGCCCGGAATGCCGCGTGAAAGCGACCGTGTCGCACAAGGTGCTCATGGAGGTCGGCGACACCAAGACGCTTCCCCGCGGGCTGCCGGACCCGGCGCCGATCTACGACGCCGGCGGCTGCTCCGCATGCTCGGGTTCGGGCTACAAGGGGAGGCTCGGCGTCTACGAGTTCCTCGCGCTCAGCGACGAGACGCGACGTCTCGCGCTGGAGGGGGCGTCCGCGGCGACGATCGCCTCCGCGGCGCGCCGTGAAGGCATGCGGACCCTTCGGGAGGATGGCTTGATCAAGGTGCTCTCCGGGCGTACGACGCTCGAGGAGCTCGCACGGACGGTGGCATAGACAATCCCAACCCACCCGGCCGAGGGCCGGTGTTCATCGGGGCGCACGCCCCGGGAAGGCAACGAGGAAGGAACCTGGCTTTGGCCGATTTCGCTGAAATGATCACAACGGTTTTGGACCGCGGAGCGAGCGACCTGCACCTGTCGGTCGGCTCACCGCCGATCATCCGGGTGCACGGGGCGCTCGAGCGGCTCAACGTCCCGGTCCTGCGCCCACCGGATACCCGGGAGCTTGTCTACGGGATCCTGAACCAGTCGCAACGCCAGCGACTCGAGACGGACCTCGAGATCGACTTCTCGTACTCGGTGCCGGGGGTTGCCCGCTTCCGTGTCAACGCCTACTACCAGCGGGCGTCGCTCGGCGCAGCGTTCCGGCTCGTGCCGACGCAGATCAAGACGCTCGACGAGCTGAACCTGCCGAAGTCGCTGAACGAGTGGGTCAACAAGCCGCGCGGGCTGGTGCTCGTCACCGGCCCGACCGGTTCGGGCAAGTCGACGACGCTGGCGTCGCTCGTCAACGAGATCAACGAGACCCGCGCATGTCACATCATGACGGTCGAGGATCCGATCGAGTTCCTCCACCGCCACAAGAAGGCGATGATCAACCAGCGCGAGGTCGGCGCCGACACGCATTCGTTCACCAACGCGCTGCGCTCCGTGCTCCGGCAGGACCCGGACGTGATCCTCGTCGGCGAAATGCGTGACCTAGAGACCATCCAGATCGCCATGACCGCTGCGGAGACCGGTCACCTCGTGTTCGGGACGCTGCACACATCGGACGCCCCGCAGACGATCGACCGCGTCATCGACGTGTTCCCGCCGCACCAGCAGGAGCAGGTACGGGTGATGCTCGCGAACTCGCTCCAAGGGGTGTGCTGCCAGCAGCTGCTCCCGACGACGACGAGCGGCCGCACCGTCGTGACAGAGGTGCTCATGCCCACCCCCGCGGTGCGGAACCTGATCCGGGAGGGCAAGACCCACCAGATCTACTCGGTCATGCAGACCGGCTCGGCGCACGGTATGCAGACGATGGACTACTCCCTCGCCGAGCTCGTCCGCGCGGGGCGCATCACGGTCAGCATCGCGATGGAGCGCTGCCACAGCCCTGAGGAGCTCAAGCGGATCCTCGGGAACGTGGGAGCGCCCGCCCGACCGGACGGGAACGGCAAAACACGACCGCAGGTGAGGGTGATCCAATGAGCACGACATTCGCCTACAAGGCCCGCGACCGCGCGGGCACCACCACCCAGGGCGAGATCGAAGGCGACTCGAAGTCGGCGGTTGCCGCCGCCCTGCGGGTTCGCGGCCTGTCGATCGTCGAGATCGACGAGAAGAAGGGCGGCATCGAGATCAACCTCGATCGCTTCCAGCGGGTCCAGCCGAGAGACGTGACCGTCCTGGCGCGCCAGCTCGCGACGATGATCGCCAGCGGTCTGTCGCTCCTGCGCGCGCTCTACATCCTGGAGGACCAGACGTCGTCGAAGAAGCTGAAGGCGTCGATCATCGCGGTTCGCCAGGACGTGGAGGTGGGGACCTCCCTGTCGGTCGCGATGGGCAAGCATCCGACGGTGTTCAACGACCTCTTCGTCTCGATGGTTCGCGCGGGTGAGGTCGGCGGGAACCTCGAGGAGGTGCTGGAGCGCGTCGCGGTCCAGCTCGAGAAGGACGACAACCTGAGGCGCACGGTCAAGTCGGCGATGGTCTACCCGGTCATGATCGGGATCTTCGCGCTCATCATCCTCGTCGCGATGATCCTGTTCATCATCCCGATCTTCAAGCAGATGTTCGACGATCTCGGCGGGAAGCTCCCGGCGCTGACCCAGTTCATGATCGACCTCTCCGACGCGGCGCGCAGTCGCTGGTACCTGTTCATCCTCGGCGGCGTCGCACTCGTCTTCGGGTTCAAGAAGTGGAAGGCGAGCGACCGTGGACGAAAGCAGTGGGACACGTTCAAGCTGCGCTTCCCGATGCAGATCGGCGACATCGTGCGGAAGATCGCGGTGGCCCGCTTCACGCGGACGCTCGGGACGCTGACGGCGTCGGGAGTGCCGATCCTGCAGGCGCTCGACATCACTGCCCGCACCGCCGGCAACCGGGTCATCTCGGATCCGATGGAGCGGGTCGTGGAGCGCGTGAAGGAGGGCGAGCCGCTCGCCGCTCCGCTGGCGACGCTCGGGGTGTTCCCGATGATGGTGACGCAGATGGTGGCGGTGGGTGAGGAGACCGGTGCGCTGGACTCCATGCTCCACAAGATCGCCGACTTCTACGACGACGAGGTCGCCGCGAAGCTCAAGGCGCTCACGTCGATCCTCGAGCCGCTCATGATGATCGTGATCGGCGCGATCGTCGGCGTCGTCGTCATCGCCATGTACCTGCCGCTCTTCTCGATCATCAAGCAGATCGGCAGTTCGTCCGGCTGAGCCAGACAACCGGTCTTCGCGGTACGTGAGGGGGCCCAGACCGGCCCCCTCACGGCGTTGAGAGACGCGTTGCGGACCCGGGCGCGGTCTGAGAAACGCCAGTTGACACCGCTAAAGGTTCGTCGGGCGATGCCGATACAAGGGTCAACTGCGCACCGGGAGTTCCCCATGGCGCATCCACACTCTTCCGCGCTCAATCAGGCGGACGCAACCCGTACTCATGGAGGAAAGTCACATGCTTGCACGGCTTCGTAGCCGCGCCCGGGAGGAGAAGGGTTTCACCCTCATCGAGCTCCTGGTCGTCGTTCTGATCATCGGTATCCTCGCCGCGATCGCCATCCCGGCGTTCCTCGGCCAGAAGAAGGGCGCGCAGGACAGCAACTCCAAGTCGCTGCTCCGTAACGCCGCGATTGCTCTTGAGTCCTACTACTCGGAGAACCAGGACTTCGGTGCGGTCAACACCGCGCTCACCTCCGCCGAGCTTGACGCGATCGAGCCGAACCTCGTCTGGACCACCGGTCTTGCCGCCCCGGCGTACACCGCGGCGACGGTTCAGTCGAAGGAGGACGAGGTCGTGGTCATGCCGGACGGCGAGTCGGCCACGCTTGCCCCGAGCCGCTACAACCTCTACACGGTGAGCGCCTCCGGTAACGCGTTCACGTACGTCCGCGCGGATGACGCGTCGGTCGCTCGCTGCAAGGACGCCGCGGCGTTCGATGTCGCTTGCGCCACCAACGAGTGGTAGCAGCTTCTGCAGACTCATGAAGCACCCTCGGGCCCGCCTCGCGCGGGCCCGAGTCATTTCCGGGTACCGGCGGTGCCCCTCAAGGCGTTTCGTGAAGCTGCCGATGGGATCAAAGACTCCACATTCACATGGAGCATCTTCTCAAGAACCTCATCCACAAGGAGCAGCGAGCGCATGTCCAACACGCGTCAGCGGCAACGGACAGGGCAGGGAGGCTTCACGCTTATCGAGCTGCTTGTCGTCGTCCTGATCATCGGCGTCCTCGCGTCGATCGCCATT
>CAYTRV010000002.1:21995-34024 GCA_964440285.1 uncultured Bifidobacteriaceae bacterium
CTGATGACGACCTCCCGGGGTACGTGCGCCTACATCGCCATTCCGGCGTTCCTCGGTCAGAAACGAGGTGCGCAGGACGCCAACGCCAAGTCGATCCTCCGGAACGGAGCGATCGCCCTCGAGACCTACTACGAGCAGCAGGACGGCGTCTTCACTGGAGCCGACAAGGTCGCCCTCGCTGCGATCGAGTCGGCCTACACGTGGCTGGACCCGGCCGATCCGGAGCCGGCTGCGAGGCGGAACGAGGTCAGGATCGCAAGCGTCGCGGCTCAAGGTCACGTCATCGAGACGCGAAGCGCGTCGGGGCGGATGTACCGCTTCGACCGCGACTACACCAGAGATCCGACCGGTCTCAAGACCTGCACCGAGTCCGACGGGCTCACGCCCTGTGCCAGCTGGTAGTTACTTCACCCTGTTCTCTTGTATGACGGGCCCGCTCCGGCGGGCCCGATTCTTTTCCCGGTGCCGTTAAGTCCCGGCCACGGTGTGCCGATCCACCTTCAGAATGCGCACGGCAACTGACATGCACGTGGCGAGGCGATGAGCGCCGCGCCGCTCTGGTTCTGGACGACCCTCGCCGGCGTCTTCGGCCTCGCGATGGGGTCGTTCTTCAGCGTGCTCGCGTACCGCTGGCCGCGTGAGGAGTCCCTCGTGGCGCCGCGGTCGCACTGCACCTCCTGCGACCACCAGCTCCGCTGGTTCGAGAACATCCCGCTCGTCTCCTGGCTCGCCCTCGGCCGCAGGTGCGGCTCGTGCCGCGAGCCGATCTCGTGGCGCTACCCGGCGCTCGAGCTCTCCAGCGCCGCCGTCGCCGCTGGCTCCATCGCGGCGTTCGGCGCCGACTGGCGCGGCCTGGCCGTGATGGTGATGGCACTCGCGCTCGTCCCGGTCGTCGTGATCGACCTCGAGCACAAGCTCATCCCCAACATCGTCGTCCTGCCCGCCGCGGCGCTCGCCCTCGTGTTCGCGGTGCTCCACAACCCCGACCGCTGGTGGGTGCCCGTCATCGGCGCCGCAGGCGCGGCCGCGTTCCTCGGCGTGCTGTGGCTGCTCTACCCCCGGGGCATGGGATTCGGCGACGTCAAGCTCGCCCTGCTCCTCGGCGCCGTGCTCGGCGCGTCCGTCATCCCGGCCCTCGCGATCGCCTTCTTCGCAGGATCCGTCCTCGGTATCGCGCTCATCGCACGGAGCGGCAGGGGCGCACGCAAGACCGCGGTCCCGTTCGGACCGTTCCTCGCCGCCGGCGCGCTCCTTGCGCTCTGGGTCGGGCCCACCCTGATCACCTGGTACACCGACCGGCTCGGATAGCCGGTCCAAGTCACTCACCACCCCTGAACCACAAGGACGTCATCTGATGAGTACCGTCGTAGCACTGGACATCGGATCGAGCGCCATCGCCGGTGCGGAGATCAAGGATGGTCGCAACCTCAGCCGCGCCGCGGTCGAGGAGCTTCCGGAAGGGCTCGTGGTGGACGGCGAGGTGGCCGAGCCGGTCGACCTCGCGAACCACATCAAGCGCTTCTGGAAGGAATCGAAGTTCAGCGGGCGAGCCGTCCGGCTCGGCGTCGCCAATCAGCGGGTCGTGGTCCGCACCATCGAGATGCCCTCCGTCGCCGACGCCGACGAGATGCGCCTGATGGTGGAGCTCGAGGCGGTGAACCACATCCCGATCCCCCCCGACCAGGCGATCATCGACTACCAGACGGTCGGATGGTTCGAGGACGAGTCGGGGCCGCGGCAACGGCTCGTCGTCGTCGCCGCCCACCGCGAGATGGTCGAGACGCTCGTCTCGGCGGTCCGCCGCGCGGGGCTCCGTGTGGAGGGAATCGACCTGGAGGCGTTCGCGCTCATCCGGTCGCTGGTGCCGACGGTGTCGGACGATCGCACGGGAGCCCACGTCCTCTGCCACATCGGCGCGGGCGCGACGAACATCGTCGTCTCCGTCGACCGCATGAGCGAGTTCACCCGGCTCGTCGGCCTCGGCGGCGTCGACCTCACCAACGCGGTCGCCGACCAGACCGGCCTCGCCCCGCACGAGGCGGAGGCGCTCAAGGCGGCCTGCGGCCTGCTGGGCGAAGTTCCCGCCGGGTGGGACCCGGCGACGGTGACCCGGGTGCGGCACGCGCTGGCGCTCGCGGTACGCCCGCTCGTCCAGGAGATCGGCCGCACCATCGACTTCTATCGGTCCCAGGAGTTCGCGCGACCGGTGGAACGGCTGGTGCTCTCCGGTGGGACGGCGCTGTGCTCCGGCCTCGACCGGTACGTGCAGCAGGCACTCGGGCTCGAGGTCGAAATCGGGAACCCCCTTCAGAACTTGACCCGAGCTGCCGATCTCTCACACGACGTCGCAACGAGAGCGGCGGTCGCCGTCGGTTTGGCGCTGGACGCGCCGGAGGAGTCATGAACGCAGTCAACCTACTTCCAGCGGACCGCCGCAAGCGGGAACGCCCGAGCTTCAAGCTGACGCCGATGCACGGCGTCGGGCTCGGGATTCTCGCGGGCGCCGTCGCGCTGGGCTACTGGGGCCACAGCATCCACGGCCAGGTCGATGCCGAGCAGGTGAAGATCGCCGACCTCGAGCAGGAGACGCAGTCCCTGACGGCCCAGGTCACCAAGGCCAAGGCCAACAGCGCCACGCAGGTCAGCACATTCGAGGCCGACAGGGCGCTCGTCAGCGGGCTCGCCGTCGCGCGCGTCAACTGGTCGACGGTCATGATCAACCTCTCGCGGGTGGCGCCGAAGGGTGTCTGGCTGGACTCGCTGTCGGTCACGACGCCGACCTCCGCTTCCCAGACGGCGGCCACAGCGACGCCGCAGGCGAAGCGTCCGGCGGCCATCACGCTCAGCGCGAGCGCGACGAGCCGGACCGAGGCAGCCCTCTTCCTCTCCCGCCTCAACGGGATCCCCGGGTTCGCTGAGCCGCGGCTCTCCGGAGGGATCAACCCGAGCGGAGGGGATGCAACCACCGCCCCGTCGTTCGGCTTCACCGTCGAGATCCCCGTCGACGACTCGATCTTCGGGCCCGGCGCCCGCCCCGCGCCGCCCACGGCGGCATCGACCCCGTCCACCGCGACCCCGACACCACAGCCATGAGCAAGCTCAGCAAGCGCGACAGCATCCTCCTCACGATGATCGGCGCGATCGTCCTCATCGGCGGGATCTACTGGTTCTACGTGAAGCCGGCGCGAGCCGACCTCACCGCGAAGCAGACCGCCTCGCAGGAGGCCCAGGGCCAGGTCGATCAACTCGCGAGCCAGCTTCAGCGGCTCCAGGCGACGGCGAAGAGCCCCAAGAAGACGTCGATCGCCGAGGAGTTCCGCCTCGCAAAGGCTTATCCGTACTCCGAGGACATCCCGGCGCTCATCCTCCAGATCGAGGATCTGGCGAAGCAGACCGACGTCGAGCTCGGGGATCTCACGCCCGCGGGGTCGACCGACTACGCCGGGGTGACCGGAACGCCGTTCACCGTCGCGGTCGAGGGCAAGTTCTTCGACGTCCAGGACTTCCTCTACCGCATGCACAACCGCGTCAGCGTCGACGGGACCGGGAAGTTGCGCGTGAGGGGCCGGATGCTCGCCGTGACGCAGGCGGAACTCACACCCGGCGCCGGCGCCGCCGGCGCGACCGCCGGTGGCACGACACCGACCTCGGCCAATGCCTCGGTGAGCGCGTCGATCACGATCGTGGCGTTCAGCCGCACCGCGGGTGGCGCTCCGGCGCCGGGTGCGACCGACCAGGCCACGTCCCAGTCAAGCAACAACACCGGAGGTGCAACCTCATGAGCCGCGCACGGAAGTTCGGCGCCCTGTCGGCGGTCCTCGCATGCGCGGGGCTCGTGGCGGGCTGCGGCGGCGGAGGGTACACGGCGGCCGAGTCCGGCCCCACGTCCGGCGGATCGACACCGGCCTCCACCGCACCGCCGCCCCCTGGTCCGGCGACGGCGCTCGGCGCGTACGCTCCGACCGACGCCGCGGACGCGGTCGAGACGTTCAAGGGATACCACCAGTTCCCCAAGGACCGGGCAGGGAAGATCTTCGTCGATCCCACCGTCAAGCCGGTTCCCCCCCCGGCGCCCGTCACCTCGGCGCTCGTCGCGCCCGTGACCGCCGTGCCGCTGGCTCCGGTGAGCCCGACCACGACGACCACTCCGACACCCGTCGCGACGACCTTCGTTGCCACCCTCGACGTGTCGGGAACCGTGCAGTCGGCCAAGGTGGGCGACCCCGTCCCGGCAGAAGCGCCGCAGTTCACGGTCAAGACGATCACGGATGCGAAGGTCACGCTCAAGCTCAACAGCGGAACGCTGCCGGGCGGGGGGACGACCATCGACATCGGTATCGGCGAGTCGGTGAGCCTGTCGAACCCGACGACCGGCGCGAGCTACGTCGTCAAGGTCACCAAGATCACGGCCGAGGCCTGACAAGTCCTGTTGGACAATCGGTGAAGAGCGGGGCGCTCCGGCGCCCCGCTGTCGTTTTCGACTGCCTGTAGACTCGGGAATGTGCCCCTGACGTACCGAACGGCGGGGGAGTCCCACGGGCCTGCGCTGATCGCCCTCGTCGAGGGCCTGCCCGCCGGGCTGCCCCTCACCCCCGATGACCTCGACGGCGACCTCGCGCGCCGCCAGCTCGGCTACGGCCGCGGTGGGCGCATGAAGATCGAACGCGACCGAGTTCAGGTGAAGTCAGGCATCCGGCATGGGATGACGCTCGGAAGCCCGCTCGCGCTGGAGATCGCAAACCTCGACTTCCCCAACTGGGAACGCGACCGGATGGCCATCTGGGAGCCGGCGGAGGACGTCGCGCCGATCACCCTGCCGCGTCCCGGCCACGCCGACCTCGCGGGCATGCAGAAGTACGGAACCAAGGACCTGCGGAACATCCTCGAGCGGGCGAGCGCCCGTGAGACCGCCGCCAGGGTCGCGGCCGGCGCGGTCGCGAAGGCGCTGCTGCGCCGCTTCGGCATCGAGCTTCGAAGCCACGTCGTGCGCATCGGCGAGGAGACGGTACCGCTCCGCGACGATCTCACCGTCGACGACTTCGACGGGGTCGACGAGAGCCCCGTCCGCTGTCTCGACCCGACGGCGTCCGAGCGGATGAAGGCGGCCATCAAAGCGGCCGGGCAGCGCCACGACACGCTCGGCGGGGTGTTCGAGGTCTGGGCGTTCGGCCTCATGCCCGGCCTCGGCTCGCACGTGAGCCAGGACACGCGGCTCGACGGGCGTCTCGGGCACGCCATGCTCTCCATCCAGGCGATCAAGGGCGTGGAACTGGGCGCCGGTTTCGAGCTGGGGCGGTTGCCGGGCAGCGAGTCCCACGACGAGATCTTCTGGAGCGAGGAGCGCGGCTACTACCGCCGCACCAATCGCTCCGGCGGCCTCGAAGGGGGCATGACCCACGGCGAGCCGCTCCTCGTGCGCGCCGTCATGAAGCCGATCTCCACCCTGACGCGGCCGCTCGCCTCTGTCGACATCGCGACCAAGGAGGCGCGCAAGGCGTTCAAGGAGCGCTCCGACATCTGCGCGGTCCCGGCCGCCGCGGTCGTGGGGGAGGCGGCGGTCGCGTTCGTACTCGCCCAGGCGCTCGTCGAGAAGTTCGGGGGTGACACGCTCGCGCAGCTCGAGGCCGCCGTCGACCGTTACCGGGCCGAGCTCACGGCTTGAGGTGGCTTGCACTCGCCGGCTACATGGGGGCCGGCAAGTCCGCCGTGGGGAGGCGCGCCGCCCAGCGCCTCGGATGGAGCTTCGTCGACGCCGACCGCGCCATCGAGGAGCACGCCGGGCTTTCGATCCCTGACATCTTCGCGAAGCGGGGCGAGCTGTGGTTCCGCCGGACCGAGGAGGACGTGATTCGCGGGATCGTCCAGAGCGACCCCCCCGGGGTGATCGCCCTCGGCGGCGGCGCCCTCGGCAGCGCCCGCACCCGCGACCTGCTCCGACGCCGGGCGTGGGTGGTGTGGCTCCGCGTCGACCCGGAGGTGGCCTGGCGGCGCATCGAGGGCTCGGACCGCCCCCTCGCCAAGGATCGCGACCGCTTCGACCGGCGCGCGGCCGAGCGGGAGCCCGTCTACCGGGAGTCGGCCGACCTCGAGGTGTCGGCCGAGGACACGCCGGACGACGTGGCCGCCCGGGTCGCCGCCTGGACCCTCACGCGGGTGCAGAGCGAACGGCGGACCACTCTGTGAACCACGTCGAGCTGATCGCCGAGATCGGCGCCAGCCGCTTCCCGGTGCAGATCGGCTCCGGACTCATCGGCCGGGTGGGGGAGCTGTGGCCCCCCGACGCGACCGGCGCCGCGCTCATCGTGCACGACGCCGCCGTCGCGGGGATCGCCGCCGCCGTGGCGGGCGGGCTCGCCGCCCGCGGTCTGCGGGCGGTGCCCATCGCCGTGCCGCCCGGCGAGCCGTCAAAACGGCTTGGAGAGCTCGAACGGCTCGCCCGGTTCGCGGCATCGGAGGGGATCCGCCGCAGCGACACCGTCGTGGGAGTGGGCGGGGGGGTGGTCGGCGACCTCGCGGGCTTCCTCGCCGCGAGCTACCAGCGCGGCGTCCGCCTCGTGCACGTCCCGACGACGCTGCTCGCGATGGTCGACTCGGCGATCGGCGGGAAGACCGGCGTCGACCTGCCGGAGGGGAAGAACTACGTCGGGGCGATCTGGCAGCCGGAGCTGGTCGTCATGGACGTCGACGTGCTCGACACCCTGCCAGCGCGGGAGCTTGCCGCCGGCTTCGCCGAGGTCGTCAAGTACGGCCTGCTGGAGGGCGGCGCGCTCCTCGACGACGTCGACGCCTGGCCGGCCCTGCCCGGACCGCGCCAGGATCTCGTCGCGCTCATCGTCCGGTGCGTCCGCCACAAGCTGCGGGTGGTCGCGGAGGACGAACGCGACCTCGGCGTGCGCGCCACGCTCAACCTCGGCCACACCGTCGGGCACGGGATCGAGGCCGCCGCCGGATACGAGCGGTACCTGCACGGGGAGGCGATCTCCCTCGGGATGCTGGCCGCGCTGCGCATCTCGGAACGCCACCTCGGGCTCGCCGCCGAGTGGCGGGAACGCACCGCCGGCCTGTTGGCCCGCCACGGGCTGCCGACCGCGCTGGATCCCTCCGTGGCGACGTCTGCGATCCTTGCGGCGATGGGACGTGACAAGAAAGCGGATCCCGCCGCCCTCAACATGGTACTGCTCGACGCGCCGGGCTCCCCGCACATCCGCCAGGATCCGGCGCCCGCGGTCATCGCTGAGGCCATCGAGGAGCTGCGCGCAACTGGGACCGCGGCCTGATGGCCCTCCGCGTCGCACTGCTGCACGGCCCGAACCTCAACATGCTGGGTCGCCGTCCCGCCGCGCACTACGGCACCGTCACCCTCGCCGAGCTCGAGGCGCAGGTGCGGGCGTGGGGTAACGAGCTCGGCATGAGCATCGCCACGTTCCAGACCAACCACGAGGGGGCGTTCCTCGAGCACGTCCACGGCCTGTTCGGCGCGGTGGACGGGGTCGTCGTCAACCCCGGTGCCTGGACCCACTACCAGTGGTCCATCCGCGACGCGCTGGAGACGCTCGGCGTGCCGTTCGTCGAGGTCCACCTGTCCAACGTCGAGGAACGCGAACCGCACCGGCGCGTGTCGGTCATCCGCGACCTCGCCGCCGCGGCGGTGTGGGGAAAGGGGCCTGACGGCTACCGGGAGGCGCTCGAGTTGTTGAAGGCGCACCTGACGTGAGATTCGAGGGGCGCCAGGAGCGCGTCCTCGCACGGATGCGGGACGACGGCCTCGACGCGATGCTCGTGACGAACCTCGTCAACGTTCGCTACGCCTGCGGATACGTCGGCTCCAACGGGGTCGTGATGCTCGCCCCGGACCGCCGGGTGCTGTTCACCGACTTCCGCTACGTCGGGGTCGCGACCCGCGACACCCGCGGCGTCGAGGTGGTCGAGGCCGGACGGGACCTGCTCGAACGCACGCTCGAGGTCCTCATCGCGGTCGCGCCCGGCGGACGTGTGGGGTTCGAGGCCGAGCACACCAGCGTCGCCCGCCACGAGCGGCTGATCGCGGAGCTGCCCGGCCTCGAGCTCGTCCCGACCCACGGGGTGGTCGAGGGCATCCGGGCCTGCAAGGAGCCGGAGGAGATCGCCGCCATGTCGCGCGCCTGCGAGATCGCCGATCAGGCGTTCGGGGCGTGCGCCGACGGGCTCTTCCGCGGCCGCACCGAGCGCGACGTCGCGTGGGAGCTCGAGGCGGTGATGCGCCGGGCGGGGGCGCAGCGTGCGAGCTTCGACATCATCGTCGCCTCCGGGCTTCGCGGGGCGCAGCCGCACGCCGTGCCCACCGACGAGGCGATCCCCCGGGACACGCTCGTCACCGTGGACATGGGCGCCGTGATCGACGGGTACGCATCCGACTGCACCCGGACCTTCGCGACCGGGCAGCTCCCTGAGAAGCTCCAGCGCGCGTACGAGGTGTGCCTGGCGGCCCAGGAGCTCGCTCTCGCCGCCGTCCGCCCGGGGATCCTGGGAGGGGAGCTCGACGCCGTCGCCCGCGACCACGTCACCGCCGAGGGCTTCGGCGACGCGTTCCGCCACGGCCTCGGACACGGCGTCGGCCTCGAGGTGCACGAACGCCCGTGGGCCCGGCAGGCCGTCACCGATCCCATCGAGGCCGGCATGACCGTCACCGTCGAACCGGGCATCTACCTCGAGGGCATCGGCGGCGTCCGGATCGAGGATCTGCTGTTCGTCACCAATGACGGGCCGCAGGTCCTGACGCGCTTCCCCAAGGCGCTGCTCCGGGTAGATTCCTGACCGGCCTCGACCCGGGATTTTCGGAGGATGAGTGATCTCGACCAATGAGTTGAAGAACGGCTACGTCATCGACGTCGACGGGGTGCTCAGCACCGTCGTCGAGTTCCAGCACGTCAAGCCGGGAAAGGGCGGAGCGTTTGTCCGCACGAAGTTGAAGAACCTCGCCACCGGCGCCGTCGTCGACAAGACGTTCCGAGCGGGGGAGAAGCTCCCCCGGGTGACGACGATGACGAAGAACATGCAATACCTCTACGAGGACGGCGCCGACCTGGTGCTCATGGACAACGAGAGCTTCGAGCAGATCCATTTCGCCTCCGGGGACGTCGAGAACCGGGATCTACTTGCCCCGAACGCGGGGTTGCAGGTGCTGTTCGTCCGCGACCAGCCCTTCCGGGTGGAGCTGCCCATCGCGGTGGAGCTCCTCGTCGCGCGCACCGATCCGGGCGTGAAGGGCGACACCGTCTCCAACGTGACGAAGCCGGCCGAACTCGAGACCGGCGCCACCGTCAACGTCCCGCTGTTCGTCAACGAGGGGGACCGGTTGCGCATCGACACCCGCACCCGCCAGTACGTGAGCCGCGTGTGACCGCCACCGGACCGGTCGGGTACGTCGACACGACCCTGCGCGATCTCGCCGCCCATCCGTGGGCGGGCGCGATCGGCACCGAGGAGATCGCCGCGGTCGCCGCGCAGCTCGCCGGGGCCGGCGCGGTCGCGCTGGAGGCGCTCGACTCGTTCAGCGCCCGCGGGGCGCTCGAGGGACGGGCGGAGAGCCCGTGGGATCGTCTGCGGGTCACCGTTCACGCCGCGAAGTCGGTGCCCGTCGGGGTTGTGGTGGCGGCGCGCACCCTGTTCGGCGACCGTCCGGTCGGTCCCGACCTCGCCCGGCGGCTCGTGCACAGCGCATGCGAGAGCGGGGCCCGCCGGGTTCGTGTGATCGACCCGCTGAACGAGGCCGATGCCCTCCGGCCTGTCGCCGAGGCCGCGGTCGCAGGCGGCGCGGAGCTCGTGCCCACCCTCGTGCTCGGTCCCGCGCCGGGGCCGACCGACCGCCGCTGGCTCGAGGAGGCCAAGGCCATCGCCGATCTCCCGGGAGCGTCGGCGATCTGCCTCGTCGACCGCGCGGGGCACCTGCGCCCGGCCGAGCTCGCGGCGTTCGTGCCGCGGGTCGCGGAGGTGACGGGCATCCCGGTCGAGCTGTCGCTCGTGGGGCCGGGAGGGCTCGCGCCGGTCGCCGCGGTGGAGGGCATCGAGGCCGGCGCCGCGCGGGTGCAGGCCGCCGTCGGGGCAGCGGCGCTCGCCGCGGCACGCCCCTCCGTCGAGACGCTGCGGGCGGCGCTGGCCGGCGGCGCGCGCGAGCTCGCCGGCGAGCGCGGGCTCATCAACCGGCTCGCGATGATCATCTGGTCGCTGATCCCCGCCGACCGGCTGCGCCAGGCCCAGGCCACCGAGGCGGGCCCGGCGCTCGGTCTGCCGCTCGACCTCGCCGCCGGCCTCGTGTCGCGTCTCGCGCGGCTCGGGATGCTCGACCGGCTCATCGATGCCTCGGAGGAGGTCAAGCGGGTCGCCGAGGAGACCGGCAATCCGACGCTCGCCCATCCGCTCGGCCCGGCGGTCGTGGCCCAGGCCGCGCGCCATATCATCGAGGGCGCGCGCTGGATCGAGGTCGAGCCCGTCCTCGTCGCGGCGATCCAGGGCGGCTACGGGCGTCTTCGCGGCGACGTCGACGAAGTTGCGCGGGAGGCCGCGGATGCGGCGCCGGCACCCGACTTGGACTCCCCGGCGGACATCGAGGCGCTCATGGCGGAGGCGCCGGAGGGGCTCTCGGAGGAGGACGTGCTGCTGTGGGTCCAGTTCCCGGAGGCGTCCGTCCGGCTGCTCGCGCGACGCCGTTCGCTCGTGGGTGAGGCGACCGACGGCCTGACGGCCTCCGGCGTGGATCGGGGCCTGATCGAGACCCTGGTCGACGTCGTCGAGTCGTCCGTTGAGGCGGAGGTCAGCGTCGAGGTCGGCGGCGCCCGCGTCACGGTCCGTCGCGCGGCTCCGGCGCACAGCGTCCCGGCATCCGGCGCGGCGGACGGCGGCGCGCCGCCCGTCGCCGACGGGCTCACACGGGTGGAGAGCCCGATCGTCGGGATGTTCTACGAGGCGCCCTCGCCGGACTCGCCCCCGTTCGTCAGGGAGGGCGACCGCGTCAGCGAGGGCCAGACGCTCGGCATCATCGAGGCCATGAAGATCTTCAACGAGATCGTCGCCGACCAGGCGGGCACGGTGCGGGAGGTCTGCGTGCAGAACGCCGAGGCGGTGGAGTACGGCACCCTGCTCTTCCTGATCGAGCCGTGAAGCTCCTGGTCGCCAACCGGGGCGAGATCGCCGTCCGGATCATCCGCACCGCGCGGGAGCTCGACATCCCGACCGTCGCGATCTACTCGACCGCCGACGCGGAGAGCCTCGCCGTCGAGCTGGCCGACGAGGCGGTCTGCGTCGGGCCTCCCCCAGCGGGTGAGTCGTACCTCGTGATCCGGAACGTGATCGGCGCGGCCGAGGTCACCGGCTGCGACGCCGTACACCCCGGATACGGCTTCCTCTCCGAGAACCCCGAGTTCGCCCGCGCGTGCGCCGAGAACGACATCACGTTCGTCGGTCCGTCACCGGACGTCATGTCGCGGATGGGGGACAAGGTCGACGCGAAGGCGGCGGCGGAGGCGGCGGGCCTGCCGGTGCTGCCCGGCTCCGACGGGCCGGTGACCGACGTTCGCGCCGCGATCGCCGCGGCCGAGCGGGCCGGCTTTCCGGTGCTGCTCAAGGCGGCGGCCGGCGGCGGCGGCCGCGGGATGCGGCGGGTGGAGTCGGCCACGGAGCTGCCGTCCGCGTTCGAGGTGGCGCAGCGCGAGGCACAGGCGGCCTTCTCCGACGGTTCGCTCTACGTCGAGAAGCTGCTGGAGGGCGCCCGCCACGTCGAGGTGCAGATCCTCGCGGACGGTCTCGGAGGGGTTCTTGTCTGTGGCGACCGCGAATGCTCGATCCAGCGGCGCCATCAGAAGGTGGTCGAGGAGGCCCAGGCGCCGAACCTGCCTGCCGCCACGCGCACGGCGATGCATGAGGCCTGCCATCGCGCCGCCCGCGTCTGGGACTACCGGAGCGCCGGCACCATGGAGTTCCTCGTCGACGCGGACGGGAACTTCTACTTCCTCGAGCTGAACGCCCGCCTGCAGGTGGAGCACCCGGTCACCGAG
>CAYTRV010000003.1:0-19449 GCA_964440285.1 uncultured Bifidobacteriaceae bacterium
CTCCTCCGGCATCGCCGTCGGTGTCGCGACCAACATCCCGCCCCACAACCTCCGCGAGGTCATCGACGCGGCGGTCGCGATGATCGACGACCCGGGCATCGACGTCGAGGGGCTCATGCAGCACGTGCGCGGGCCGGACTTCCCGACCGGCGGCTTCATCGTGGGCAGGTCTGGGCTCGCGGACGCCTACCGCACCGGCCGCGGCCGGGTCATCCTCCGCGCGCGCGCCCACAATGAGCCTCTGAAGCACGGCAGGAACGCCATCATCTTCACAGAGCTCCCCTACCAGGTGGGCACCGCCGAGTTCGTCCGCAAGGTCGCCGAGCTCGCCAAGGACAAGGTCATCGCCGAGATCGCCGGCCCGGACGACGTCCGCGACGAGAGCGGCCGCGACGGCCTGCGGGTCGTGATCGAGCTCAAGCGCGAAGCGGTGCCGAAGGTCGCGCTCAACAAGCTCTACAAGCACACCCAGGCCCAGGTCACGTTCGGCGTGAACGCCGTCGCCCTCGTCGACGGCACGCCGCGCACGCTCGGCCTGCACGCCTTCATCCGGCACTACCTCGACCACCAGAAAGAGGTCGTCACCCGCCGGTCGCGGTTCCGGCTCAACCGCGCGGAGCAGCGGGCGCACATCCTCGAGGGCCTGCTCATCGCGCTTCGCAACCTCGACGAGGTCATCGAGCTCATCCGCGGCTCCGCCGATCCCGAGGAGGCCCGCACCGGCCTCATGACGCGGTTCGACCTCACCGAGGTGCAGGCGCGCGCGATCCTCGACCTGCGGCTGCAACGGCTCACACAGCTCGAGGTCGGCAAGATCGAGGAGGAGCACGCCGAGCTGATGACGGCCATCGCCGAGCTGCGGGCCATCCTCGGCGACGAGGCCCGCGTGTACGCCGTCATCCGGGAGGAGCTCATCGAGGTCCGGGACCGCTTCGGCGACGACCGGCGCACCGAGATCATCCCGGCCGAGGGCGAGATCGACATCGAGGATCTCATCGCCGACGAGGAGATGGTCATCTCGATCACCGCAGGCGGCTATATCAAGCGCCTGCCGGTCACCACCTATCGCGCGCAGCGGCGGGGCGGAAAGGGCCTGCGGGGAGCGAAGGTGAAGGACGAGGACTACGTCGATCACCTGTTCATCGCCTCCACGCACGACTGGCTGCTGTTCTTCACGAACCAGGGGCGTGTGTACCGCCAGAAGGTGCACGAGCTGCCGCAGGCGGCCCGGGACGCCCGCGGGCGCCACATCGCCAACGTCCTCGCCCTGAAGCCCGACGAGGAGGTCCGGCAGGTCTTCAACACCCGCGACTACGGCGAGGAGAGATACCTCGTCCTCGCGACCCGCGACGGCATGGTCAAGAAGACCGAGTTCAAAGCGTATGACACGATCCTGAAGGAGGCGGGCATCATCGCGATCCGCCTCATCGACGACGACGAGCTCATCGGGGCCACGCTCACCGAGGGCGACGACGACGTCCTGATCGTGTCGGCGCGCGGTCAGGCGGCCCGGTTCCACGAGAGCCAATGCCGCGCGATGGGACGCGACACGATGGGCGTCAAGGCGATGACGCTGAAACCGGAGGACCGGGTGCTGTCGCTCTGCGTGGCGCGCGACGACGAGGACCTGCTCGTCGTCACCGGCAACGGTTACGGCAAGCGGACCGCGATGGTCGACTACCCGCGCAAGGGCCGTCCCACGCAGGGTGTCCGGACGATCAAGGTGTCCGACAAGAAGGGCGAGCTCATCACCGCCCGTCCCGTGCGCGAGGGCCAGGAGCTGTTGCTCATCTCCATGCTCGGGCAGGTCATCCGCATCGAGGTCGCGTCCATCCGCCGCATGGGCCGGTCCACCGAGGGCGTGCGGCTCATGGTGATGGGCGACGACGACCAGGTCTCCGGGATCGCGCCCGTCGAGGAGGGCTCCGGCCCGGACGACTTCGACGAGGGTGACGACGAGGTGGACGCCACGGCCGGTGACGTAGCGGACGACGCCGCAGACGTGGGCGAGACGGAGCCGGCCTAGCCCAGCGGGCGGCTCCAGCCCGGCGAACACCGTCGCGTGGGCTCTGATGGCGCGACGGGACGACGTACACTTCACGTGATGGCACGTCAGCTCGGCCGCGTTCCCGCCGGTGCGGCGGCGCTCCTTGCGCTCGCCCCGGTTGCGTGCGCAGCTTCGACGATCACGGCCCCCAATCCGAGGCTCGGCGCCGCCGGCGGCGGCAGCTCCGGCTTCGGCGGCGGCGGCGGCGGCGGCGGCGGGGGTGGCGGGGGTGGGTTCGGCGGGGGTGGCGGCGGCGGCGGGGGCGGCGGTCCGATCGTCGTCACGAGCGATCCGCGTGCCGTGCTGGTCGGGCTTCTGCTCATCGTGGCGTTCTTCGTCGTCGTCTGGGTCATGGGCAAGGTCGCGCAGCGTGGGCAGATGCGCGTCGCCGTCTGGAGCCGCCAGTACGCCGAGTGGCGCGACAAGTCCACATCGGGCAAGCGCAAGCGCCGCGCGAAGGAGGTGCCTCCCGCCGCGCGCGCGGCCGCCGAGGACGACGGCTACTTCAGGCCCGAGCAGGTCACCGACGCCGCGGACGCGCTCTTCCGCGAGATTCAGGCTGCGTGGGACGGCGACGACCAGGACACGCTGCGGCGGCTCGTGGCGCCGGACCTCATGATCGAGTGGTCGCGCCGCCTCGACGACTTCGCCGCGAAGCAGTGGCGCAACCGGGTGGAAGTGAAGCGCCTGAACGTCGAGTACGTCGGCCTGACGAACCGTGCCGACGACGCACGTGACCTCATGGTGGTCCGCGTCGCCGCGCTGCTCGACGACTACGTCATCGATCGCCACGGCACGGAGGTGTCACACACGGGCAATCCGTCGCGCGAGGCCCACCTCCGGGAGTACTGGACGCTCGGCGTCCGCGACGGTCGCTGGGTGCTCCTGTCGATCGAGCAGGACGTCGAGGGGGAGCACAACCTGACGGACCCGCTGGTGGCGCGCCCCGAGGAGGACGTCGCGTCCATCCGCGACGAGGTGGTGGTGGAACGCGGCGTGGAGGAGCGTGCTCCGGTGGGAACGCGGCTCGGCGAGCTCGTCGACGTGGACTTCGCGGACGATGCCCTCATGGCCGCGCGTGATCTGGCCCTGGTGGACGGCCGCGTCGATCCCGACGTCATCGAGGTGTCGGTGCGCCGGGCGATCTCCGCGTGGGCGGAGGCGGTCGACGGCGACGATGACGCGCTCCTCGACATCGCCCCGCCGGCCATCGCCGAGGAGCTCCTGCGGCCCAACGGCTCCCGGACGCGCCTGGTGATCCGCGGGCCGAAGGTGCAGACGGCGACGGTGTCCAAGCTCGAGCCGACCGAGCCGATCCGCGTGGCGGTGGATGCCCGCGTGCGCGGCGTGCGCTACATCGAGGATCGGGACACGGTTGCCGTCGTGTCCGGCGACAAGGACCGGGAGGTGGCGTTCACCGAACGCTTCATTCTCCAGCTCACCGACGACGCGGACACGCCCTGGAAGCTCGTCGCGGCACGTGAGCTCAGCGGCAGCCGCTGACGCGCTCGTGCCGCGTCTACTCGTAGACGACGACGTCCGGCTGCGGCTCGAGGTCGAGCACCTCGAACGGCGTCATCAGACGGCTGCCGTCGCGGGTGTCCTCCTCGTAGAACAGCTTGAAGCCGGTGAAGACGAACTCCGGGCGGTCCGGGTCGGTTGTGAGGTCCGCGTACCTGCCCGTCTTGGCCTCGGGAGTCCCGAACCCGTCCACGTTGAACACGATCGCGAGGTTGGGCCGCTGCACGAGCCCCTTGCGGTTCTGGATCATGCTCTCCGTGAACTCGTGGACCAGCAGGAGCTTCTGCGGAAGGTTGTTCTCCTGAACGATCTGATCGAGGTACGCCGACACCTCGTTCACCTTCGCCGCCTCCGTCGAGCCGAACACCGACCCGGGGATCTCGCCGGCCTTCATGCTCCATTCCGGGTCGATCGCCAGCGAGACGTCCGACTCCTTGAGCCACCTCGTGTAGTGGCGGACCTCGTCCATGAAGTCGGCTCGTCCCGGCTGGATGTCGAGGATCAGGATCGCCCGCTCCTGCCGTGCCGCGGCGAGGTACTGGCCGATCACCTCATCCGACACGCGCGAGCGGAACTTGCCGTCGCGCCCGGGGACCGGGTGGACAATCGTCGCGATGAGCTCGAACGCGGGAAGGATCTTTCGCTCCAATGACTCGTAGTCCAACGCCTGGTCGCTCAGGCGCTCCCGGACGACGGTCGGGCTCCCCGCTCCCAGCACCCCGAGGCGGTCGCCGTTGGGAGCGCCGTAGAACGCCACCACCTTGTGGCCCGGGAGGATCGTCGTGCCCCCCCGCGGCAGCTCGATCGCGGGCGCCGGCGTCGCATCCACCTTGCCGCGCTTGTTCGGCCCCAGGAGCGACGTGGTGCTGACCGCGCCGATGGCCACGGCCCCGCCGACGACCAGCAGCGCTGCGAAGCGCCGCCTCCTGACCTGACGACGCCGGGCACGGCGCCGCTCGACTCGTTCATCGCGCTGGAATTCCACGGGCCGGGAATCATCACACGCGGACGGCCAAAATCCAATGCGCTCGCAGCGACAACGTGGGAAACGCGATGGTCGGCGCTACGAGGCCTTGCGTCTGCGTGCCCTGGCCGGCGCCGGCTTTTCTTCCTCGTTCGCGGTGTCCACGACGGTTTCCTGCTTACCACCGTCCACCTTGCGCAGCTTGGCGTCCTCGATCGAGAGCTGGTCCTTCGCGGAGCGTTTGCGCGCCGGCTTCGCGGGCTGGCTCTCGGCCGGTGTCCCACTCGCCGCGAGGCTCGCCTTGAGCGCCGCCATGAGGTCCACGACCGGAGCGGGCTCGCCGACGTCCTCCGGGATGACCGGGGTCTGGCCGTCGGCCTTCGCCTCGAGGAACTCGAGCAGCGCCCTGCGGGTCTCGTTCCGGTACTTGGTCGCGTCGAAGTCGCGGGTGAGGCTCTCGATGAGCTGATCGGCGATGGCGAGCTCCTCGTCCTTCACCTCCACGCTCTGCACGCGGTCCTGGATCTCCCGGTGCTCGCCGATACGGATGTCCTCGGGGTAGTAGAGCGTCTCGATCACCATGGCGCCTTCCATGACCCGCAGCAGCACGAGATGCTCCTTCGTCGACAGCACGAAACGCCCGATCGCGCCGCGTCCCGCCCGCTCCATCGCCTTCATGAGCAGCGCGTACGGCCGTTCGGCCCGTTCCTGCGGCTCCACCCAGTAGGCCCGCTCGAAGTACACGGGGTCGATGTCGGCGAGGTCGACGAACTCGAGGATCTCGATCGTCTTCTCCTGCCGGGCGGAGAACCGCACGAGCTCGTCTTCCTCGACGGTCACGAACCGCCCCTTCGCGATCTCGTACCCCTTGATCATCTCGTCGGGGCCGATCTCGACGTCGCGCACCGGATCCCACCGCCTCTGCTTGACGGGGACCATGCTCTCCCGCGACAGATTGCGGAAGCTGACCTCCCTGCGCTGCTGGGCGATCCCGATCCCGACCGGGATCGTCACGAGTCCGAAGCTGATGAAGCCCTTCCAGATCGCACGCATCGTCGCCTCCTCTACGTCAACTCACGGTCCATCAGGATGTGGGGGATCCCGGCCTCCATGAACACCCCACCACGGGAAATGTACCCCTGCTGCTCGTAAAATCCCTGCACCGGCACCTGTGCCGCGAGCGACACGCGGCGGGCCCCCGCGGCTCGGGCCTCCCGGTGGGCGAGGTCCATCAGCCGCCGCCCGACGCCGCTCGCGCGGCGGTCCGCCCGGACGGCCATTCGCCCGAGCCGCCACGACTCCCGGCCGGTCAGGATCCGGCAGGTGCCGATGACGGCCGCGCCGTCGATCGCCACAAGGTGAAGCGCGGTCTCGTCGTTCCCGTCCTGCTCCAGCTCCACCGGTACGCCTTGCTCGCCGCAGAAGACCTCGTGGCGGAGCACGAGGAGTGAGGGGAGATCCTCGGCGCGACCGACCCGGACCTCGATGCTCACGCCTCGGTGGCCTCGGTCGGGGGAGGCGGCACGGGACGCAGGGGTTGGGCGCCCGCCGGCCGTTCGTGCTTCCTGATGAACGGCTCGAACAGGTCGATCGGCAGCGGGATGATGATGGTGTTCGTGCGCTCGGAGGCGATCTCGGCCATCGTCTGCAGGTAGCGCAGCTGCAGCGCGGCCGGCTCCTGCGCGATCACGATGCCCGCCTGGGTGAGCTTCTCGGACGCCTGGAGCTCGCCCTCGGCCGCGATCACCTTCGCGCGCCGTTCCCGTTCCGCCTCCGCCTGCCGCGCGATGGCCCGCTGCATGGTCTGCGGCAGCTCGACGTCCTTCACCTCGACGATCGATACCTTGACCCCCCACGGCGCGGTCTGGGTGTCGATGATCGCCTGGAGTCGCTCGTTGATCTGGTCGCGCTCCGACAGGAGGTGGTCGAGGTCGACGGTGCCCAGAACGCTCCGGAGGGTGGTCTGGGCGATCTGCGAGGTCGCGACGAGGTAGTTCTCGACCTGCACGATGGCCTTCTCCGCCTCAACCACCCGAAAGTAGGCGACGGCGTTGACCTTGACGGTCACGTTGTCGCGGGTGATGACCTCCTGGGGCGGCACGTTCAGGGTGATCGTGCGCAGGTCGACGGTGACGGCCTTGTCGATGATCGGGATCAGCAGGTAGAGGCCCGGCCCCTTGAGCCCGAGGAGGCGGCCGAGGCGGAACACCACGCCGCGCTCGTACTCGCGGGCGATCTTGATCGCGGCGAAGAGGAACATCGCGATGATCGCGAGGATGACGAGGACGGCGACGGCGGCACCGGTCATGGCGTCGGCTCCTTGGGGCTGGGACGGGGGCGTATGCCTATCACGAACGTCGACACCCCGAGTCGGGGACGGCGGCTCGGGTGTGCACGGCGAGTGCCGGTCCGCCATCCCGCCGCGGTCACGGCCCGGGCTCCTCGACCGGCTCGACGCTCAGAACCAGCTCCGACATCCCGGTCACCCGGACGGTGCTCCCGGGTTCGATCCGACGGCCGCCGGCGACCCGGGCCGCCCAGAGCTCCCCGTCGACGAAGACGTGGCCCGTGTCCCCGACGAGCGCGGTTCGCGCCTGCCCGAGGTGACCCACCATGGCCCCCGCCCCGGTCGTGCTCGGAGCTCTTCGGGCCCGCCAGGCGGCGCGGGCGACCAGGGTGAACGCCACCCCGAGCCCGATCGACGTGACGATCAGGCCGGGACGGGACACGACCGGCCCCTCGGCATCGTCGAAGAGGATGAGCCCGCCGATCACGAGCGACACGATCCCGCCGGCGGCGAGCGCGCCGAACCCGCTGACGATCGCCTCCAGCGCGAAGAGCAGGAAGGCGAGGAAGATGAACGCGAGGCCCGCCCAGTTGAACGGCACGATCGCGAAGCCGGCGAACGAGAGCAGCAGCATGACGGCGCCCGCCACGCCCGGCACGACGGCCCCGGGATGGAACAGCTCGAATCCGATCGCCGCGATCCCGAGCCCGAACATGATCGTCAGGAGGTTCGGGTCGATGAGGATCTGCATCAGCCGCAGGTACCAGGGCATCTCGTCGATGTGGACGGCGGCGCCCGTGGTCGTGAGCATCCGCCCGCCAACTTGCCGGCCGTCCAGTTGCCCAAGCAGCGCCGCCCTGGTCGGAGCGATCGCCTCGGCGACATCGCCGGCGACGGCTTCCTGCGCGGTGAGGTTGACCTGTTCGGTCACCATCGAACGGAAGGTGTCGGCGTTCCTGCCGTGCTTGTCTGCGAGGGCGGCGATCTGGGCGGCCGCGTCGTTCGTGATCTTCCGGTCGAGGTCGCCGCCGGAGCCGCTGACCGGCGTCGCCGATCCGATGTTCGTTCCCGGCGCCATCGCGAGGTAGTCGGAGGACGCCGAGATGTAGGCCCCTGCCGAGCCGGCCCGGGAGCCGGTCGGGCCGATCCAGACCACCACGGGGATCTCCGCCGCCTCGATGGTCTTGACGATGTCGCGCATGGAGGTCACCAGGCCACCGGGCGTGTCCATCTCGATCAGGAAGAGCTGGGCGTCGCTGCGATCCGCAGAACGCAGGCGTCGCGTCACGAACTGAGCGCTCGCGGGATCGATCGTCCCTTCGAGGACGACTCCCCGGACGTCCATCGGCGTCGGCGCGGCGGTCGCCGGGACCGCGAGCGCGGCCGCCGCCGCGACGGCGATGAGCACTGTGGTCAGCAGGCGGCGGCGATTCATCGAAGTCCTGGAAAACGGTATCACCGGCGTGGCAGCATCGCGGGGTGGAGCGGATGACTGTGCAGCGGTTCTCGGAGGGTCTGTGGCGTTGGACCGCGCCGCACCCCGAGTGGCGCGAGGGCGCCGATTGGGACCGCGCCGTCGGGTCGGTGTACTACGAGGCCCCGGGGGCCGTCGTCCTGATCGACCCCCTCGTTCCCGCGGGGGGCGGCGACAGGGACAGGTTCTGGCGTGCGCTCGACCGCGACGTGGCGCGGCTCGGGCTCCCGGTCGTCGTCCTCTTGACGGGCCGATGGCACGTCCGCAGCGCCACGGACGTGCGCGATCGCTACTGCGCGCCGGTCTGGGGCCCGTCTGCTCATGGGGACGGCCTCGACGGCGTGGTGAGCGACGTCCTCGTTGACGAGAGCTGGCCCGTCGACGGGGTGCAGGCATTCCTGATGGGGGTGCCGTCCCAGTCGGACGAGGAGGCCGTCTACTGGATTCCGGCGCACCGGGCGGTCGTCCCGGGCGACGTGCTGCTGGGCGACGGCGCCGGCGGGCTCCGGCTCGCCCCGGCGGCCTGGTATTCGGCCTCGCAAGCCGAGCGGGATTGGTTTCGCACGGATCTGGCGCCATCGCTCCGCCGTGTGGCAGCACGCGATCCGGGGTTGCTGCTGCCCGGGCACGGCGACCCGGTCACCGTCGGCGCCGCCGCGGCCCTGCGGGCAGCGCTTGGGAGCGCGTAGCCTCGAGACCATGGCGACCGGGGTGTCCACCACGTAGGATTGCCGGAGTTTTCGGCAAGGAGCAGGGCAAATCATGGAACACGACCCCCTCTGGGAACCGGTCGCGGCGCCACAGGCGCTCGCGGATCCGCTCACCCCTCGTCACGAGGGCCGCGGCATCGTGATCTCGGGCGGCACCGCGGGGATCGGGCTCGCGGTGGCCAGGCGCTTCGTCGCCGAGGGCGCATCGGTGTGGCTCATGGGCCGGCATACCGAGAGCGTCGCCCGGGCGCTTGGGGAGGTCTCGGCGGCCGGAGGTTGCGCATGCGACGTCACGCAGGAACTGGAGGTGGAGGCCGCGATCGCCGAGGCCCGCGACCGGCTGGGAGCGATCGACGCGGTGTTCGTGGGCGCCGCGGTGCCGGGTGAGCAGCGCGACGTCATGTCGATTTCGGTAGAGGATTTCCGCCGGGTCGTCGACGTGAACCTCACGGGTGCGTTCCTGGTTGCGCGGGCCGCCGCGCGCAGCATGACGAGCGGTGGTGCGATCGTCTTCAACGCGAGCGTCAGCGGTCTCGTCGCCGAACCCGGCCGCGCGGACTACGCCGCGTCCAAGGCGGGCGTGATCCTGCTGGCGAAGACCATGGCGCTCGACCTCGCTCCACGTGGTATCGCGGTGAGCGCGATTTGCCCTGGGAACGTCCGCACCCGCTCGACCGAGGACCGGTTCTCCGACCCCCTGATCGCCGCCGAGGTCCTCGCGCGCATCCCCGCCGGGCGGCTCGGCGAGCCCGACGAGATCGCCGCCCTCGTCAGCTTCCTCTGCGGTCCGGAGGCTGCCTTCCTCACCGGCTCGGTGATCCCGGTCGACGGAGGCCGGACCGCGGGGTAGCTGCGTAATATCGCCGCGACGCGGTGGAATTTCACCCACGTGATGGAGGAATTTGCCCCACGGGCGACGGATCCCCGGCCGGCCGCCGGCGCGTCCATGGGCTAGCATCACCGCGGTTTGAGCGTTCCGGCGCCCACGGACATCCTTCCGCACCGCCCTCCGTTCCTGCTCGTCGACGAGGTGGTGCACCTACGGCCGGGTGAGTCGGCCACGGCGAGGTGGACGGTGCCCGACGACGCGCCCTTCTTCGCGGGGCACTTCCCGGGACATCCGGTGACCCCGGGCGTCCTCATCGTCGAGTCGCTCGCCCAGACGGGGGCGCTCGCCGTGCTGTCGGAGGAGGCGAACCGCGGCAAGATCGCGCTCTTCGCCGGGATCGAGAAGGCGCGGTTCAAGCGGCAGGTGCTGCCCGGGGAGACTCTGGACTTGGAGATGGTCCTCACCCGCCGGCGTGGCCCGATCGGCGAAGGTGAGGGCGTCGCGACCGTCGACGGCGAGGTCGCATGCCAGGCCGTCCTTCGATTCGCCGTCGTCGAGGGGGATTCATGATCGCCGTTCGCAACGGTACGAGGCAGCGCGCGCGGCTGGTCGCGGTCGGGTCCCACGTGCCGGAGACGCGCCTGACCAACGCCGATCTCGAGCGCATGGTCGACACCACCGACGATTGGATCGTGTCGCGCACGGGCATCCGCGAGCGGCGCATCGCCGGGCCCGACGAATCGACCGCCGACCTGGCGGTGAAGGCGGCCGAGGACATCCTCGCGAACGCGCAGGTGAGCGCAGCCGACATCGACATCCTCATCATTCCGACCGCAACACCCGAGTACCTGTTCCCGTCGACGGCGGCCGTCGTGCAGGACCGTATCGGCGCCACGAAGGCCGCCGCGTTCGACCTGCTCGCGGCCTGCAGCGGGTTCGTCTACGGCCTCGCTCAGGCCTGCGCGCTGGTGGAGAGCGGCTTGGCCCGCAACGTCCTCGTGATCGGGTCCGAGACCCTCACGCGGATCGCGGACTTCTCGGACCGCTCCACCTGCGTCCTGTTCGGCGACGCGGCGGCAGGTGCCCTCGTCACCGCGGGGGACGAGGAGACGACCACCGGCTTCCTCGGCTTCGAGCTCGGCACGGACGGCAGCGGGGGCAAGGACCTCCTCATCCCCGTCGGCGGTTCGCGCAACCCGCCGAACCGGCCGTTCGATCCCAGCGACGCGTTTCTCCAGATGAACGGGCGGGAGGTCTTCAAGTTCGCGACCCGGGTGATGACCGACTCCACGATGCGCCTCCTGGAGGCGCTTGAGCTCAGCCCGGCGGCGATCGACCTGTTCGTCCCCCATCAGGCGAACACCCGCATCATCGAAAAGGCGGTGGAGCGCATCGGAATCGATCCCGCGAAGGTCGTCGTCAACCTCGACCGCTACGGCAACACCTCGTCCGCGTCCGTGCCGCTGGCGCTCGCCGAGGCGCGCGACCAGGGTCGGTTGAAGCCGGGCGACCTGCTGCTGCTCGTCGCGTTCGGCGGTGGCCTCACCTGGGGCTCGACCGTGGTGCGGTACGAACCGGTGGTGGCTGCGTGATCGCCCTCATGTTCCCCGGGCAGGGCGCACAGGAGGTCGGCATGGGGCTCGCCCTCGCGAAGGCGTTCCCGTCGGCCCGGGCGGCCTTCGACGAGGCAAACGACGCGCTCGGCTACGACATCGCGTCCATCTGCTTCACGGGGCCGGCCGAGGCCCTCGTCCCCACGGATGTGTGCCAGCCGGCGATCCTCGCCGCCTCCGTCGCCGCGTGGCGGGTCGCAACGGAGCACGGCCTCACCGGCGACCTCGTCATGGGTCACTCGCTCGGCGAGTACTCCGCGCTCGTGGCCGCAGGCGCCATCGACTACGCCCAGGCGTTGCGGCTGGTCGCCGAGCGCGGCGCGGCGATGCACGCGGCCGGCCAGGAACGGCCGGGCACCATGGCGGCCCTCCTCGGCCAGTCCGACGCCGATGCCGAGGCACTGTGCGCCGCGGCAGGCGAGGTGTGGCCCGCGAACTTCAACTGCCCCGGCCAGGTTGTGGCGTCGGGCAGCGTCGAGGGCATCGAGCGGCTGCTTGCCATGGCGTCCGAGCGCGGGGTCAAGGCGGCGCGTCTTCAGGTGGGCGGAGCGTTCCACTCACCGCTCATGGCGCCTGCGGCCGGGCGGCTCGAGCCGGCGCTCGCGGCGTGGAGTCCCGGCGATCCATGTCCCTCGTTCCTGTCCACCACCACGGTTGCGATGGAGCCCCCTGAGCGCCTCCGCGAGGTCCTCCTGGCGCAACTGGTCGCGCCGGTCCGGTTCGGTCACGCCGTCGAGCATGCGCTCGAGATGGGTGTGACGCGGTTCGTGGAGCTCGGCCCCGGGCGGGTGCTGTCCGGTTTGGTCCGCCGGGTCCGCCGTGACGCTGAGACCGTGCGGATCGGCACGCCCGACGACATCGTGGCGATGGCGACCGTCTAGTGGAGCACTGATGTCTGTCGCCCTCGTGACCGGCGCGAGCCGGGGCATTGGCGCCGCCTGCGCCGTCGCGCTCGCGAAGGACGGATTCGACGTGGCGATCGGCTACATGCGCGACGCCGACGGCGCCGCCCGCACCGCCGCGACGGTCGAGGCGGAGGGCTGCCGGGCGTTCACCCGCCAGGTGGACGTCGCCGACGAGGCATCGGCGGCGGGGTTCGTCGCAGCGTCGGAGGACGCGCTCGGCGACCTCCAGGCCGTCGTGCTGAACGCCGGCATCACCCGGGACGGCTTGGCGCTGCGGATGAGCGCCGACGATTGGAGCGCTGTGCTGCGGACGAACCTCGACGGCGCGTTCTTCACGGCGCGGGCCGCCATGCGGGGAATGCTCAAGCGCCGCGCCGGGTCGATCGTGGCGGTCTCGTCGGTGGTGGGCCTCGGCGGCAACGCCGGTCAGGCGAACTACGCTGCGGCGAAGGCGGGCATGATCGGGATGGCGAGGTCGCTCGCCAAGGAGTGCGGCGGCCGCGGCGTGCGCGTCAACGCGGTGGCGCCCGGGTACATCGAGACGGACATGACTGCCGACCTCGGCGACGAGCTGCGCCAGCGGCTGCTCGAGGCGACGCCGCTCGCGCGGCTCGGCTCGCCGGAGGATGTCGCAGGGGCCGTCGCGTTCCTGTGCTCCCCGGCGGCCGCGTACATCACCGGAGTGGTGCTGCCGGTCGACGGCGGCCTGTCCACAGGAGGATCGTGACTTCGAGCGGCAGACGGCGGGTCGTGGTGACGGGTATCGGGCTGGTCACGTCCATCGGCATCGGGCGGGAGGCCGTCTGGGCATCGGCCCTGGCGGGGCGTTCCGGCGCGGGTCCCATCACCCTGTTCGACGCGGCCGAGCACGTCACGAGGTTCGCGTGCGAGGCGAGCGAGTTCGATCCGGTGACCTACATGGATGCGAAGTCGGCTCGGCGCATGGACCGGTTCGCCCAGTTGGCGGTGGCGGCGGGGAAGATGGCCGTCGAGGACGCACGGCTTCCGATCGAGGGCGAGAACGATCGTATCGGCACGATCGTGGCCAGCGGCGTGGGTGGACTGCAGACGTTCGAGGATCAGGTGGCGGTGCTCTTGGAACGGGGACCCACCCGCGTGTCGCCGTTGTTCATCCCGATGATGATCGCGAATATGGGCGCCGCGCAGCTGTCGATGGCGCTTGGGCTGAGGGGGCCCCTGTCGTGCCCGGTCACCGCGTGCGCCTCCGGCAACCACGCGCTCGGGGACGCGCTGGAGGTCATCCGGCGTGACCACGCCGACGTGATGCTGGCGGGAGGTGCGGAGGCCGCGGTCACCTCGATCTCGATCGCGGCGTTCAACTCGATGAAGGCGCTCTCGACCCGCAACGACGATCCGCAGGCGGCGAGCCGGCCGTTCGACACCGGCCGGGATGGCTTCGTCATGGGCGAGGCCGGCGCGGTGCTCGTGCTCGAGGAACTGGGCCACGCAGAGGCGCGCGGCGCGGACATCTGGTGCGAGATCGTCGGCTACGGGATGAGCGGCGACGCCCACCACCTGACCGAGCCGGACCCGACCGGGCACGCCCCGGCGCGTGCGATGCGGATGGCGATGTCCGACGGCGGGATCGCTCCGGAGCAGGTCGACTACGTCAACGTGCACGGGACGTCCACGCCGGTCGGGGACTCGTCGGAGATCCGGGTCATCCAGAAGGCCCTGGGTGAGGAAGTCGCGGCGGGCGTGAACGTCAGCTCGACGAAGTCGATGCACGGCCATTGCCTCGGCGCGACCGGTGGGTTGGAGGCGGGGATCTCGGCGATGGCGATCCGGTCCGGGACGATCCCGCCGACGATCAACCTCGCCGATCTCGACCCGGCCTGTGCCGGCGTCGACCACGTCGCGAACGTGCCGCGGGAGGCCGACGTCGGCGTGGTCCTGTCGAACGGGTTCGGGTTCGGCGGCCACAACGCCACGATCGCCCTGAGCCGCTTCGCCGGGTGATCGTCAGGAAGCTTCCGGGCGGCTGGCGGGCCCTACGGTTCCGTCTGGCCGGCAAGGTGTACGGCCCGGGAACGCGGACGTCGCCCTGGACGTGGATCGGCGACGAGCGCATCGCCATCGGGAACCTCCCCACGCCCGAGACCCTTCCTCTGCTTGCGAGCCGGGAGGGCGTCACCCACGTCGTCAACTGCCGTGCGGCGGCGCAGGCGGCGTTCAGCGGCGACCTGGACATGGAGCGGGCGATGTTCGGCCCTGACCACGTCGCGCACGCGCCGATGTGGGACCACGGCCGTCCGCAGTCCGCGGAGGCATGGGCGGACGCGGCCGAGTTCGCAGCCGAGGCGCTTGACGATCCGGACGCGAAGGTGCTCATCCACTGCCAGCGGGGGCGCCGGCGTTCCGTGCTGGTGGCGTACGCGGTGCTGCGTCTGCGGGGTCATGGGCCCGAGGCGGCGGCCCGGCTGGTGCTCGCCCACCGCAGGGAGGCCCACCTGGTGCCGGCCTACCGCGCGAGCGTGGAGGGGTGGCTGCGGAATCGGGGTCAGGCGTACTAAGCCAAGCAAGGATACTGTTCCTGCCCAGAGGCGCCTGGGCTCAGCGGTAGTCGGGGTTCATGAAGTCGAAACGGCAGCCGGCGGCCCACGCGGAGCGCTGGTTTCCGTGCGCCGGGACGCCGCCGGCATCCTTGAGCATGCGAGCGAGGTGGAGGAGGTTCCAGGTCAGGAACGTGGTGTTGCGGTTGGTGAAGTCGTTGTCGGGGCCGCCGGAGCCGGGGTCGAGGTAGCTGGGGCCGGGGCCGGCCTCGCCGAGCCAGGCGGAATCGGCCTGCGGCGGGATCGTGTAGCCGAGGTGTTGCAGCGAGTAGAGGATGTTCATGGCGCAGTGCTTGGCGCCGTCCTCGTTGCCGGTGATGATGCAGCCGCCGACGCGGCCGTAGTAGGCGTACTGGCCGTGCCGGTTCAGCAGGTGGCTGTTGCCGTACAGGCGCTCGATCACCCGTGTGCAGACGGACGACTTCTCACCCAGCCAGATCGGGGAGGTGAGCACGAGGATGTCCGCGGCGAGCACCTTCTCGAAGATCTGCGGCCACTCGTCGCGCTCCCAGCCGTGCGCGGTCATGTCCGGGTAGACGCCGGTCGCGATGGCATGGTCGACGGCGCGGATCACCTCGACCGTGACCCCGTTCCGGCGCATGATGGCGATGGACAGGTCGGCGAGTCCCTGTGTGTGGGAAACCTCGGGGGAGCGCTTGAGCGTGCAGTTGACGACGACGGCGGACAGGTCAGAGAGATCCCAGTCCGACTGCTCGCAGAGCTCCTCCTGCTGAGGGGTCAGTTCCACCATTGCGCGGTCGCCTCCTGTCAGGTCTGTGCGGCGCGAAAGCTACCGGCTCATTGGCGCACGCTGCGCCATTCAACCGTAGGGTTCAGCGGCACCGTGAGTGAACCTGCGGCGAGAGAACGATGACGGAGGTCCGGTGGTGAAGCGGTTCCTGATGACGGCAATGGCGGCGGCCCTCGCTGCGCCGATCGCGGCGCACGCCCAGCCGACGCGGTTTCAGATCGAGACGACGCTCGCTCCGGGTGAGCGTGCGGCGCTTACGATCGGGAAGGTCCCTCGCGGGGAGTTCCGGTTCTCGCTCCGAGCGTCGAGCGACGGGGAGGAGCGCTTCGGCCTGACCCAGCAACGCGGTGTGGTTCACCGCTTCGCGGTGCTGAACGTTCCGAGCGCATTCGCCGACAGCGCCTGCCGGGGCGCGGCCGGGTCGGTGTTGTGCAACGGCATCTCGACGCCCGCCCCGATCGCGGGCAGCACCTACACGTTCCGGCTGAAGAACAAGGGCGACCAGCCGCTCAAGATCAACCTGACGATCATCTGGCGGAGGATCGCCAGCGCCGGCTGAGCCGCCACATCGCAAGGATACCTCCGACGGGGGACACCAGGTTGCCGCGACATTCGCCCCCGATCTCACGCCGATGACGCGCCGGGTGCTGATCGGCGCGGCGCTCGTCACCTGCCTTGCGGGGACCTCGGTGTTGCTCGCCGCGGCCGATCTGCCCTCGGCTCCGGTCGTGTCGGCCGCGCCCGGACCTGCGCCCTCGCCGGAGCCCGCTCCCACCCTCCCTCGCGGCGGGCGCAGCGTGCTGCCCGAGCATCGGGTCGTTGCGCACTACGGGGCGCCGCAGGCGGAGGCACTCGGCATCCTCGGCATCGGCACGCCCGCCGCGGCCGGAGTACGGCTGCAACGCCAGGCGCGCCGGTACGCCGGACCCGGACGCCGCCCGGTGCTCCCGGCGATGGAGCTCATCGCCGTCATCGTCAATGCCGGCCCCGGCCGTGACGGCAAGTTCCGCTCACGTCAGCGCCGGGCCGTCATCCTCCGGTACCTCGCTGCGGCGCGTAAGGCGCGGGCGCTCCTCATCCTCGACGTGCAGCCCGGCCGGTCGCACTTCGTCACCGAGGCGCGTGCGCTGGCCGAGTTCCTCGTCGAGCCGGACGTCGGCCTCGCGCTCGACCCGGAATGGCGGATGGCTCCAGGGCAGTTCCCCGGACGGGTCATCGGGTCGGTCGACGCGGCGGAGGTCAACCAGGTCACCGAGTGGCTCTCCGGTCTCGTTGCGCGTCGTCGCCTGCCGGACAAGCTGGTCGTGGTACACCAGTTCACCGACGGTATGATCCGCCGCCGCGGCGGCCTGCGGTCCCGTCCGGGAATCGACCTCGTCCTGAACGCCGACGGCTTCGGCACGGCGAGCGCCAAGATCAACACCTACCGCCGGGTCACGCGCGACCGCCGCGGCCTGCACGCGGGGCTGAAGCTGTTCTTCGTCGAGGACACCGGACTCATGAGCCCTGCGCAGGTGATGCGATTGCGGCCACCGCCCGAGCTCGTCATCTACGAGTGATCGGTCGTTGAGCCTCCACGAACGGGGCGGCAACGACCCCGACGGGTCGGAGGATCCGGGCCTCCGAGGCGGAAGAACCTGGTCATGGCCGCATCGCGCAGCACTCACGGCGTCCGGGGCGAGCTCGCACACCGCGCGGGTGCCATAATCGACCGGGTGTCGAACAAACACATCCAGGTCACCGTCGATCGCCTGAAGCGGATCGCCCACATTCCGGAGAAGGCACGCAAGCCCGCCGATGCCGGAACGTGCCCACGCTGCGAGAGCCATTACCGCGGTGAGGAGATGGAGCGTAACGCCCGCGTCTGCACCGCCTGCGGCTATCACTTCCCCATCACCGCCAGGGCACGGCTCGATCATCTCGCCGACGACGGGGAGTGGCGCGAGCTGTGGACCGAGCTGCGCGCATCCGACCCGCTGCAGTTCGTCGACCTCGAGCCCTATCCCCAGCGCGCCCGCAAGGCCGAGACCGCGACGGGTCTCGGGGAGGCGGTCGTCGTGGCCGAGCTCGAGATCGCAGGCCAGGGATGCGTGGCCGCGGTCATGGACTTCGCGTTCATGGGCGGCAGCATGGGCTCCGTCGTCGGGGAGAAGATCGCACGCGCCTGCGAACGGGCCATCGAGCTGGGTGTACCCCTCGTCACCGTCACGGCCTCGGGCGGCGCCCGCATGCAGGAGGGTGTCTTGGCGCTCATGCAGATGGCGAAGACCGTCGTCGCGTTCGAGGAGATGAACGACGCCCGCCTCCCGATCATCGTGGTGCTCGCGCATCCCACCACCGGCGGCGTGTGGGCGTCGTTCGCCGCGCTCGGCGACGTCACGTACGCGGAGCCTGGGGCGCTCATCGCCTTCTCCGGCCCGCGGGTGATCGAGCAGACCACCCGGGAGAAGCTCCCGCCCGACTTCGGCCTTGCTGAGAGTCAGCTGCACAACGGGCAGATCGACGACGTGATCGACCGGCGGGAGATGCCGGAACGCATCGGCAAGGTACTGCGCATCATGCACCGCCCCGGCCTCGAAGCCGCCTCGGCGCTCCCGTTCCAGTGGGCACAGGCCGGTGGCGACGCGGTCGGGAAGGTCGCCCAGGGGGTCGCCCAGAGCGTCGCCCAGGCGCTTCCGAAGATCCCGAGGAAGATCGCGGACCGCATCAACCGGAACGACGGGCGTGAGAACGGGAGCGGTGGATGAAGGGTCGCTCCGCCGGCGGGCGGTTCGTGCGCCGGATCGCCGACAAGATCCAGGGGGCGCCCGAGGAGACGTCGTCGAGCTGGGAGGCGATCCAGCTCGCCCGTCACCAGGACCGCCCCTACCCGCTCGACTACATCACCCGGCTCTGCACCGACTTCGAGGAACTTCGCGGCGACCGGTCGTTCGGTGACGACCCGGCCATCGTGTGCGGCGTCGGGCGATACAACGACGAGCCGGTGGCGTTCATCGGCGAGCAGAAGGGGCGCGATACCCAGGAGCGCACCTACCGCAACTTCGGGATGCCGAGTCCCGAGGGGTACCGCAAGGCGATGCGGGTCATGGATCTCGCGGAGAAGCTCGACATCCCGCTCGTCACGCTCATCGACACGCCGGGGGCGTTCCCCGGCGCCGGCGCGGAGCAGCGCGGCCAGGGCGGCGCGATCGCTCGGAGCATCGCCGCCATGGTACGGATCTCGGTGCCGACCGTCGCCGTCATCGTCGGCGAGGGCTCGTCAGGCGGCGCGCTCGCGATCGGCGTCGCCGATCGGGTGCTGATCCTCGCGAACGGCACCTACTCGGTGATCTCCCCTGAGGGCGGCGCCGCGATCCTTTGGCGCGACGCCGGGAAAGCGCGGTTGGCCGCGGGGGCCTTCAGGCCGACCGCGGCCACCTGCTACCGCTTCGGAATCGTCGACGCTGTGGTCCCGGAGCCGAAGGGCGGGGCCCACAGGGACCACGACGAGGCGGCGCGGCTCCTCGACCAGTATCTGCAACGCCAGCTCAAGGACCTGCGGACGATCCCCACTGCGGATCGGCTCCGTCAGCGGCGTGAACGGTTCCGCCGCCTCGGCGCGCACCGCGAGTTCGCGATCGGCGACCCCGCGGCGGTCGCGTCAGGCCGGGTGGAGCTGGCGACCGGCGGGGCTCAGGAGTCGCCGAAACCGATGGGCGTCGACTCCTCCACGAACGGGGGCTAACGGTGGATCAGCTCGCGCTGGGTCCGGCTGAGTCGGATCGCCTCGCGAAGG
>CAYTRV010000003.1:19549-32261 GCA_964440285.1 uncultured Bifidobacteriaceae bacterium
CTAACGGTGGATCAGCTCGCGCTGGGTCCGGCTGAGTCGGATCGCCTCGCGAAGGAGGTCACGGTTCGTCGCCACCGGCTCGGCGTGGTCGCCGAGGACCTCTGCCAGCTCGCGGTGCCACCGGCGCAGGCGATCTCCGGGTGCGCGATCGGGATCGGCGCGGGTCAGATCGAGCGCCATCGCCGTGAGGGCCTTCAACTCGACCGCTGGGTCGGGACGTGACATGGGAGGGCTCCTTGGGGGTCCGAATGGGAGGAAGCGGACGCCGGTTGTATCGGCCCCGGCGGTCGCAACCTTGAGGGGTGTATCGCGGGGTGTTCGGCCCGACCGCCCCGGCGCCGCCGGATCGCGCTATCCGGCCGGCGGGCGAAGCACCCGCAGATGCGGACCCGGGGTGATGCGGATCCGCGTGTGCCAGCCGAGCGGTTCACCGTCCGCCTGAACGGCCGCCGGCCGGTCCGACTCCACATGGATCTCGTCCGCCGCCCATCCGTCGACCACCGTCCGTTGTCCGAGGTGCTGGCCTCCTCGAAGCGCACCACCGATCACCGCGGCGACAGGACCAAGTCGGGACGAGCGCAGCCCGAGCCAGCGAAGCCGACCGCCGAAATCGGCCTCAGGAACGAGGTCGAGCGCGCGCGGTCCGACATAGGCATATGGCGCGCCGCACGCCGCGATCAGCGACGTCAGCGTCATCGGATCCCCGCCATCGACCGTGGCGACCAGGCTCGATGGGTCCCGCGCGGCTTTCACAGCTGCGGCGACCGTTGCGGCTCCGAAGCCTAAGTGTCGCAGCCGGCGCTTGAGCCACGGTTGCGCCTCCACGATCTGCACCGTGTCGGCGTCGAGGCCGACCCCCGCGTTCACGCAGAACACCTGGTCGACCGCGCCTGCCTCGACACGTCCGATTCGCACGTCCTGCCACATGGGCGTCCGGATCGCCGCGGCGAGGACGGGAAGGGCAGCCGCGGCCGGGTGCGGCCAGCCCAGGGCGCGCGCGAAGACGTTGGTGCTGCCGCCGGCCAGCGGCGCCACCCCGACGTCGGATCCGGCAAGCGCCGAGGCGACTTCGTTGACTGTGCCGTCGCCGCCGAGCACCACCACGAGGGTCGCGCCTCGCTCGGCGGCGGCCGTCGCGAGGGCGCCGCCGTGACCCGCGTGCCCGGTCGACGCGACCTGCGTCGGGTCCAGCGGCCCGAGCACCTCCACCACCCGCTGAATGAGGGCCGGCCCCACCCGCGTCGCGGCCGGGTTGACGATCAGCGCGACCCGCTCACCCATCCGTGAGCTCGAGTCTGGCCAGGAAGCCCGCAATCAGGAGGTCAACGGTCGCAGGATGCTCCTTCATCACCCAGTGTCCCGCATCCGGGATCATCACGAGCAGGGCCTGCGGCAACCCCCGCACGAGCTTCTCCACGAGGCTCGGTGGGGTCAGGGCGTCGCGTTCGCCGGCCACCACGAGCACCGGGAGCCGCACCTCCGAGAGGCGGTCGGTGATATCGAAGCCGCGGCACGCCGCGTAGTCGGCGAGGAGCGTCTGCTGCCCGACCTCGGCCATGAGCGCGGCCTCGTCGGCGATCGTCTCCTCGTCGGGTTCCCACCATCCCTTGCGGAGCAGCCGCTCGCATTCGGCCGTGAAGTCCGATTGGGCGAGATCGAACGCCGCGTCGGGTACGAACAACTGCGGCCCGCTCGCCACGATGACGACTCCCGCCGCGACGTCCGGGTGGTCGACGGTGACCTGCAGGGCGATCGCGCCGCCCATCGAGTGCCCGACGAGCACCCGCGGGCCGGGGATCTCGCGGATGGTCTGGACGGTCCACTCGGCGTAGGCGGCGACGCTCTGCAGCGCGGTGCCCGCCGGGTGGCCCGGGAGCGCCAACACGGCGCATCCCTCGAACCGTGGCTCCTGATGCCGCCACGTCGCGGTCCCGCCCCCGGCGCCGTGGATGAAGATCGGTCGCGGAGCCACTCGAACCATCTTAGCTCGGGCTTCGGTCCTGAGGGCGTGGGCGCTTCTGGTATCCTCGACTACCCGTGAAACCCCTGCTCATCGCCTGCGATTTCGACGGAACCATCACGCAGCGCGACACGCTCCACGTCATCGTGGAGACCCATGGGATGGCAGGGCTCTGGGCCGAATTGGAGCCTCGCCTGCGCAGGGGCGAGATCACCGTCGAGCAGGCGATGCAGGAGGAGTTCGCCGCGGTCCGCGCGACACCCTCGGAGGTTCGGGCCGCCGTACGCAAGCACGCGCCGCTGCGTGCAGGCTTCACCGACTTCGTCCGGTGGTGCGACGATGGCGGCCACCGCCTCATCGTCTTCTCCAACGGATTCCGCTCGGTCATCGCGCCTGTCCTGGCCGACGCCGGTCTCGGCCACCTGGAGGTGGTCTCGCACGACGCCGTGTTCTCCGCCGCTGGCTGCCGCCTCATCTGGTCGGCCCGCGGCACCCGATGCGAGCTCTGCGGACGCCCCTGCAAGCGCCAACCGCTGCGTGAGCGGTGGGACGGCCAGGAGCTCGTCTACCTCGGCGACGGGATCTCCGATCGGTGCGTGTCGCTGCTCGCCGACGTGATATTCGCGCGGGAAGGGCTCGCGGAGCACCTCGCCGCCGAAGGGGTCGCCTACGTCCCGTTCGACGACTTCCACCAGGTACGAACCCTCCTCGACGCACGGGTCACGGTCGTCTCATGAGCTGGGCGGCAGTGCCGACGCCGCCCGACTGGGTGGCCATGGAGGAGGGCGTCCTCGAACGGTGGCGGGCGGAGAACATCTTCGAACGCAGCCTGGAGCTGCGCGCCGGCGGGGACCCGTACGTGTTCTACGAAGGGCCGCCAACCGCGAATGGACGTCCGGGCTCCCACCATGTCCTGTCGCGCGTGTTCAAAGACGTCTTCCCGCGCTACCAGACGATGCGCGGGCGGTTCGTGGCCAGGAAGGGCGGTTGGGACTGCCACGGGCTCCCCGTGGAGCTCGAGGTGGAGAAGCAGCTCGGAATCTCCGGCAAGCCCGAGATCGAGGCGTTCGGCATCGCCGAGTTCAACGCGCGCTGCCGGGAATCCGTGCAGGGCTACCTCGACGAGTGGGAGCGGCTCACAGAGCGCATCGGCTTCTGGGTCGACACACAGGCGGCCTACCGCACGATGGATCCCGATTACATCGAGAGCGTGTGGTGGAGCCTCAAGACCCTCTGGGACCGGGGGCTGATCTACGAGGCGGACAAGGTCGTCCCGTACTGCCCGCGGTGCGGGACGGCGCTCTCGAGTCACGAGGTCGCGCTCGGCTATCAGGATGTCGACGATCCGTCGGTCTATGTGCGGTTCCCGCTCACCGACGCCGCCGGCACGTCGCTGCTGGTGTGGACCACCACGCCGTGGACGCTGCCGTCGAACCAGGCCGCCGCCGTGCACCCCGACGTCACCTATGCTGAGGTTCTCGTCGGCGGCGAGCGCCTCGTGCTGGCGGAGGCCCTCGTCGTGAAAGTGCTCGGGGAGGATGCACGCCCCGAGCGGACGTTCCCCGCGTCGGATCTCGTCGGCAGGACGTATTCACCGCCGTTCCCGTACATCGCGGGAGCGCACCGCGTGCTCACGGCCCCGTTCGTGACGATGGAGGACGGGACCGGCATCGTCCACATCGCCCCGGCATTCGGTGAAGACGACATGCAGGTCGCGCGCGACCACGACCTCCCCACCACGAATCCCGTCGACCGCCAGGGGCGTTTCACCGACGCGATCGGCGAGTTCGCGGGTCGGTCCGTCAAGGAGGCCGACCCGGACCTCGTCGCCGACCTCGACTTGCGCGGCATGCTCTTTCGCATCGAGACCTACCGGCACGCCTATCCGCACTGCTGGCGCTGCGGCACCCCGCTGCTCTACTACGCCAAGCCGTCGTGGTTCATTCGCACGACGGCGGTCCGGGACCGGCTGCTCGAGATCAACGCGGGGATCAACTGGTACCCGGAGCACGTCCGTGACGGCCGGTTCGGCAAGTGGCTCGAGGGCAACGTCGACTGGGCGATCTCCCGGGAGCGCTACTGGGGGACCCCGCTTCCCCTCTGGCGCTGCGGCGACTGCGGGACGGTCACCGCGATCGGGTCCTTCGCCGGGCTCCGCCAACTGGCGGTCACCCCGCCGGGCGAGGACTTCGACCCGCACCGGCCGATGGTGGACGACGTCGTCGTGCGGTGTGCGTGCGGCGGGCATGCGCGTCGCGTCGCCGAGGTCATCGACGTCTGGTACGACAGCGGCGCGATGCCGTTCGCCCAGCACCACTACCCCTTCGCCGGCGAGGACGTTCTGACCGGACGGTTTCCGGCGGACTACATCTGCGAGGCGCAGGACCAGACCCGCGGGTGGTTCTACTCGTTGCATGCCGAGGCGACGATGCTGTTCGACGGTTGCGCGTACCGGAACGTCGTGTGCCTGGGGCTCATCCTCGACGGCGACGGCCAGAAGATGAGCAAGTCGAAGGGCAACGTCATCGAGCCGTGGGAGGTGCTCGGCCGCTTCGGCGCCGACCCGTTCCGCTGGTACCTCCTCACCGCCCAGAGCGCCGGCGAGTCGTTCCGGTTCAGCATGGAGGCAATCCAGGAGGGCATGCGGCTCCTCCTCACCCTCTGGAACACCTACGCGTTCCTCGTGACCTACGCCGCGCTTCCCGACGGCTGGTCGCCGGGGACGCCAGGCCCGGGCGACGGCGACGCTCCGATGATCGACCGCTGGGCGCTGGCACGGCTCGATCAGACCGTCGGTGAGGTCACGGCCGCGCTCGACGGCTACGACGCCGCGGGGGGCGGCCGTGCGATCGCTGCGTTCGTCGACGAGCTGTCGAACTGGTACGTGCGGACCGGCCGCCGCCGGTTCTGGCGCTCGGATGACGCGGCCGATCGCGCGTCGGCGTTCGCCACGCTGCACGAGTGCCTGGTGACGACGACGAAGCTCATCGCGCCGTTCTGCCCGTTCGTGGCCGATGCGATGTACGCGAACCTGGTCGCGGCGCACGACCCGGCGGCGCAGCCCAGCGTGCACCTGGCGGAGTGGCCGGCGCCGACCGGTCGCGACGACCCGTCGCTCGTCGCCACCATGGTTGCGGTGCGCGACGCCGTGTCGCTCGGTCGAGCGGGGCGGAAGGACGCGAAGATCCGCGTGCGCCAGCCGCTGGCCGAAGCGGTGGTGGCGTGCTCCTCAGCGGCAGCGGAGGCGATGACCCGGCATGTCGCGCTGATCGCCGACGAGCTCAACGTCAAGGACGTGCGCTTCGTGAGCGACCCGACCGAGCTCGTCCAGGTGGTCGTCAAACCGAACTACCGGACGCTCGGTCCGCGGTTCGGGAAGGCGATGCCGGCGGTGGCTGAGGCGTTCGCGGACCTCGACGGCGCGTCGGCGGTCCGGACGCTCGACGCCGGTGGGGTGGTGACGATGACGATCGACGGGCGCGATGAGGCCGTCGGCGCCGACGACGTGCTGCGGGAGGTCCGGCCGAGCGAGCGCTACGCGGTGGCCCAGGACGGCCCGCTGGCGGTGGGCCTGCTGACGGATCTCACCGCCGAGCTCCGGCGCGAGGGCATGGCACGCGAGGTCGTGCACGCCGTGCAGAGCGCGCGGAAGGCCGCCGGGCTTCGCGTCGAGGAGCGGATCCGCCTGCACCTCGACGGGTCCGGGGTCATCCGCGAGGCGATCGACGGGCATCGGGCGCATATCGCGGCGGAGACCCTGGCGGTCGACCTGACGGTCGGTCATGGCGCGCCGTTCGCCGGGATCCACCACGAGGAGCACGTGCTCGACGGCGAGCCGCTCGCCGTACGCCTCGACCGCGTCTAGGCCCCGCCGCCGCCCCACGTCGCCTGGCGGCGTCCCAGCAGCACGTCGTCGTCCGCGCGCAGACGCGACCACATCTTCTCGGGGTCGAGGTTGAGCGTCGTGATCAGCTCGTCCAAGCGCAGCACCTCGCGGGGGTTGTCGATCCGCACCCCGACGATGTCTCCGTCGGCGCTCACGATCTGCACGCTCTCGAAGCCCTCGACGTTCTCGGTCGACATCTTTGCGAACGGCTGGCAGAACCCGATGCTGAAGTAGATGGCCATCTCAGGCCGCGCGGAGGTGGGGCTCGATCACGGCGCGCAGTGTATCCATCTTGGGGACGCCGACGACCCGTGCGACGGCCTCGCCGCCGGTGAACAACAGGAGGGTCGGGAGGGAGAGCACCTCGTACCGGCTACTGATCCGCGGCGCGTCGTCGGCGTTGATGGCGCCCACCACGAGCCGATCGGGGAGCGAGGCGGCGAGATCCTCGATGATCGGGGTGACCCTGCGGCACGGGACGCACCACGGCGCCCAGAAGTCCACGAGCACGGGCGTCGCGGAGCCCAGCACCGACTCGTCCCAGTTGGCCTCGGTGAACTCGGCGAGGCCGCTCACGCCTTGATCTGGACCGGCATCCCGACGACGACCTCTTCGTAGAGGGCCTCGGCGTCGGGGATCCTCATCCGGATGCAGCCGTGGCTCGCGCGGCGGCCGATCGTACCGGCCGCCGGCGTCCCGTGGAGGCCGACGTACGGCGCGGATGTTCCCATCCACCGCGTTCCGAGGGGGTTGCCGGGCCCTGGTGGGATCGGGCCGAGGCCCTTCGCCCAGGAGCTGTCGGGTGGCGGGGTCCATGTCGGGTCGCTCTGCTTGTTGACGATCTTGAAGTTGCCGGTTGGCGTTGGGTACCGCGCCGTGCCGTGGGCGATCGGGAACGACGCGACCACCTTCCCGTCGCGAACGAGGGACACCCGGAACTTGCCGAGCCTCACGACGATCTTCCCGACGAACGCGGTGCGGGTGTTCGGGCCGAAGACCCCGGACTGCTTGATGCGGTGCACGCGCTGGTAGTTCCGCACGCTGCGGGCCGTGAGGTCGTCGTAGACCCCGGTGACCTTGGTCCGCTTGAAGCCCCGGTCGATCAACTGCCGCTGCAGTTGCTTGACATCCGCGCCGCGGGCACCCTTCACGAGGTCGCGCGACCCGAACTCCTCGCTGCTGTCGACGGTGACCTGGACGGCCTTCTCCGCGCGGTTCCCGGCGGGGTCGCGGACGAACACCCTCACGTCGTTGCGGCCCTGCGGGAGCCGCCCCACCGACATCGTGAACTGGCGGCCGGCGAAGGTCACGCCCGCGACGGGGTCGCCGTTCTGGTCGCTGCCGGTCGCGCCTGGCTGCGCGACGATCTCACGGCCGTTGACCGTCGCCCCGACGATCGCACGGGCCGGCGTCTCACCCCTCACCCTGCCGGAGAACACCGGAGCGTCCGTTTCGGTCAGCTTCGTCGTCGTCTTCGCGAGATCGAGCGCCGGCGGCGTCGTGTCCACGACGACGCGGTGCCTCGTCACCGCAGCGTTCCCGGCGGGGTCGGTCGCCGCGACCCGGAGGGCCACGGCGCCTTCGGGCACGCCGGTCGTGACGCGCCAGCCGCCCTTGGGACCCGCGACGGTCCTCGCAGCGCCGCCCTTCCACGCCACGCGGACGGTGGCGTTCGGCTCGCTCTTGCCGCTCAGCACGAAGCGCTTGGTGTCGACCTCCGCGCCCGGCTTCGGAGCGGCCACGGTCAGCGGCGGAACCTTGGTGTCGACCGTGAACGTCCATTTCCGTCGGACCGTGCGCGAGAACACGTTGCGCGTCGCGAACTTGACGTCGACGCTGTGTTCGCCATCTGCGAGTCGCCCGGCGGGGAGCACGATGCGGCCGTCCGCGGAGCGCGCGGCGGTGCTCGTCCGGTCCCGTCCGTCGATGAGCACCTGCAGATCTCGCATCCTGCCGACGTTCTCGGTGTCCAGTGCGACGAGGGGGCGGGAGGTCGCGACGGCGCTTCCGGGGGCCGGCACCTGCGCTGCGACCTCGACCCGGTTTGCGTACTGCACTCCGGCGAATGCGCTGCCGGATGCGAGAGCAAGCGCGCCTGCGCCGACCGCAACCCAGCCACCCCGTGTCATGTCCGAAACCGCCACCGCTCGCCTGCCCTCGTTCGGCTGTCCGTCTGGACGCAGGCCGGATTGTAGATCGCGCCGCCGACGCCCACCAAGACCCATCGCGACCGGGGCCACGACATGCTGAGTACCCTTCGCATGTGAGCCCGAAACCCCTGCCGACGAACGCCGAGATCGCCAACCGGCTCGACCTGATCGGTGACCTCCTCGAGATCGCAGGCGAGCAGTCCCGACACCGGATCCTTGCGTACCGGCGTGGCGCCGCACGGGTACGGGGAGCAGCCGAATCGGTCGCGACGCTCGCGCTCGCAGGGCGGGCAGTGGACCTCCCCGACATCGGTACGACGCTGCAGGACAAGATCGTCGAGCTCGTCGATTCCGGCGAGATCGCGGCCCTGACGCGTCTGCGCGAACGAATTCCCGAGGGGCTTGCCGCGGTCGCCCGCCTGCCGGGCATCGGCCCCCGGCGGGCTCGTGCGCTGTTCGACGACCTCGATGTCCGCGATCTCGACGGGTTGCGTGCCGCCGCGCACGACGGTCGCCTCGCCGCCGTGGGCGGGATCGGACCGAAGCTCGTCGCGCAGGTCACCGAGCAACTGGCGGCGCTCGACGCCGGAGGCGGGCCCGCCGAGCGGATCTTGCTCGGCCGCGCCCTCCCGATCGCGGAGGCGATCGTGGGCGATCTTGTCGCGACCCCGGGCACGACCCGCCTCGAGATCGCCGGGGGACTGCGCCGGGGCTCCGAGACGGTTCACGACATCGACCTGGCCGCCGCGACCACCGATCCCGACGCGCTGGCGGATGCCCTCGCCGCCCATCCGATGACGACCGAGGTGCTCTCCCGCGGTGGCTCCGGGACGGCTGTGATGACCCAGTCGGGCATCCGCGTCGAGCTTCGCATCGGGCCCGAGGCGACGTTCGGCAACCTCCTGCAGCACCTCACCGGCTCGAAGGCGCACAATATCCGGCTCCGAGAGCTTGCTGTCAAGCAAGGACTTTCGCTGTCCGAGCACGGGGTTTCGCTCGCCGATGGGTCCGTCCGCGCAAGCGCCGCCGAAGTGGGGGTTTACGCGGCCCTCGGCCTCCCGCTGATCCCGCCGGAGCTTCGCGAGGACACCGGCGAGCTCGAGGTGGCCGCGGCGGGGCTGCTGCCGCCGCTCGTCGAGATCGGCGACCTGGTGGGCGACCTGCACACCCACACCACATGGAGCGACGGGCGGGACACGCTCGATGACATGGTCGCGGCCGCGCGGGCGCTCGGATTGCGCTACCTGGCGATCAGCGACCACTCGAAGAGCCTCGCGATGGCGCGGGGACTCGACGAGGACCGTGTGCGTGCGCAATGGGAGGCGATCGACGAGATCAACCGCCGGTTCGACGACATCGAGGTGCTCAAGGCGTGCGAGGTGGACGTACTCGCCGATGTCCGCCTGGACTTCGACGACGACCTCCTCATCGGGTTCGACTGGGTCACCGCGAGTCTTCACAGCGGCTTCACGCAGTCGTCGAAGCGGCTCACGCAGCGAGTTCTGTCGGCGATCGAGCATCCGCTCGTGGACGCGATCGGCCATCCCACCGGGCGGATGCTGGGACGGCGCGAGGGGTATGAGCTGGACCTCGGCGTCGTGTTCGCTCGGGCGGCAGAGACCGGGACGTTCCTGGAGATCAACGCGCAGCCCCGGCGGCTCGACCTCCGCGCCGATCACGCCCGCCGTGCGCTGGCCGCCGGGGCGCGACTCGTGATCGGCACCGATGCGCATTCGACCGCCGAGCTCGGCCACGCGCGCTTCGGGGTGATGACGGCGCGTCGGGCGGGAGCCACCGCGGCGCAGATCGCGAACGCGTGCCCGCTCGAGCAGCTTCGTTCGTTGCGACCCCGGGCGTCGTCGAGGGCGCCGTGACGGCCGTGTGAGCCGCTATGCGGCGCCGACGAGCGTGCGCAGGATCTCCGCCACGCCCGCCACCCCCGGAACGAGCAGGTCCGCCTCCTCGAGCACCAGTGACGGGCTTTCGTCGCTCGTCACCCCCACCCCGAGCCCGGTGTTGAGCCGACCCTCCGCCGTGAGCGCCCGCAACGCCCGCCAGACCTCGACGTCGGTCCGGTCGTCGCCGAACGAGATGGCGTGACGGATCCCCGGGGTCTCATCGACGAGCGCTCGTGCGGCCGTCCCCTTCGTGACCGCGGCCGTGGGGTGGATCTCCAGCGACATCCGCCCGGGCGCCGCCACCAGGCCCGCTGCGCGGGCGGACGGCGCAACGTCGCCTTCGAGCAGTGCCGCGGCACGCACCGGATCCGGCGCCGTGCGGTAGTGAAACGTGAGCGTCGCCCCCTTGTCCTCGAGCCAGACCCCCGAATGCCCGAGATCACCGGGCGCCCATCGCCGGGCAAAGGCCCGGAGGGCCTCGCGGTGGCCGGCCGCGTCGGGGCTGGGCAGGCGCCGACCGTCTGCGAGGCGAATCTCAAGTCCGTGATTGCCCGAGTACGCGACCCCGTCGAGTCCCACGATCCCCCTCAGGCCGTTGATCGCACGCCCGCTGATGAACGCCAGCAGTCCGAATCGCTTCGCGATGACCGGCAGAAGCTGCCGCAGATCCTCCGGAATTCGTACATCGTCCGGGCGCTCGACGATGGGTGCGAGGGTGCCATCGAGGTCCAGGAGCACCGCGCTCGCCGCCGCGTCCGCGAGAAACGGCTCGATCAGTCGCTGCGTATCCTCGGGGTCGGCCATGGCCACTGACGCTAACAGCGCACGCGGCGCGCCTCAGTTGAGTCGGCTCATCCTCGTGGGCCTCACAGCAGGGCTCTTCGCGACGCTCTTCGGCGTTGGTGGCGGCATCGTGATGGTTCCATTGCTCGTGCTGCTCCTCGGATTCGACCCGAAGGTCGCGACGGCGACCTCGCTGGCGGCGATCATCGTCACTGCGAGCGTCGGGGTCGCGAGCCACGGCCTGCTCGGGAACGTCGCGTGGGGCTACGCCGTGCTCATCGGGCTTCCGGCAGTCGTCGGCCTGCTCGGCGGCCTCTGGGTCAAGGACCGGATCTCATCGCGTGCGCTCACCGTCGCCTTCGCCGTGCTGCTCACGGTCGTTGCGATTTGGCTTGCTGCCAAGCCAGGAGACGCCGAGGGTGTCGAAACCGGGCTCGATCCCGCCAGCGCCGTGGCGGTGGGGGCGCTCGGGGCTCTCGCCGGGGCGCTCGCCGGACTGTTCGGGGTGGGTGGAGGGATCCTGTTCGTGCCGGCGCTGACGCTCATCGTCGGTCTTCCGCAGCTTCGCGCCGAGGGGGCGTCGCTGCTCGCGATCATCCCGGTCTCGCTGCTCGGGTCATGGCGGCAGCATCTGGCCGGAACGGTTCGCTGGCGTGCGGCGATGACGATGGGCGCGGCGTCGGTTCTCACGGCAGTTGCAGGGGCGTTCCTGGCCGACGCAACGCCGCCGAAGGTGCTCCGGATCCTCTTCGCGGTACTCCTGGTGGCGACTGCCCTGCAACTGTCGCTTCGCGCCCGCATGTCCCGGTAGGTCAACGAGCGAATCGGCGCGGCGCGCGAGGCCTCGGCGACCTGCGCGGACCCGAACCGAGCAAAGCCTCATGACATTGGCGCCGCGCGGCGCCCCTGCGTGTGGCGCGATCGCCGTCGCTGGGCGGACTCAGCTACCCCGGTGGGGCTCAGGGATTCGCTCCCGCCGGCCGATGCAACAAGTGACGGGCTGGTCGACGGAACGGCAACACGAGGGGCGACGGATCGCCGTGCTCGGCTTTTGCCTGCAAAACCACCCATCGGCGGACTCATCAAGCGCCCCCTTTCAGTTCTCGGGACGGTACTTCTCGCAGCAGCACTGCTGGGCTTCCTGGCTTCCCGGTCGATCGACACCGCCTTCGCGGCCCCTTGCGCGACCCCGGGAACGGATGGTCCGGCCGGAACGCTGACCGGGACGGTCAACACCTACTACCCGGCGACTGCCAGCGCCGCTGCGGGCGCGACGTCGATTTCGTTGGGCACGAGTCGTGGCTCGGCCACCGCAATCGCGGCCGGGGACCTCTTGCTCGTCATCCAGATGCAGGACGCGGGCATCAACTCGACCGATACCGGCAGCTATGGCAATGGCGTGGCCGGCGACCCCGCCACGGGGTCCACGAACGTCAACAACTCCGGCAGGTTCGAATACGTTCGCGCCACCACAGCGGTCGTGGCCGGATCCGTTGGGATCTCGGGCGCGGGCGCGGGTTCTGGTCTCATCAACAGCTACACGAACGCCGCTGCGACCGGGACACAGGGTCAGCGGCGATTCCAGGTCGTTCGCGTGCCCCAGTACTCGACCGCGACCCTTGGATCGGGCCTGACCGCGGCGATGTGGAACGGCGCCAGCGGAGGGATCCTGGCCGTCGACGTGACCGGCACGCTTGCGCTGGGTGGCGCGGCGGTGGACGTGACCGGCCTCGGCTTCAGGGGCGGCGGCGGCCGGCAGTTGACCGGGGGCGGCGGTGGCTCGAACACCGCCTACCGATCGCTTGCTACGGCCAACTACCACGCCCAGAAGGGTGAGGGCATCGCTGGAACGCCGCGCTACGTGCGGAACGGGACGGCGGCTGCCACCGACACGGGTGTCGAGGGGTACCCCAATGGGAGCTCCGCCCGCGGTGCTCCCGGGACCGCCGGTGGCGGTGGTACCGATGGGAACACGGCGAGCAACGACCAGAACAGTGGCGGTGGCGGCGGCGCGAACGGCGGCGGTGGTGGCCAG
>CAYTRV010000004.1:0-30612 GCA_964440285.1 uncultured Bifidobacteriaceae bacterium
CACCGCCCGCAGGCGCTGCAGGTAGCCGTGGTGGTCGGCGCCCAGCACGTTGATGAGGCGGTCATATCCCCGGGCGGCCTTGTCGAGGTGGTACGCGACGTCCGGGGCGATGTAGGTGGTCGACCCGTCGGCGCGACGGATGACCCGGTCCTTCTCGTCGCCGTAGGCGGTGGTGCGAAACCAAGTCGCACCGTCCCGCTCGTAGGCGTCGCCGGCCGCGAGGAGGCGGTCGATGCCCTCGGCGACGCGTCCGGCCTCGTGCAGGGACGTCTCCGAGAAGAACGCGTCGAACCGCACGCGGAATCGTTCGAGGTCCGCCTGGACACGCCGAAGCATGAGGTCCTTCGCGATCGCCCCGAGAGTCGCCGCATCGAGGTCGCTCTCGCCGATCTCCCGCGCGATGCCGACGATGTACTCGCCGTGGTAGCCGTCGTCGGGCACCGGGGTGGGCAGGCCGTGAAGCTGGTCGAGCCGCGCCTTGACCGACTGTCCGAACAGCTCGATCTGGCGGCCGTGGTCGTTAACGTAGAACTCGCGGTGCACCGTGTGACCCGCGAACTCGAGGATGCGCCCGAGCGAATCTCCGAAGGCTGCGTGCCGTGCATGGCCGACGTGCAGCGGGCCGGTGGGGTTCGCCGAGACGAACTCCAGGTGGATCCGCTCCACGGGCGCCGCCTGCCCCGCCCCGTACCGGCCCCCCGCCGCGACAACCGCCCTCGCCGCTTCGGCGAACCAGCCGGGGGCGAGCGTCATGTTGACGAACCCCGGACCGGCAACCTCAGCCCGCTCGACGATGTCGAGCCCGCCGATCGCCGCGGCGATGTCGGCTGCGATCTCGCGGGGCGCGCGGCGGGCAGCCTTGGCCAGGCTCATGGCGACGGGCGTCGCGAGGTCGCCGTGCTCGGGGCTCCCCGGCGCGGAGAGCTCGATCCGGACATCCCGGTCCGGCGACGCGGCCACGCCGCGGATGGCATCGATGATCGGTGCGATGAGCGCGGGGTCGGGCACGAGGCGGGATCCTAGTGCCCCTCGGAGGCCGCGGCCTCGGTCGCATCGATGAGACCCAAGCGCCGGGCGAGCCATCCCTTCGTCGAGGCTTGCAGCCCGAGCGTCAGGAGAATCGCGATCGCCACCGTCACGACCACCAGCTCGCCGTGCTCCACACCGCGGCTCACCACGATGCCCGCGAGCGCGGCCGGCACGACCCCCGTCTCACGCGTCCACGCCATGAAGATGAGCTCCTCGCGGGTCCACGCCCCACGGCGGTCCGGCACGAGACAGAGCAGGACCACGATCGGCCGGGCGATGAGGAGCAGCACGGCGAGGACGGCGAGCGCGGGCAGCCAGTTGTCGGCGATCGCGCCGAACGGGAGGTTCGCGCCGAGGACCGCGAACACGAAGATCACCATGATGTCGGAGAGGTTGCTGACGAGGCTGCGCATGTCGCGTTCGTGGTCGGAGTGCATTCCCAGACCGAGCCGGTCCATGTTCCCGACGATCAACCCGGCGATGAACGGCCCCAGATAGCCGCTCTCGGCGCCCGCCTCGCTGACTGTGAAGAACGTGAGCGTCACCATCGCGAGCACGGCGATCCCGGCCGATTCGCGCCAGATCCCGAGTCGCGCGTGCGATACCACCAGCGCGAGGAGCACGCCGAAGACGACCCCGAGCCCGACCGAGATCCCGAGCTCTTTCACGAAGTCGAGCACCGGACCGGCGCCGAGGCCGCCGTTCGTGACTACGACACCGAGGAAGGTGAGCGCAAGCACCGCCCCCGTCGGATCGTTGAGCGCCGACTCCGCCACGATCGTCTGCTGGAGCTTCGGGCGCAGGCCCATGCGCTTGAACAGCGGTATGAGGATGGCGGGGTCCGTCGGCGCGAGGACCGCCCCGATGAGGAGGCCGGTCGTCACCGGCACGTCGAACACCAGAGCCGCGACCAGGCCGCAGATGATCGCCGTGACGATCACCCCGGGGATCACCAGCATGCCGAGTCCGAATGCGACCTGTCGCAGGACCCGGATCGACAGCTGCAGACCGCCGTGGAACAGGATGAACGAGACCCCCAGCGTGAGCAGCACCTGCTCGCCGGTGGAGGTCAGCGGCACATCGATGAGGTCGAGGACGGACGGCCCGAGAAGCGCCCCGGCGCCGAGGAGCACCAGCATGTACGGGAGCCGCAGGAGCGCGCCGATCGGATACGCGACCAGCCCGGCGCCCAGGATCAGGCCGATCGTGAGGATGACGTCCGTCGCCTTCATCCCCAGGGATCCTGCCGACAGCGTCGGAAGCTGCCCGCCTGCGGGACCACCCGGCTGTCGTTCAGTGGTGGTACGGGTGGCCCGACACGATGCACAGGCCGCGGTAGAGCTGCTCCGCGAGCACGACCCGGGCGAGCTGGTGCGGCAGGGTGAGCGGCCCCAGCGAGAGACGCTCGTCGGCGTGGTCGACCAATTCCGGCGCGAGCCCGGCGGCCCCGCCGACGAGGAACGCGGTCGGTCGGGGCACGTCCAGACGAGCCGCGAGCCACTCCGCGAAAGCCTGGCTCGAAGCCGGCCCCCGGCCCCCGGGGGCCGGCGCGACGCGCCACGCGTCGGGCAGCACCCGTGCGGTCAACCGCTCCGACTCGCGCCGGTGCACCTGGTCGATCCCGTGCTGCAGCGGCTCCGCGGCAACCTCATCGACCCTCAAGGGCAGACGTTCGTTGATGCGATCCTCGTAGGTGCGGCCACCCGCGTCATGTGGTGGACGCAACTTGCCGACCGCGACGACCTGCAGCCGTGCGGCGCGGCTCATCCCCGACTGCGGAGCGCCAGGCCGATGCGCTCGAGCGCCGTCGGGTGCGAGCCCCACAGCCGCTGCACCCACCGCGGCGGGTCGGGCACGCCGAGGTTCCGGTCGACCAGGCCACGGTGCAGACCGATAGCTGCGTCCGGATCGGCCGTGACACGCAACGCCTCCCAATCCGCCTCCCGCTCGAAGCCACGGCTGATCGCAAGGGCGAATCGCCGGGCGACCGCCTCGGCGACGCCAGCGCCCGCGACCGCGACCGTAAGACGACGCAGCGTGAGGTCGGCGTCACGACGCCCGATCCGGCGCCCCCCGGTGAGCGCCGCGACGGCGGCGCCGATCGCACCCAGCGCCGGGAGCGACGCGGCGGCCGAGATGAGCGAGCCGCGGAGAAGGTGCCGGCGGGCGACGTGCGCCAGCTCGTGGGCGACGACGAACCGAACCTGTTCGGGCGGGAAGTCCCGGAGCAGGGTGTCGAACAGCACGAGGCGCCGCGTGGGGCCGAGCCCCGACACGTAGGCGTTCGACCCGGTCGTGCGCGTGCTGGCGTCGTTGACGAGCACGTCGCGCACCGGCACGCCCATCCGGCCGGCGACGTCGCGCACCTCCCGATCCAGATCGGCATCGTCCAGCGGCCGCGTCGTCTGGAAGAGCGGCTCGATGAGCTTCGGACCGAGCAGCGTCAGCGCCACCGTACCTGCCGAGGCGACCGCCCAGGTACCGAGCCACCAGGTGGCTGGGCGACGACGCATGAGCGCCACGGCCGCGAGCGAAAGCGCAGCGGCGAAGCCGGTGCCGAGCGCCGTCGCCTTCGCACGATCCGCGAGCCATCCCCGCGCGGGTTGCGTCACGAGGCCGTGGGCCCGCGACCAGGTGTACCCCGCGACGCCGATCGGCAGCCGCACGACCTCGCCCGCAAGCACGAGCCCCGCGCCGAACACCACGGCGGCGGGAAGGGGGCGACCGCCGGCGAGCCGAACGATCGGGGCGCGCCACCGCCGGCCGGTGAGCGCCACAGTCGCGGTCCACAGCGGGCCGGCCGCCGTCCCGGCGATGCCCAGGATCCACACGCCGCGACGGTACCTGCGGTTGCGTCGCAGCGACGCGGTGTTGAACCACTCCTCGAGCCGCGCGGGCGGCGCGTCAGGGACACCCTCGCCGGGAATTGCCAGCAGCGGGCTCGGAAGCGGCCGGGTCATCGGGTGCTCGTGACGAGCTTCGCGGAGATGATCCAGACCGGCTTGCTCGGCGCGCCGTCGGCCACCGCAAGCGCAGCGATCCGTTTGATCGTGGCGAGGGAATCCGCATCCGTCGCGTGCCCGAGGATCCCGTAGTCGGGGGTCAGTCCGGCCCCTCCCGCATCCGAGCTGACGACGAAGAACTGCGAACCCGCAGTGCCCGAGGGCTCGGGACCCGCCTTTGCCATCGCCACATCGCCCAACTTGTATTCGTAGCCCGCCGGAATCGGGCCGACGACCTTGTAGCCCGGACCACCGCTGCCCGTGCCGAGCGGGTCGCCGCCCTGCAGGACGAAGTCCGGCACCACGCGGTGGAACGTGAGGCCGTCGTAGAACCCCTCGCTCACGAGGAACGCGATGGAGTTCGGGATCGGCCCGCCGGCCGTCGGGTCGAGCGCGATGCGGATCGTGCCGCAGGAGGTCCTCATGACGATCGCGTAGTCCGTGCCGGCCTTGAGCACCTGCTCGGCCTTGGAGTAGCTCGGCTTCGCCGGCGGCGTCGGTTGACCCGCCTCGAGGCACGCCGTGATCTCCGGTCCGGCCGCCGTGGACGCCGTGGTCGTCGTCGCGGCGGCGGCGGTGGTCGCCGGCTGCGTGGTGCCCGCCCCCGTGTCCCCTCCGTCACTGCCGCAGCCGGCGAGCACGCCGGTGGCACACAATGCGAACACGGCGATGAGGGCGGGGACTCTCACAGGGGCTCCTTGCGACGTGGGCTGAGTGGTCGCGCTCGCAGGTATCGCCAACGTTTCCCGAGCGAAAACCGAGTCGGGCGAGGACGCAGTGTCCCGCCGCTATCGGTCACCATAACGGCGGGACCGAGGACGACGCCCGACGACGGTTTGCAGCCGGGAAACGTGGTGATACTTGCGAGTGTGGCCACCTAGAATCCGGGCCATGGTAGAGGACAACCACGGCGCCTACCTCGACCACGCCGCCGCCACGACAATCGACCCACGGGTGCGCGACGCGATGGCGCCGTTCATCGACGACGCGTTTGGCAACCCCGAGGGCCTGCACGAGTGGGCGCGAGGCCCGGCCGCTGCCATCGAGCGGGCGCGGTCGCAAGTCGCGGCGCTGATCGGCGCCGACGCGGACGGGGTCATCTTCACCGCGGGCGACACCGAGGCGCGCAACCTCGCCGTCAAGGGCGCCGCCGCGGCCAACGCCCATGCGGGCGACCATCTCGTCGTGAGCGCGGTCGATCACCCCGCGACGCTCGCCGCCGCCCGGACCGTGACCCGCGCCACCGGGGCCCTGACGATCGTCGGCGTCGACGGCGAGGGCCGGATCGACCCGCACCGGCTCGCCGACGCCGTCCGCGACGACACGGTGCTGGTCACCATCGTGCACGGGCAGCCGGAGATCGGCACGGTGCAGGACGTCCACGCGCTCGTCGCGTCCGTCCGGGCCCGTCGTCGCGACGTGGCCATCCACGTCGACGCAGGAGCGACCGCGGGCCTCGTCCCCGTCGACGTCGCCGGCTGGGATTGCGATCTGCTCACCCTCGGCGGCGGCTCGCTCCTGGGTCCGCGGTGGGCGGGAGCGCTGTGGGTGCGGGAGGGCACGCGGCTGCATCCGCTGATCGAGGGTGGCCTGCAGGAGCGCGGGAAGCGCGGCGGCGCGCACGACACCCCGGGGATCGTCGGCCTCGGTGAGGCCGCACGTATCGCTCGCGACGAGCTCACCGCCCGCGCCGCCCACATGGGCGACCTCGCCGACCGGCTCATCGAGCGGCTGCTGGCGGTGGCCGACGTCCGGCTGAACGGACCGCGCCAAGGCCGCATCCCGGGCCACGTGCAGGTGTCGGCGGGATGGGTGGAGGGCGAGACGCTGGTGCTCGCGCTGGCCGCCCGGGGAGTGGCGGCGTCACCCGGGTCTGCGTGCTCGGCCGCCGGGAAGGCCTCGCCGGTCCTGGAGGCGATCGGTCTCGAAGCGCCGTGGACGCACTCGGCCGTGCTGTTCACGCTCGCCCCGTCCACCACCACCGCCGACATCGACATCGCCGCCGATGCCTTCGTGGACGCGGTCGCCGCCCTGCGCGCGATGAGCCCGCTCGCTCCGTGAGGATCGTCGACGCGCTCGGGACGTGGTGCCCCGTCCCCATCCACCTCGTCGCCCGCGCGATCGTGACCGTCGATCCGGGCGAGCCGGTCGCGCTGCTGGCCGACGATCCGCTCATCGAGGTCGACCTGCCCGCCTGGTGCCATGACAGCGGTCACGAGCTCGTCGAGCTCCGCCATGACGAGGGCGGCTACCGGGGGATCGTGCGGCGACGGCTGTCATAGTGCCGCGGCGATGAGTACAGACATCCCGGACATCCGCATCCCCGCCGACCTGCTGCCCGCCGACGGACGCTTCGGCTCCGGGCCGTCCAAGGTCCGCCAGCAGGCCGTCGACGCGCTCGCGGCGGCCGCACCGACGCTGCTCGGAACCAGCCACCGTCAGAAGCCGGTACAGGCCCTCGTGGGCCGCGTCCGCGACGGCATCACCTCGCTCCTGGGACTGCCCAGCGGCTACGAGGTGCTGCTCGGCAACGGCGGCGCGACGCTGTTCTGGGATGCCGCGACCTTCGGGCTCATCGAGAAACGCAGCCAGCACCTCTGGTTCGGCGAGTTCTCGTCGAAGTTCGCCCAGGCGGTCGACGCGGCCCCGCACCTCGACAGCCCGCAGGTCCTCCGCGCCGAGCCGGGCGACCACCCGCTGCCGGTGGGCGACTCCGGGATCGACGCCTACGCCCTCACCCACAACGAGACGTCGACAGGCGTGGCGATGCAGATCCGCCGCCCCGGCGGTGCCGACGGGCTGGTGCTGGTCGACGCGACATCCGGGGCCGGCGGCCTGCGCGTCGACCCCGCCCAGTTCGACGTCTACTACTTCAGCCCGCAGAAGTGCTTCGCCGCCGACGGCGGCCTGTGGCTCGCCGCCTGTTCCCCCGCCGCCGTCGAACGAATCGAGAAGATCGGCGCGTCGGGCCGGTGGATCCCCGCCGGACTCGACCTCGCGACCGCGCTGGAGAACTCACGGAAGAACCAGACGTACAACACGCCGGCGCTCGCGACGATCTTCCTCCTGGCCGAGCAGCTCGACTGGATCAACGGCAACGGCGGCCTGGAGTTCGCGGCGGGTCGCTGCGACGCATCCGCGAGCGCGCTCTACGGATGGGCGGAGGCCAGCGACGACGCGACCCCGTTCGTCACCGACGCCGCCAAGCGCAGTCACGTCGTCGGCACGATCGACCTGGACGACCGCATCGACGCGACCACGGTCTCGGCGATCCTGCGGGCCAACGGAATCGTCGACACGGACGCCTACCGCAAGCTCGGGCGAAACCAGCTTCGCGTCGCGATGTTCCCGGCGATCGACCCGGAGGACGTCGCCCAGCTCACGCGCGCGATCGACCACGTCGTCGGCGCGCTTTCCGGCGGATAGACCAGACCCCCCGCGGTGCCTCGGCGGACGGGGCGCCGGTTGCCCTCCCGACTTGCCTGACGAACGGCCAAGTCATTCATGTCGGGTGGTATCTGTGCCGATGACAACAGCATGCTCGGCTCGACGGGACGGTCCCGTCCAACCCACGATGCGCTGATTCCGGAGAGCATTCCGGCCTGGAGGCCGACGCTCGATCGTCTTCGGCTGGTCGAGCGGGTTCAGCTCCTTGCGACGATCGTCCTCGGGGTGGGCGCCCTGCTCCTCGCCGTCGTCATCGCCGTACGAATCGTCGACTCGGTCGAGGACCACCGGCGGACGCTGGAGATCCAGAACGGCATCGAATCGATCCGCTACGACGCGCGCGTCATGCAGGTCCGCCAGCTCGAGTCCCGGTACGCCGACACCGGGGGGAGCATCCCGCCCATCGTCGACGAGATCCAGACCCTTCGCGACCGCGTCGCGGCTCTTCCCATGCTGTCCGCCCGCTCGAGCGAAGCCGAGCTCCGCCAGCGGCTACTCGACGACCTGGCCGCGTTCGTGGTGCTCTCGCGTTTCGCGCCCTCCGGGATCCGGGGCGGTACCGCGGAAAGCCGGCGGGGCTACGAGCTCGCCCGGCCCGCGATCAAGCAGATGGAGCAGAATCTCGACCGGTGGGTCGCCGTCGTGCGCGCGCACACGACGCGGGAACTCGACGCAACCGCGCCACACGTCGACCGTCTCGCGGCCATCCTCGTCGGCACCCTCGCGGCGCTCATCCTGTTGAGCGTCATCCTCGCCACGATCTTGCACCAGACACGACGGCGCCTGGCCGGCGAGCTCGCCAGCTCGACCGGAGAGCTGGAACGTCTTTCCGGAACCGATGCGCTGACCGCCCTGGACAACCGGCGCGCCTTCCGCGCCTATGCGGATGACGCGGTCAGGGCAGCCGCCGCGCTGGAGACGCCCCTGTGCGTCGCGATCCTCGACATCGACCACTTCAAGACGATCAACGACGCGTACGGACACGACGTCGGCGACCGCACCCTCGTGCGGCTTGCGAAGCTGCTGACCGCAAGCGCCCCGTCGGGGCATCGCATCGCACGTCTCGGCGGCGAGGAGTTCGGCTGGCTCATGCCGCACACGGACGCACAGGCGGGGACCGAGTGGATTCAGCGCGCCCACGACGCTTTGGCGGCGAAACCGGTCGAGGGTGCCGGCGTGCTGACGTTCTCCTGCGGAATCGCCGAGCGCGGCGGATCCTCCGAAATCGAGCACCTCCTGCGCGAGGCCGACGACGCGCTCTACGAAGCCAAGGCCGCCGGCCGCAACCGAACGGTGGTCCGCGCGGCGGTCACGCAGCCCGTCTGATTCGACCGCCGCACTCGTGTGATGCGTGGCGAACGTATGTTCGCTATACTGTGGACATGGCCGACTCCGGGGCCGAGCGACTCCGCTGGCGGTTGACCGACGACGATGGCGGTCAACCCGAGCTGTTCGACACGGTCGAAACCGTGCCGGGCACGCGGGAGCTCGCCGGACTCGAGTTCCTCCACGTTCGGGCGAAGCGCGTCATCAATCGCGTACCGGAGGCGTCGCGCATGCCGTTCAGGCACACCGTGAACCCGTACCGCGGCTGCAGCCACGCCTGCGTGTACTGCTTCGCGCGACCGACGCACGAGTACCTCAACCTCGACCGCGGCCGCGACTTCGACACCCGCATCGTCGTCAAGGTCAACGCGGTGGAGCGGGTTGAGGCGGAGCTCGCAGCACCCCGCTGGGGGCGCGAGCTGGTGGCCCTGGGGACCAACACGGATCCCTACCAGCCGTGCGAGGGGCGCTACCGACTGACGGCGGGCATCGTGGCGGCGCTCACCGCAGCGGGGAACCCGTTCTCGATCGTGACGAAGTCGCCGCTCATCCTCCGCGATCTCGACGTACTCACCGAAGCGGCCGCCCGTGGCCTGGTACACGTCGACCTGTCCGTCGGGTGCCTCGACCGCGACGTGTGGCGTCTCACCGAGCCGAGCGCTCCGAGCCCCGAGCGGCGGCTGGAGACCGTTGCGGCACTCAACAGCGCAACGGTCCCCTGCGGTGTCCTCGTCGCGCCGATCCTGCCCGGCATTTCCGACGAGCAAGGGCAGCTCGACCGTCTCGTCCGGGCGTGCGTGGACGCCGGCGCCCAGTCGATCGCCGCGGTCGCGCTCCATCTTCGGCCAGGCGTGCGGGAGCATTACCTGGGCTGGCTCGCCGGCACCCGACCCGACCTCCTGGCCGACCACCTCATCCGCTACCGCGGCGCGTACCTCACCGCCGACGCCCGGCGGGACCTGTCCGCCCGCATCCAGGAGCTGGCCGCCCACCACCGACGTCGCACGGGGAGCCTGGCCCGACCCACCCGGCACCCCGCGGCAATGCCCGGCCACCGGGCCGAGGCGCCCACTACTGGCCGCGGCGAGCCGCAGCAACTGCGATTGATCGAGTAATCGGCTCGGTCCGCGATGGCGCCGGGGATCGCGTGAACCGCCATCGGCGGCAGGTTTCCCGGCCCGATTGACGTAAGAGAACGCCATGGAACTCGCCCTCCGTCTCATCCTGGCGGCCGTTCTCGTGTGGGCCGGCGCGACCAAGGTGCCGAACGGCGCCCGGTTCACCGATGCGCTCGGCGATCACGGCGTTCCCCGCAACGCACGCAGACCGCTCGCGGTCCTGCTCGGGTTGACCGAGATCGTGATCGCGGCGGTCGTTGCCTCAGGCGTCGCGAACCACGCCGCAGGGATCGCCGTCGCCTGCCTCGGCGGGCTCTTCGCCGTCGCCCTCGCCAGGCTGCGACTCCGGGGCAAGCGGCGAACGAGCTGCGGGTGCTTTGGTGGGAAGCGCTCCGCGAACACGCTCCTGCTCACCGCGCGCGCCGCGGCGCTGGCCGGCCTGGGGTCGGTGCTCGCCCTCGGGGTCCCCGCGATGAACATCGCCCCGGGCGACTCCTGGCAGGCGGTGGCAATCGTGGGGCTGGCCGGGCTCGTCGGCGCCCTCGCCCTGGCCGTGCTCGCCCTCTACCGGCAGGTCGGCGTCCTGTCGCTCCGCCTCGGCCCGCGCGCCGCCCTCGAACTCGAGGACGAGGGCCCGCCGATCGGGCAGCCGGCGCCGCTTTTGCCAGAGATCACCCGTCGCGGATCGGAGCTCGTCGCTTTCGTCTCGCTCGACTGCCGCATGTGCATCGAGATCCTCCCCGGCCTCCGGGCCCTCGCACGAGAGGGCGTGCCGGTGCATTGGCTGCGTGAAGACAAGGACGGCGACGCCTTCGAACGCTGGGGCGTGCCGGGAACCCCGTTCGTGGTGCACCTGATCGACGGCGTGGTGCGCGCCAAGGGCCTCGTCAACACGCTCGAGCAGATCGACTGGGTCATCGACCTCGGCATCGAGCGGGATCGACTTGCGGCCTGACCGGCGCTTCGACGACGCCGGCGAGCGATTCGCTCACCACCTCGCATCGTCGACAACCCGACGGTCGTTCATCGGAGCGCTCGGCGCGGCGCTGCTCGGACTGACCGCCGCCAAGGCCCACGGCGGCACGCAGCGACCCGTCCCCGGCACCGAGCGGATCGAGGGAGGGTGGTTCGGGTTCTGCGGCCATTACTGGACGACCGGTTCCTGCAGGGGGCCGTACCGGCTGCCACGCGTCGATCGCGAAGGCAAGCCCCTGCGGCCGGAGGACGGCCGCCCGGTCGACGACGCCGGCCGGCTGATCAACGACCTCGGTCAGCCGATCGACGACGCCGGCAACCGCCTCCTACAACCCAGCGGGCAGCCATTGCCGAGGACCCCGCGCACCCGGCTCTGCCAGGACGGGGTCCGCGACCGCTACAAGCTTGACGACGCGGTGCTGCAGGGATCGTGGTACCGGTGCTGCAACGGGCAGATCCGCAAACTCTGGGACTGCTGCTCGGCGAGCCGACGGAGGATCAACGGCGACACGTCGGTCCGCGGCTACTGCTACGGCAACCGGAAGGTGTTCTGCGTCGTCTACCTCGACACCGGGGTGCCGTGTTGAGGACCGGACCGACCGGGCGCAGCGCCTCACTCCTTCGACCAGCGTCCGGGTGAGCGAATGCCGCTCGCCGAGCTTGGGATCGCAACGGCGGCGCTGATCGCAGGCGTGTCCGGAGCGTGGTCACCCTGAGGATTCGCAATGGTTGAGACCCTCACCCCCGCAGGCTGCGGGGGCCGGCGACGACAAGCGGCCGCGATGCTCCTGTTCTCACTCGGAGCCGTCGGGGCGGCGGCGGGGCTTGGCGGGCTCCTCGGCCTGACCGGTCGAGCCCTCCCCACCAGGTGGGCCCTCGCCCTGGCGGTGACGCTCGCGCTGCTCGGCGCGCTGCGCGAAGCCGGCATCGTGCGCGTCCCCCTCCCGGATCTGCGACGTCAGGTGCCGGAACGATGGCGACGCGACAAGCCACTCGCGCTGTGGAGCACCGGATACGGCGCGATCCTGGGTGCCGGCGTCGGGACCTTCCAGCCGGTCGCGACGTTCTGGGTCGCCTGTGCGGGCGCGGCGGCCCTCGGACGCCCGGCGGTCGCTGCCCTCTGCCTCGCACCGTTCGGCCTCGGGCGGGCGCTGATGGTCGCGTTCCCCGGCGACGATCCGCTGCACCGGCTGGCGGGAGCGCACCGCATGCTGCGACCGGTCAACGCCGCGACTCTGCTCGCATTCGCCCTGCTCCTCGCGCCGTCGATCGCATTCGCGGGAGCTCCGGCCCTGCCGACCGGGCAGCGGGATCCCTCCGTCTCGAAGAACGTGATCGCGTACACCGACGCGATGGACGGCACGACCAACGTCGTGGTGCTGGAGAACGGCGCGGCACCCGTCGTGTTCTCGGGTGGGCGGCTCCCGGCGTTGAGCGGTGACGTGCTGGCCTACGTCGATGACGCCGGGATTCGCGTCGTCCTCTGGCGCACCGGCCAGGAGGTCGCCCGCGTCGGTGGAGGCGTCGACAAGCCCGCGCTGTCGGGTCCCCGGCTGGCGTTCGTGGAGACCATCGGCGCACGGAAGCGCCTCGTCGTGCGGAACATTGGGACCGGCAGCGTCCGGGTGGTCGCGCGGGCCGGCCCCGCGGTGGACCTCGGGCGCCCGTCCCTTCTGGGGCAGCTCATCGCATGGCACGAGTCCGGCGGCGACCGCAACCGCCTGCTCCTGCGGTCGCTCACCGGCGGCCCGACACGGATCATCGCGAGCGGATCCCGCTCGGGCCTGCACGCGAATCCGACCCTGGCGCTCCCCTACATCGCCTGGATCGAGAGCCGTGCGGAGCATTCGGCGGTTCTGCTGCGCAAGCTGCCGAACGGGGCGGTGCGACGCGTCGCGAGCACGAGCGGGCCCGTCTTCCACTACTGGAACACCGCGATCGAATCCGGGAGGGTTTGGGTGACCCGCTGGTCCCTCGGGTCGAATCGCTCGAGGATCCTGGCGTACCGCTGGGCACGATGACTCGAGCCGCCCTATCGTAGGTGCGTGGCCCGGTCGCTCACCACCCCGCTGTGCGACCTGCTCGGCATCAGGTACCCGATCCTCCTCGCGGGCATGGCCGGGGGACCGACGACGCCGGAGCTCGTCGCCGCGGTGAGCGACGCCGGCGGTCTCGGGACGTTCGGCGCCAACGGGATGCGCCTCGACACGCTCCGTGCCGCGGTGCGCCGGGCCCGGGAGCTCACGAACGCGCCGATCGCCGTGAACGTCCTGCTCGCGCCGCCGCGTGCGGCCACAAGCGAGCCTGAGACGCTGCGAGCCGCGCTGGCGCCCGTCCGGTCGGAGCTTGGCCTCGGTCCCGAGCCGCCCGCGGCTGCACCTCCGCCCACGCCGATCGAGTTGATCGGGGCCGCGCTCGAGGAAGGCGCCACAGTCGTCAGCAGCGGCCTCGGCGACCCGGCGCCGCTCGTCCCGCTCGCGCGTGCCGCCGGGGCGCCGGTCCTTGCGATGGTGGCGACGGTCGCCGACGCGCGCCGGGCGGCGGCCTCCGGCGCCGACGTGATCGTCGCCCAGGGGGCGGAGGCCGGCGGACACCGATCGAACTTCGAGGTGCCGGAATCGGGACCACCGGCGCTCGTGGGCACGATGGCGCTCGTCCCGCAGGTCGTGGCGGCCGTCGACGTGCCGGTCGTCGCGGCCGGCGGAATCATGAACGGCGGAGGCCTGGTCGCAGCCCTCGCACTCGGCGCCCAGGGCGCACAGCTCGGCACACGGTTCCTCCGGACGGTCGAGAGTGGGGCGAACGCCGGCTACCGCGAGCGGGTCGGGCATGCGGCGGACACCGACACCGAGATCATCACGGCGTTCTCGGGACGCCCGGCGCGGGGCCTTCGCAACCGGATGCTCGACACCCTCGAGGCGGCGGGCTCGCCGTCAATCGGCTGGCCGCGTCAGGCCGCGGCCTGGGCCGACGTCCGCGAAGAATCCGATCGCCGCGGAACCGGCGACTTCATCTCGCTCTGGGCCGGCCAGGCGGCGGGCCTCGCCGGACCCGAGATCGGGGCCGGCGCCGTCGTGGACGAGATCATCGCCGAGGCGGCTGCGACGCTCACCCGGCTGAACCTCCTCCCGTAGTCGACGCGCCCCGGGCATTGCGACGACCCCACACGGTCGGACGCATGAGCGCCAGCACCTTGGTGACCGTGTTCCAGTTGCGAGCGGTGGCGACGGTGCCCAGGTCGAGTTTCAATCTCGATCGCCCTGACCCGTTGGGATAGTGCACATAGACGTGGCGTCCGTCGACGACGAACTCGTCGGGAGGCGACTGCGCAGGGTCGAGTCCGGCCACGATCTCAGGGGCGGGCGCGTTGGCCAGGAACACCACGTGGAGCCAGGCGGGGTTCTGCACGCCTTCGTGGAACGGGTTGCGCGACACGACCTCGCTCATCTCGCCGGCCCGGCGCAGCACGAACGGCGCTGCGAAGCCGAACTGCGCTTCGAAGCCGCGCTCGAGCTCGGCGCCGATAAGCGCAAAGTCCGTGGTGCCCGACTCGAACAGCACGTTGCCGCTCTGAACCAGGGTCGCCGCACCGGGGTAGCCGAGCTCGGCGAAGAGGTTGCGCAGATCGGCCATCGCGACGCGGTGATGGCCGCCGACGTTGATCCCGCGCAGGAACGCGACCGAGTCCGGTGTCATCACTGCCATCGCCGCCGGTGGCGCCCTCGGCGGTCATTTGGCCGAGACGTCGGTGGCCAATTGGCCGAATGCACGATGCCTACTCGACCAGCGAGGTGCCGGTCATCGCCGGGGAGGGGTCCCAGCCCACGAGCGAGCACAGCGTCGGCGCGACGTCTCCGAGCTTGCCCTCGCCGAGCCGCAAGCCGGGGCGATCGATCCAGAGCGGCACCGGGTTCGTGGTGTGCGCCGTGTTCGGGCTCCCGTCGGGTTCGAGCATCACCTCCGAGTTGCCGTGATCGGCCGTCACGGCGAGCAGCCCGCCGGCGCCGGCCACCGCGGCGCGGATGTCGCCCATGCACGCGTCCACGGCCTCGATGCCGGCGACGGCCGCCGGGATGACCCCGGTGTGCCCGACCATGTCGGCGTTCGCGAAGTTCACCACGACGAACGGGGGCGGCGCGGGCGCGGTGAGCCGCTCCACCAGCGCGCCGCGGACGCCGTCGGCGCTCATCTGCGGCGCCTGGTCGTAGGTCGCGACGTGCTGCGGGGACTGAACCAGGATCCGCTCCTCACCGTCGAACGGCTCCTCGCGGCCGCCGTTGAAGAAGTACGTGACATGCGCGTACTTCTCCGTCTCGGCGACGTGCAGCTGGGTGAGGCCCATGCCGCTCACGTGCTCGGCGAGGCCCTGCCGGACATCCCGGGCCTCGAACGCGACCGGATAGGTCCACTCCGAGCGGTAGCGCGTCATCGTCAGGAGGACGGGTGTGGCCCGGTCACCCCGATCGAAGCCATCGAACGCCGGCTCGCCGAGCGCCTGGGTGAGCTGCCGCGCCCGATCCGGGCGGAAGTTCCAGTAGACGACTGCGTCGCCGTCGCGCACGCGACCGGCGGCGGGGTCGCCGACGACGAAGGGCTCGACGAACTCGTCACTGACCCCGCGCGCGTAGCTCGCCCGGATGGCGTCAACGGCACGCTCGGCGTGTTCGCCCACACCGTGGACGATCGCGTCGTAGGCGCGTTTCGTACGGTCCCACCGCCTGTCGCGGTCCATTGCCCAGTAGCGACCGCAGACCGTCGCGACGGTGACACCGCCCCCCTCGAGCGCCTCTACGAACGCGAGCGCCGAGTCGGGGCGGGTGTCGCGCCCGTCGGTGAGCGCGTGGACGTAGACCCGCTCGACCCCTGATCGCTCTGCGAGGTCGAGGAGCGCCGCGAGATGGCGCTGGCTCGCGTGTACGCCCCCGTCGCCGATCAGGCCGATCAGGTGAAGGGCCGTTCGGCGCGCGACGTCCATCGACTGGGCGACGGCGGGGATGCGGTCGAACGATCCGTCGGCGATCGCCTCGTCGATCCGCACGAGCATCTGGGGCACGCGGCGCCCCGCTCCGAGGTTGAGGTGCCCGACCTCGGAGTTGCCCTGCTGGCCGTCCGGGAGGCCGACCGGGAGGCCGGAGGCGTGGAGTCGCGACGCCGACCCCTCACGGGCCAACGCGTCGAGGTTCGGGGTCGGGGCGAGGCTCACCGCGTTGCCCGGCCCCGGCGGGGCGATCCCGAACCCGTCGATGACGACCAGTACGAGCGGACCGCTCATGGTGACTCACGCCGCCGCGACGATGCGGGCGAACGACTCCGGATCGAGGCTCGCTCCACCCACCAGCGCGCCGTCGACGTCGGGCTGCGCCAGCAGCTCGGCCGCGTTGTCCGGGGTGACGCTCCCGCCGTAGAGCACGCGAAGCCGCTCGGCGTCGACGAGCCCGCCGCCGACGGCTCGAACGTGCGCGCACGCCTCCTGCGCCTGAGCCGGACTCGCGGTCCGCCCGGTTCCGATCGCCCAGATCGGCTCGTAGGCGATCGCGAGGCGATCCACCTCGCCCGCCTGCACCGCGGCCAGTGCCGCCCGCACCTGCCCGGCAAGCCACGGGAGGGTCTCGCCGCCGTCACGCTGCGCGAGCGACTCGCCGACGCACAGGATGACGGCGAGATCGTGGTCGAGAGCGGCGCGGACCCGGACCGCGACCTGGGCATCGGTCTCCCCCGCCGCCCGGCGCTCCGAGTGGCCGACGATCGACCCGCGTGCCCCGGTCGCGGCGATCATCGTCGCCGACACCTCACCGGTGTACGCACCCCACTCCGCTTCGTGAACCGCCTGGGCGGCCACCCAGATCGCGCTTCCGGCCAGCGCGAACGCCGCGGCCTCGAGGGCGGTGAACGGCGGGCAGATCGCGACCTCGGCCCCGCGATCCGGATGACCCTCCAGGACCGCCCTCAGACGCTCGCAGTAGGCGCGCGCCTCGGGCCCGGTCTTGTTCATCTTCCAGTTGCCCGCAACGAGCGGGCGCCGGGTGACGCTCATATGACCGCCAGGGCTGCGACACCGGGCAGCACCCGCCCCTCGAGCAGCTCGAGCGCGGCGCCGCCGCCGGTGCTGACGTGGGTCAGCCGGTCCTCAAGTCCGAGCTGCGCCAGCGCCGCCCCCGAATCGCCTCCCCCGGCGACCGTGACCGCGGGGGTCGCGGCCATCGCATGGGCGATCGCACTGGTCCCGTCGGCGAACGGCGGGATCTCGAACGCGCCCATCGGTCCGTTCCAGAACACCGTTCGCGCCGTCGCGATGACCTCGGTGTACGCAGCCGCCGTGCGGGGACCGATGTCGACACCCATCCCCCAGTTCGGGATCGCGTCGCTGGGCACCACCTCGATCTCCGCGCCGGCGTCGAGACGATCGGCGATCAGGATGTCCACAGGAAGCTGCAGCGTGCAGTTGACGCGCCCGGACCGCTCCAACAGACCGTGCGCCAGCCGCTGGGCGTCGGGCCCCTCGTGGAGCGAGCGCCCCACCGGGTCGCCGAGCGCCGCCAGGAACGTGAAGCACATCGCTCCGCCGATCAGGATCCGGTCGCAGCGCTCGAGGAGGTGCTCGATGAGCGGGAGCTTGTCGGACACCTTCGCGCCGCCGAGCACGGCGACGAACGGCGTGGCGGGTCGCTGCAGCAGCCCCGTCAGCACCTCCACCTCGCGGGACATGAGGAGGCCTGCGCACGCCGGCAGTCTGCGGGCGACGCCCTCTGTCGACGCGTGCGCCCGATGGGCGGCACCGAAGGCGTCGTTGACGTAGTGCGTGAGCCCGGCCGCGAGCTGGTCGGCGAACGCCGGGTCGTTCGCCTCCTCGCCGGCGTGGAAGCGGAGATTCTCGAGCAGCACGACCTCCCCGGGACGGAGCGACTCGACCCGAGCGTGCACGGCGTCACCCACACAGTCGGGGAGAAGCTCCACCGGGCGGCCGAGCAGCTCACCCAGCCGGGCCGCGCACGGCGCCAGCGACAGCTCGGGCGCGACGGCGCCCTTCGGCCTCCCGAGATGCGAGCAGACCGCCACCGAAGCGCCGGCGTCGAGCAGGTGACGGATCGTCGGCACGGAGGCGGCGATCCGCGCGTCGTCGGCGACCCTTCCGTCTGCGAGGGGCACGTTCAGGTCGGCGCGCACGAGCACCCGGGCGCCCGACCAGGCGTGGCCGACGTGCGCGACGTCGATGAGCGTCGGCATTCCTTCGTGCCTACGCGGCAAGCACGCGGCCCGCGAGCTCCGCGAGGCGGCAGGAGTAGCCCCACTCGTTGTCGTACCAGCTCACCACCTTGACGGTCGTTCCGCTGACCATCGTCAGCGCGCCGTCCACGAGCGACGAGCGCGAGTCACCCACGACGTCACGTGAGACGATCGGGTCCTCGGTGTAGCCGAGGATGCCCTGGAGCGGACCGTTCTCAGCAGCCGCCCGGAACGCGGCGTTCACCTCGTCGGCGGTCGTCGGCCGCGACACCTGGCAGGTGAGGTCCACGACCGAGCCGTTCGGAACCGGAACCCGCAGCGCGATCCCGTCGAGCTTGCCCTTGAGCGCGGGCAGCACCTCGCCGATGGCCCGTGCCGCGCCGGTGGACGTCGGGATGATCGAAAGCGCCGCCGCCCGCGCCCGGCGAAGGTCGCTGTGCGGCAGGTCGAGGATGCGCTGGTCGTTGGTGTAGGCGTGGCAGGTCGTCATGAACCCCTGCTCCAGGCCGAAGCCGTCGAGCAGCACCTTCGCGAGAGGCGCGAGGCAGTTGGTGGTGCATGACGCGTTGGAGATGACATCGTGGCGGGCCGGGTCGTACTCGGCGTCGTTCACCCCGAGGCACACCGTGAGGTCGGGGCCCTTGGCGGGAGCCGAGATGATGACCTTCGTCGCGCCGCCGGCGAGGTGTGCCGCCGCTTTGTCCCGGTCGGTGAACAACCCGGTGCTCTCGATCACCACGTCGACGCCGAGGTCGCCCCAGGGCAGCCTCGCGGGGTCGCGCTCGGCGAACACCTTGACCGGCGTCCCGTCGACCACGATCTCACCGTCGCCCGCGGCGACGGTGCCCGGGAACCGGCCGAAGATCGAGTCGTAGTCGAGCAGATGCGCGAGGGTCGCCGCGTCGGTGATGTCGTTGACGGCGACGATCTCGATGCCGTCGTCGACGCCGCGCGCCGCCCGGAACACGTTCCGCCCGATCCGTCCGAACCCGTTGATCCCCACACGTACGCCCATGCGCGATTCCCTTTCGGTCTGTCGAGAGGGCGCGAGCCTACCAGCGTCCCGTGGCACTGGGACTCTCCGTGGACGGGGGTGTGAACCACCGGCTAAACGACGTCGGGGGGCACGAGGCCCCCCGACGCAACAACGGTCTGGCAGAGGAGGCTAGGCCGCCTCGGCCGCCGCCTTCGGCTTCGGCGTGAGGACCGCAGCGATCTTGGCGGAGAGGATGCCGAGGATCACACCGCACACCAGGGTGACGAGGACGTTGAACCACACCCATCCCCATGGCGTCGAGATGACACCACCGAACGCACCCGAACCGGCGGTCGCAGGGGCGCCGAGCGCCTCGACGCTGTTGCCGACACCGCCACCGTTCGTCGCCCAGCCGTCGAGGCCGGTGGCGATCCACCAGACGAAGACCGAAGCGAAGGCGGGGAAGGTACCGGCAACGTAGTACCAGTCACCGAGGATCAGGACCATCACCAGGACGAGGGCGAAGATACCCACCCAGAGGGAGATGCCCCAGAAGTCCGGAAGATCAGCGGTGGTCCACGAAAGCGGCATCGTGACCAGCGCCGCCACCGTGCCGAAGATGCAGGCAACGATGATCTTGCCGAAGGCGGCGTTGTCGCCACCCGCAGCGAAGAACAGGCCCCAGGAAATGAAGGCGATCGGCAGGATCAGGTGGAAGTTGCCGGGTAGCTCGAGGCCGATGCCAAGGTCACCATCGGTGACCCAGTGGAACGTGAAGTTAAGGGAGAACTCGGTCCAGAGGAACGAGAGCACCCCAATGACAATGGCAAGAGGCGTAATCGCCTTTGCGCGTGCACCCATCGAGTTGGCTCCTTGGAGAGAGAACATGGGTCGCGCGGCCGGGAGAAGACAAGTCAGACAGGAAGTGACCGCGCGGCACCCCGAATATGAAGGTGTCCCCGCTCATTCGACGCCGGCAGCGGGTTCCCCCCTGCACGCAACGCCTCATAGCGGTTCTTCGCGGCCGTGCCGCTCCCCCACAGTGCGGTGCCAGGCCGACTCTACGTGGCGGGTGGAGTTGGTTGCAAGTGTCGCGCACTCGACAGTTCACTGCGCCGAGCGTGCAAATCCTCCAAGAGCTCCAGGATGACGCCCCGGAGCGCCTCCGGCGAGTGCCGCACAACCTGCCCTGCCGCGGCGAGATCGCGAGTCACGACGCGCACCCCGAGGTTGCGGAGGATCGGTTCGTCGACCGGGACCGGTTCCTGTCCCTGCAGCCGGTAGCGGGCCACGGCGTCCGGAGCGAGGGGACCGTCGTGAACGATCGCCACATCCACCGCGCCATTCGCCGCCTCCATTACGTGGCGGAGGTGGTCGGCCGCGTCGAACCCCGTGGTCTCACCCGCCTGCGTCATGACGTTCCCGACGTACACGCGCAGCGCGCGGGTGTCGCGGAGCGCGTCGACGATGTCACGCACCGCGAGGTGCGGCAGGACGCTGGTGAACAGGCTGCCGGGGCCGAGCAGCACCATGTCGGCGTCGAGGATCGCGTCGATCGTGCGGGGGTGCGCGTCGGGGGTCGGATCGAGCCACACCCGGACGCATGCGCCGGCGCCGGAACCGATCTGTGTCTCCCCGCAGACGGTGGTGCCGTCGTCGCGCTCCGCCCACAGGCGCACCTGCTCCAGCGTGGACGGCAGCACGCGCCCATTGACCTTCAGCACCCGCGAGCTCTCGCGGACCGCGAGGTCGAAGCTGCCCGTGACCTCGGACAGGGCGGCCAGGAACAGGTTGCCGAACGAGTGTCCGGCGAGATCCCCGTCCGCGAAGCGGTGCTGGAAGAGGCGGCCGAGCAGCGATTCGTCGTCGGCGAGCGCGACGAGGCAGTTGCGGATGTCGCCGGGCGGGAGCACCCCGAGCTCCCGGCGCAGCCGACCGGACGATCCGCCGTCGTCGGCGACGGTGACGATGGCCGTGAGGTCGAGGGGCGCCGTCTTCAACCCGCGCAGGACGGTGGACAGGCCGTTGCCGCCACCGAGAGCGGCGATCCGCTGCCGGCGGTCGGTCACGTCGCGCCGCCTGCGGCACGGTTGCCTCGATGGATGTCGCGATGCTCCACGGTCACGTCGTACGTGTCGGCGCGATAGCGGTTCGCCATGAGCTCGGCGATCCGGACGCTGCGGTGCCGGCCGCCGGTGCACCCGAAGGCGACCACGAGATGGTGCTTCCCCTCGGCGGCGTAGGCGGGAAGGAGGAAGTCGAGCATCGCCTCGAGCCGCTCCCGGAACGCCGCCATGCCGTCGACCCCGTCGAGGAAGTCGATGACCGGCTGGTCACGCCCGGTGAGCGCCGCGAGACCCGGCTCGTAGAAGGGGTTGTTGAGGAACCGCACGTCGAACTGCAGGTCGACGTCGCGCGGCACGCCGTGCTTGAAGCCGAACGAGACGAACACCACCTCCAGCCGTGTGCGCGGCGAGCCGGACATGAGCGAGTCGGCAACGGCCTTGCGGAGGTCCCAAATCGAGAGGCTCGTGGAGTCGATCACCACGTCGGCCCGGTCGCGGAGTCCTTCGAGCAGCTCGCGTTCCCTTGTGATGCCGCCGAGCACCCCGCTTCCGTCGGCGAGGGGATGCCGGCGCCGGGTCTCGCGGAACCGCGTGAGCAGGGCGTCGTTCGACGCCTCCAGGAACAGCAGGCGCGGCGTGATCTCCTCGATCTCGCCGAGCCGGTGGAGCTCCCGGCTGAGCTCGTCGAACCATCGCCCGCCGCGGACGTCGCATGCGACCGCCATCCGGTCGAGCTTCGCGCCCTCGAGGCGCGCGAGCTCGACGAGCGTCGGGAGCATCCGCGGCGGGAGGTTGTCGATGCAGAACCACCCCTCGTCCTCGAAGGCGCTCATCGCCTGGCTCTTACCGGCGCCGCTCATGCCGGTGATGACCGTCAGCTCGATTCCGCCACCTCCCTCGCGAACATCTAGACGCCGCCCGGGGTTGCCGTCTTGTGCAGGTGATCGTAGATGTCGCGTGCGACCTTCGGCGGCAGTCCCGGTACCCCTGCCAGCTCGTCGATCGACGCCTGCAGGAACCGTTCGGGGGAGCCGAAATGACGCAGGATCGCCGAGCGGCGCGACGGGCCGATTCCCGGGAGGGCGTCGAGGATGCTGCCGGTCATGCCCTTGTCGCGGCGGCCGCGGTGGTGCTTGAGGGCGAACCGGTGCGCCTCGTCCCTGATCGCCTGCAGGACGCGGAGCGCCGCGGACCCCTCGGGGAGGATCACCGGGTCGGACCTGCCGGGCACGTAGACCTCTTCGAAGCGTTTCGCGAGCGAGACGGCCGGAATGCCCTCGATTCCGGCCGCAGCCATCCCGCGGAGCGCCGCGCCGAGCTGCCCCCTTCCCCCGTCGATCACCACCAGCCCGGGTCGCTGCGCGAACGAGGGGTCGTCGCCACCTCCCGCGAAGCGCTCGAAGCGGCGGGTGATGACCTCCTCGATGCGGGCGAAGTCGTCCGCGCCGCCGTGGTACCGGGTCGCGAACGTCCGGTAGAGGGCCTTGGCGGGGGCGCCGCCCTCGAACACCACCATCGAGGCCGACGCGTACGTGGGTCCGAGGTTCGAGATGTCGTAGCACTCGATGCGCACCGGCGGCGCGGGCAGGTCGAGATGGCGTTGCAGTTCCGCGAGCGCGTCTCTGCGCCGATCCCGCGCGAGCTGGTGGCGCTTGCGGTCCTGGTCGAGCGCGAAGCGGGCGTTCCGATCGGCGAGGTCGGCGAGGCGCCGCTTGTCGCCGCGTTCGGCGTGACGGACCTCCACCCGGCTGCCGCGCCGTTCGCTCAACAGCTGCGTGAGCGCCTCGCCCGCGACGGCGGACGGCACGACCACGAGCGGCGGGATCGCGATCGCCAGCGAGTAGTACTCGATCGCGAACTGTTCGACGATCGTGCCGCTGTCGTCTTCACCGGCGAGGTCGAGGTGGAATGACTGCCGGTCCTGCATGACCCCATCCCGCACCTGCAGCACCTGGACGTTCGCGGCGTCGTCGTCGGCCGCCAGCCCGATCACGTCGAGCGTACCGAGTCCCTCGTTGGTGGCCCACTGCCGCTCCATGAGATGCCTGACCGCGGCGAGGCGGTTGCGGTGGATGGCGGCCTGCTCGAACTCCTGCGCCTCGGATGCGGCGCGCATCCGCTCGTCGAGCTCGCGTTCGAGGCCCCGGTACCGGCCGGACAGGAACGCGATGATCTGGTCGATGAGCGCGCGGTACTCGGTCTTGGTGATGTAGTCGACGCACGGCGCGAGGCACCGTTTGATGTGGTAGTCGAGGCACGGGATGCCGGACGGGCGCCCCGGCTCCGGCCCTTCGCACGGCCGCGACGGGAAGATCCGGGCGAGCACGTTGAGCGTCTCCCGGACCTTCGAGGCGTTGGAGAACGGACCGAAGTAGACGCGGTCGCGGCGGTGGCGCTCGCGGGTGAAGTAGACCCGGGGGTACTCCTCGTCGAGGCTGATCCCGATGTACGGGTAGCTCTTGTCGTCGCGGAGGCGGATGTTGAACGGCGGCCGGTGCCGCTTGACGAGGTTCGCCTCGAGGATGAGCGCTTCGCTCTCGCCGCCGGTGATGAGCAGCTCGACCCGGTCGATTCGGTCGACGAGCTCGGCGGTCTTGGGGTGCGAGCCCGGTCGCGGGGCGAGCGATGCCGGATCGTCCGGTGTGAGCGGCGCCCGGAAGTAGGAGAGCACCCGTTTGCGCAACGACTTGGCCTTGCCGACGTAAAGCACGGCATCGGCGGCGTCGCGGTAGAGGTAGACGCCGGGGCTGTCGGGCAGCCGGGCGAACTGGTCGCGCAGGGTGGTGCGAGCGGACACCGTTCCGAGTATAGGTCGGACCGGCGCCGGTCGATCGGGTCGCCGACCACGCGGCGACCCGATCGACGAAGACCGGAGTTACCGGCGCATCATCCGCGATGCGGTGCCGATGATGAGCGTCAGCGAGACCAGGGTGATGGTTGCCCAGACGACGGCCTCGAGGAGAACCAGGTTCGGTCCCTGCGCGTCGCCGCCGGCGGGCTGCGCCCGATCGGTGAGGAGGAGCATGACGCGGCAGGTGCCGAGCACGAGCCAGTAGAGGCCGGCTTCGTGGAAGGCGTGGCCGAGGAACTTCTGCCACGTCTTCGCGCGGAAGCCGGCGGCCATGTAGGCCGAGACGACGAATGCCGCGAATGCGAGAAGGACGAGTGAGAGCGCATCCTCGATCTGGCCGGGTCCACCGGCGCCGACGACGAGGAAGAGAAACATGCCGACAAACGTGAGGCCGGCGAGCGTCGCGTTAACGAGTTGTTTGTGGTGACCGCCGGCAGTGCCGGTCGTGACCGAGGCGTAGAGCCGGTCGCCGATGGTGATCGCGCGGAACATCGCGAGCACGAGCGGCAGCACGGCCAGCCACAGGATGACTTCAGATTGCACGTGCCCCCCTTGGAAGCGTAAGTGGTCGCGAGGCTGTTCACCTCGACGTTCCTGGGGTTTCGCCCTCCGTCACCCACTCCCTGCAACCCGATCCGACGAAAGATCGGGACGCGCTGCGTTCAGGCGAGCAGGTCGTCCATGCGCAGGAGGGTGACCCCGCCTCCGGCCGCGGCCGGGGCGGTCATGGTCGGGTCGCCGGCGAGGGCCATGATGCGAGCGACATACGCCCTGGTCTCGGCATAGGGCGGCACGCCCTTGTAGCGGTGGACGGCGCCGGGGCCCGCGTTGTACGCCGCGAGGGCCAGCGGGACCGACCCGAACCCCCTCAGGTGGGCGCCGAGGAGCCGCCCCGCCGCCGGGATCGCCTGGGTGGGGTCGAACGGGTCGCGAAGGTCCATCCCGCGTGCGGTCGCCGGCATGAACTGGGCGATGCCCCGGGCGCCGACCGGGCTTACAGCCCAGCGGTCGTAGCCTGATTCGGCCTGCAGCAGCGCCGCGAGAACGATCGGCGGCACACCGCCACCGGTCGCGCCCGCGATTACGAGCCGCCGGTACGGAATCGGTACCCACCCTGGAAGCGCGTCCGCTTCGGGGCTCAACGGAGGCACAGCCACGCTGACCGTCCGCGCATCGCCGCACCCCGGGAGGTACCCGTAGTGCCATGGCTCCCACGAGTAGCGCTGAAGGAACCCGAACGCGGAGGCGTGCGCCGCCAGCCAGTTCCACGCCCCGCCCGAGCCGCCGAGGTCGAGCTCCGTTGCGTTGCGGTGCCGGCTCCTCCCGGGAGGCGCGACCCACCGGGGGTCGGGGTGGCGGCGGAAGAGCACCGCCTGCTCGGCGTCGCTTCGGAATCCGCTGGTGACGGCGAGATCGACACCGTCGCGCTGCGCGGCGACGTCCATCCGATCGAAGGCCGCCGCCACCGCCGCGCACGTCGGCTTGCCGTCGCGAAACACGAGCGGTCCCGTGTACTGGCCGCCGCCGACGCTCCACGACTCGGGAAGGTCCCCCGCTCCGGGTGCGACCGCGGCCCGCGCAGCGGCGCGTACGCGAGTGCCTGCCGGGCCGGGCGCAGCGACGGTGACCTGCACCATCGTGGGTGGCCATCGCGACCCCTCCGGCCAGACCACGTCGACGAGCGTCACGCCGTTGCCCCCGGCGATCTGCTCGGCGGTGCGGCGGATCTCCGCGCGCCAGCTGTGTCGCGGGCGCCCCGACTCGGCTGCCATCGCGGGCAGGATCTCCCTGAGGCGCCGGCCGGCGGAGATCGCCGTGAGGTCGGCCGCGGTCTGCGCCCGCGCATGCGCGGCGTGCGCCCGCCCGAGCCAGAACACCCCGATTCCCGCGACCATGATGAGCGCGCCGACCAGCACGACCAGCGGGAGCGCCTGGCCGGCCTCGGACCTCACGGGGCGCGGACCACCGCACGCATCGGCACGCGGAGCTCACCGAAACCCGGGAGCAACGCCGGTACGGGGACCGAGCCGCCGACCCGGACGATGCCGTCTCCGCGCAGCGACAGGGCCGCGGCGCGAGCCGTTTCCTGCGCCAGCAGCGCTCCGCGCACAAGCACCGCCAGCTGCCAGACGAGGACCACGACCGCCACGAGCACGGGGACGAGTGCGATGGCCTCGACGCTCGCCTGCCCGCGCGACGCGGCGGGCCTCATCGGGCGACGGTCGCGACGCCGTCGACGGTGCCGAACGAGCCGCGCCCCGACAGCACCCTGGGGATCGGAACGCGGACCCGCACGCGCACCGTCCCGGAGCGGTCCGAGAGGAGCGTGACGTTGGCGCGCGTGGCGAGGCGGTCGGGCAGCACGGCCAGCGCCGCCCGCTCCACCGGCGCTCCGACCGACCCCGCCCGCGCCGCGGTTCGGGCGGCGCCCTGCGCGGTCTGCCATGCGTACGCGGCGAGCACCGCCTGCCACCCGACGAGGGCCAGGAACCCGACCGCGACGGCCACGCCGAGCATCTCGACGGAGGCCTGTCCATGTTCGCGTCGCCGTTCCCGACCCATGCCCTCACGCTAGGGAGCGGGGTGTGACACGGGGCGCGCGCTCTGTGTCAGTTCACGCGCGGCATCGTGCCAATTGTCGTGCGCGGACGAGGGGTCAGTAGCGGCGGCTGCGGGAGACGATCCAGACGATCACGAGGCCGAGCGCGGCGGCGAGCGCCCACACCCCGGCATAGGAGATCCGGTCGGCGAGGAGGGTCGGGCCAGCGGCCACGAGGACGACGATCCCCACCGCGCACGCGATGATCACCCCGCGCAGCACCGGCTTAATGACGAGCCACTTCAGCCGGTTCTCACGGAAGTACTGGTACCCCATGAGGATCACGACCGCCAGGAAGACGACCAGGAAGATCTGGTTGACCGCCACGGCGGTCGCGCCGAGCCCCCGGTCGAACACGACCCCGAGGGACGCGATCGCAGCGAGGATCAGGAAGTTGCGGATCGCCACCACTTTGCGCTTCACGGTCCAAGGATCGCAGATCCCCCGGCCGTCAGTCCGCCGGGTCGCCCTCTCTTAGCTCATAGCCGGCGCACCGCATCACCGGGATCGGCGGGTACTTCGGGAAGCGCGCGTCGTCACTGGAGCGCAGGCACAGGGAGAATGCCGACCGCGAGGTGTGGACGACCTGCTGGTGGCGGCAGCAGTCGCAGAGCCCGGCGCCGTCCGTCCCGGGCTCAGGTCTAGGCCGATTCGGCGGCGACACGCGTGGCGAAGTCGGCGATGCTCATCGACCCGGCGTCCTCGCCATGCCGGGCGCGGACGGAGACCAGCCCGTCCTCGGCCTCCCGATCGCCGATGAGGAGGAGGTACGGGATCTTCGCGAGCTCGCCGTCACGGATGCGCTTCCCCACCGACTCGGCGCGGATATCGGTCTCCACACGGAGGCCCGCCGCCGTGAGGGCCGCACGGGCGGCCTCGGCCGCGTCGGCGTGTCGGTCGGAGATCGGCAGCACCCGCGCCTGCACCGGGGCGAGCCATACCGGGAAGTCGCCGCCGGTGTTCTCGATGAGGATGCCGAGGAACCGCTCGATCGAGCCGCTGATGGCCCGGTGGATGATGACGGGGCGCTCGTCGACGTCCGCCCGAGAGGTGTAGGTGAGGTCGAACCGCTCCGGCATGGAGAAGTCGAGCTGGCACGTGCCGATCTGCCACGAACGCCCCATGGTGTCGGTGACGTGGAAGTCGATCTTGGGGCCGTAGAAGGCGCCGTCGCCCTCCTTGATGTCGTACTCACGGTCGCCGAGCGCGTCCCGCAGGGCGGCCTCGGCGGTGTCCCACATCTCCTGCGTGCCGGAGGCCTTCTCCGGCCGCGTCGCGAGCTTCAACGCGACGTCGTCGAACCCGAACCGGCGGTAGAACCGGTCGGTGAGGTCGAGGATCGCCTGCACCTCGTCGCGAACCTGGTCGATGCGGCAGAACACATGGGCGTCGTCCTGGGTGAAGGCGCGCACGCGGAACAGGCCGTGGAGCACGCCGGACAGCTCGTTGCGGTGGACGTGGCCGAACTCCGCCAGCCGCATCGGGAGGTCGCGGTAGCTCCGCCGGCGGCTCCGGAAGACGAGGCAGGCGCCCGGACAGTTCATGGGCTTGATCGCGAAGCCCTGCCCCTCCACCTCGGTGAAGTACATGCTCTCCTTGTAGTGGTCCCAGTGGCCGCTCTTGTGCCACAGGTCCTCGGAAAGCATCGTCGGGGTGCGGATCTCGTCGTAGCCCATGCGGCCCAACTCGTCGCGGACGGCCTGCTGGATCTGGTTGACGATCACCATCCCCTTGGGCAGGAAGAAGGGGAACCCGGGGCCGGCGTCGTCGAAGTGGAACAGGTCGAGGTCACGCCCGACGCGGCGGTGGTCGCGCCTGCGGGCCTCCTCCAGCCGTTCGAGGTGCGCGTCGAGCTCCGCCCTGGTGGGGAAGGCGGTGGCGTAGACGCGGGTGAGCATCGGGTTCGTCTCGCTGCCGCGCCAGTACGCCCCCGCGACCGACAGGAGCTTGACCGGGCCGATGCGCCCGGTGTCGCCTAGGTGCGGGCCGCGGCAGAGGTCCACGAACTCCCGCTGGCGATAGATCGATACCTCGGTCTCGCCCTGGCGTTCGAGCTCGTCGACCTGGTCGACCTTGTACGGCTGGTCGCGTTCGGTGAAGAACGCGCGCGCGTCTGGCATCGACATCACCGTACGGTGGAACGGCGCCTTCGACTTGACGATGCGGTTGATCTCGGCCTCGATCGCCGGGAAGTCGGCCTCGGTGAGCGGCCGCGGAAGGTCGAAGTCGTAGTAGAAGCCGTCGTCGATCGGCGGGCCGAAGCCGAACTTCGCCTCCGGGATCACCGTCGTGACCGCCTCGGCGAGGACGTGCGCCGCGGAGTGGCGCATCACTTCGAGGTAGTCGCCGCCGCTCTTCGCGGTCACGATCTCGATCGCGTCCCCGTCGGCCAGCGGCCGGGCGAGGTCACGGATCTCTGCTGCGACCTTGACGGCGACCGCGGCCTTCGCGAGGCCGGGGCCGATCGCGGCTGCGGCGTCGTGGCCGGTGGTCCCCTCGGGCAGGTCGAGGCGGCTCCCGTCGGGCAGGAGGACGTTCATCGCGCGAGAGGGTAGCAGCGCCGCATGCGAGGATCGGGCGCGTGAGCGACGTCGAACGACCGCTTCGCAGCGGTGGGCGGTTCGCGGTGAGCGCCGCGGACGGACCTCCGGGGCGGGTGATCAAACGCGGACCGTCGGGTCCGCTTGCCCGTGAGGCGCGCGCGCTCCGACTCGTGGCGCATCTGTGGGTCGCGCCGCGGCTGCTGCGAGCCGAGCCGGGAACGATCGTGACCGACCTCCTCGACGGCGTCGAGCGCCCGCTGGACCGGCTCGCGCCGGCCGACGCCCGTGCGCTCGGACGCACCCTCCGGTCGGTCCACGAGTCGCGACGGACCGCCACCGGGTGGCTCCCCGGGTGGCGTTCCCGCGCCCGCAGCCTCGATGCGTACCGGCGGCGGCGCACCGCTGACGCCCGTTCCGCGGCCGGGAGGGATGCGGCGCTCGCGAACCGGGTCGTGGAGACACTCCCCCCGATCCGCGACGGCGCCAGCGCGCCGCCGTTCCGCCTCCTGCACGGCGATCTGGTGTCATCGAACGTGCTCTGGACGCCCGTGCCGCGGCTCGTGGACTGGGAGTTCTGGCGGATGGGCGACCCGGCGGAGGATCTCGCCTACCTCGCCGAGGTGAACGCGATGCCCGAGCGCGTCCTCGCGCGCGTACTCGACGCGTACGGGGATCGCACGGTGGCCGCCCGGGTCGACGGATGGCGCGCGCTCTGTGCCCTCGACGCGGGCCTCTGGTACCGCAACGCCGGGGTGGGATCGGCCGCGCGGCGGCTGCTGGGACGGGCCCGTCAGCTCAGCGACACGTCGTCGGGGCGTTGACCGACTCCGTCCCGGCAACTAACAGTGTTAAGCGCCCGGGACGAAGAGGGTCACGGCGGCTGCCGAGACGAGCCGGGGGAGAGCGGCGGTCCGTCGTCTGGGGGTTGACCTACCGGGCTGTGCGGTCGGGGGGCGCGGCGACGATCGCGTAGAGGGAATGAAGGTCATCGACGCCCTTGAGGGCGTGCGGGCCGCGGCTCTCGAATGTCACGTTGGCCGAGGTACGGGCCAGGCCGCGCACCGTCTCGGAGACCAGAACCTCACCCGGCGACGCCAGGGCTGCGACGCGGGCCGCGATGTTGACCGCCCCCCCGAACACGTTGTTGGCCTCGCGGATCACATCGCCGGCGTGAAGGCCCAGATGGAGCCCGAACGCGGTCTCGTCTGCCGCGGCGCTGACCCTGACGGCGCACTCGATCGCCTGCCGCGCCGACGTGAACACCGCCATCAGGCCGTCGCCGAGCAGCCTGCCCTCGACCGGCACCCCGCCCGTCTCGGCGATGATCGCCCGCAGCGAGCCGTCGAGCGTCCGGGCGAGGGAGCGGAAGGCCGCGTCACCGAGGCGCTCTGTGAGGCCGGTCGAATCGGCGATGTCCGCGAACATGATGGTCACCGTGCCCTCGGGCAGCCCGCCG
>CAYTRV010000005.1:0-11252 GCA_964440285.1 uncultured Bifidobacteriaceae bacterium
CGGCGCGGCGATCATCGAGGCGCGCGGGCTGTCCAGCGCGGCGTCGGCGGCCAATGCGCTCATCGACCACGTCGCGGCGCTGGTCACCCCGGGCGACACGCTCCACTCGATGGCGATCCCATCCGGCGGGAGGTACGGGTTCGCCGACGGGGTGTGGGCGTCGATGCCGGTGCGCATCACCGCGCCTGGCGAGTACGCCGTCGATACGAGCTTCCAGCACGACGAGTTCGCGCAGGGCAAGATCGCCCTGACGAACGAGGAGCTCGTCGGCGAGCGCGACACCGTCGCAGAGATGCTGGGGTAATGCCGGACCCGACCGAGCCGGCGCGGCCGCGCCTGTCGGTCGTGCTGCCAGCCTACGATGAGGAGACCCGGCTGCCGGAGACGCTGGCGGCCTGGTCCACCTACCTCAGCCACCAGACGTATACGTGGGAGATCGTGGTCGCCGACGACGGCAGCCGCGACGGCACCGGCGACGTCGCCGAGGCCTTCGCGTCCACCTGCACGGAGGTGCGGGTGGTGCGCCTGCCGCAGAACCGCGGAAAGGGGGGTGCGGTGCGCGAGGGGGTGCTGGCATCCCGGGGTGAGGTGATCCTCCTCGCCGACGCCGACCTGGGAGTTCCCGCACAGTTCACGGCCGCGGCGATCGCGGCGATCGACGCCGGGGCGGACGTCGCGACCGGCGAACGGAGTCTGCGTCGCTACGCCAGCGAGGAGCGGAGCATCACCCGCCTCCTTGCGGGCCTGGCCGTGCAGGTCAGCCGGCGGGCGCTGGGGCTCACGTTCGTGCGTGACAGCCAGTGCGGCTTCAAGGCCTTCCGGCGCGAGATCGCCGGGGCGATCTTCCGCCGCGCGACGATCGACTCGTTCGCGTTCGACATCGAGGTGCTCTACCTCGCCCGTCGCATGCGCGTCCGCGTGCGGCCGTTCCCGGTGGAGATGTCGTTCCGGGCAGGCTCGACGTTCGACGTGCGCAAACACCTCCCACGGTTCCTGAAGGACATCCTTCGGGTCCGCGTCAACGCCCTGCGCGGCGTCTACGACTGACCGTCACCGACGCTAACGCACAGGCCGAGCAGGTGCGGTCCGTGGCGGTGGAACGGGCGGCGCAACGATCGGTTGGCTGAGCCCAGCGCTGGAAGACGCGCTCGACGAAGCGCTCCGCCTCCACCTGTCCCTGTGAGCGGCCGCTACCCGGGGGCGTAGCGACGTCCGCCGGCGAACTGGCGAGCGTAGTAGCCCTCGTCGATCGAGCTGATCTTCACGACGTCACCGGTGCGCGGCGAATGCACGAACTGGCGCTTCGGGCCACCGATGTACAGACCCATGTGGTGGATATAGCCGGAGCTGTCCGCGAAGAACACCGTGTCGCCTGGGAGAAGCTGGGCGACCGTCGGGACACGAAGCCCGACTCGGGCCTGATCGGCGGCGACCCGCGGGAGCGTGATCCCCTGTTGCTTGAACACGTACCAGGTGAAGCCTGAGCAGTCGAAGCCGCTGATCGGGGAGGTGCCCCCCCAGCGGTAGGGAAGCCCGAGATACGTGAGCGCGAGGTTCAGCGCGGCTCGTGCCTTCGCCGATGTCGCCCCCTCGATCGGCTTGGACGGGCCGAGCGCGACCGGGGCGGGCCTGCCCAGGCGCGGCTTGAAGACCAGGGTGCCCATCGCAGAGGCATAGCGAAACGAGGCCGGGTAGGGCAACGAGCCCTTCCTGAGCGTCAACTGGCGGGTGACCGCGACCGCCCTCGATGTGAACGTGCGCTCGCCGTCGAGCCCGAGGTACAGCGGATCGTCGGCGGTGAAGTCGAACGGGGCGGTTGGGAGCTTGCGCTGGGTCAGCACGCGCGAGCGGAGCGCAATCGCTCCGGCCCGAAGCGCGGCGGGAGTCCTGGCCCCCCACGCAGGCGGCATATCGCCCGGCAGCGTCCCAAGGAGGTAGTTCTCGACGTCGACGTGGTTGGTCATGCTGATCGTGCTCTCGCGTCCCGCGAAGAACCGCAACGCTCCGCGGAAGCGCCGGTCGAGCGGGTCGGCGACGCGGATACCCGTCGAGCTGGTCCCGGAGTCGATGACGATCGGGCCGGTGAGCGCGAAGCTGACCGTGGTGTCGTCGAGGTCCGACACCCGGTACTTGCCGCCCGACCGCTTCACCTCGAAGCGGTGCGTCCCCGCGAGCACCCGCAAGGCCCCCGGGTTCGACTCGTCGGTGAGCACGAGGTTGGTTTGACCGGAGATGACGATCGCGGGGGCCTCGTCGAGCAGCAGGACCCGGATCGGGGCCTCCTGGCTTCGCACCAGTCTGGTGCCGGGGAACGCCTGCCGCAGGATCTGGGGGGCGGTCTTGCCCTTCTTGGCGGCCCGCAGGACATCCAGCTTCGTCACCTGTCTCGCCGCGATCGCCGTTCCCACGAGGGACAGCGACAGAATCGCGACAAACATGACACCAAACGTGTGAGAGACGAGGTTCGCTCGACGCACCGGGCCACCCTACCATGCGTCCTGCCAGCCCCTAGCGATGACGGTGGGAGCGACCGTGAAGTCTCAGAAACCCCCGCTCGTCGAGGGTTTCGAGATCGCGTGTGAACAGCGCGCCGAGGGCAGTCGCCTCGGCCTCGGGACCGTCGACGGGCGCGCGAATGACGATCCGCCGCGTGGTCCGGTCGACCACCAGCACCTCGAACCGCGGCGGGTGTCGGGCGAGCGGGCCGAGCATCATCCGCAGCATCGACGCCTGGGGCGGTTCGGGGCGCCGGACCACGACCTCCAACGTCTGCGCCGCGCGGATCAGGACGCCTGCTTCGCCTTCCGGTTCGCGCGGTAGCGCCGGATCTGGCCGGGAAGGAGCCAGCCGCTGAGGAATCCGAGGATCAGCGACGAGATGATGACCCAGATCAGGGACGACGTCGTCGTGAAGAAGACGAAGCTCACCTTCACGTCGCGCGTGTTCCGGAAGATGAACGTCACCAGCAGGATGCCGACGACGACCAGGACGCCGACCCGGGTGAGCTGCCGGCGCTGACGTTCGTCGAGCCCGTCGCCGGGCGGGGTCTGGTCGGCCATCACACCGCCGTGAGCGCCTCGGAGAAGACGCCGCCGAGCCGCTCCATTCCGTCCGCGATCTCCTCCGGGCCGACCCCGCTGTACGCCAACCGGAGCGTCCGTTCCCCGCCGTCGACGAAGCAATCGCTGCCCTTGACGTACTGAACCCCGGCGTGCTGGGCGTCCTCGAACAAGGCGTCGGCCGAGAGCGGCTCGGGCAGCTCGAGCCAGAGGAAGAATCCGCCCTGCGGCGGGATACAGCGGGTCTCCGCCGGCATGTGGCGCAACCCGTCGACCATTGCGTCGCGGCGCTCGCGCATGAGCCCGGTCACGCGTGCGACGTTGGGCGCGAAGTGGCCGTCTGCCAGGATCCGGTGGATCGCCGCCTCGGCGAGGAGCGACGGCGAGATGTACGTGCGGGACGCGGCGGCGACGAGCCCGGCGGCGATCGCGGCCGGAGCGACGATGTAGCCGACGCGAAGGCCCGGCGCGACCGTTTTGGAGTAGGAGGACGTGAACAACACGCGATCCGTTCCCCCGAGCGACTCGATGCTCGGGAGGTGGTCGCCCTCGAAGCGCAGCAGCCCGTAGGGGTCGTCCTCCAGGATGAGGAAGTCGTGGCGCTCCGCGAGCTCGACGAGCGCGCGGCGCTTCTCGAGGCTGATCGTCGCGCCGCTCGGGTTCTGGAAGTTCGGGATCGTGTACAGGAGCTTCGGGACCCGGCCGGCCGCACAGGCGGCGGCGAGCACGTCGACGTCCAGCCCGTCGCCGGCCACCGGGACCGGCAGCACGTCCACTCCGTGAAGCTTGGCCTGGAGGAGCGCGCGGTCGTAGGTGGGCGCCTCGACGCCGAGCAGGTCGCCGGGGGCGAGCATGCTGTCGAGCAGGAACACGAAGCCTTGGAGGGAGCCGTTGGTGATGAAGACGCGGTCGGCGGTCACCCCGTGCCTGGCGGCGATCAGCTCACGAAGCGGCGGGTACCCGTGACCCGTGCCGTACGACAGGATGCGGGTCGCGTCGGCGGCGAGGGCCTCCATCGCCGAGCGCCCCACCAGGTCGCCGGAAAGGGCCTCGGGGCACGGCGCACCACGTGCGAAGGAGATGGTGGTGCTCACGCGCGGAGCCTACCAACGCGCCTCGTGGTCGGCCGTTCACGGCGGAGTCCGGCGATTCAGCCGGTCACGGCACTCGCTCAGCGCCAATCGCGCAGGCGGGTCTACGCGACGATCTCCACCGGGACGCCGGGGGTGGCGTACCGGTTGAGGGCGCGCACCCCGTCGCGTGACATCCGGATGCAGCCGTGGGAGACCGCCTGTCCGAGCACGCCCGCGTTCGGCCAGCCGTGGATGCCGACGATGCCGTCGCCGCCGGCGAAGCTGCGCAACACGTTGCTATAGGCGGTCAGCACGAGGATGTACGGCCCGAGCTGCCCGTTCGTGGGCACCGGGTCCCAGATCGCGAAGAGGCCGCCCGGCGTGGGTGTGCCGCCCGTTCCGACGGCGGCCCTGAAGGTCCTGACGCGCACGCCCCGCTTGAACACCTGGATCGTGCGGGAACCCGTCTTCACTCGGATCCACGTGGTGTTCCTGCGCACATCGACCGCGGCTTCGGGCACCCAGCCCTGCGTACCGTTGGGACGCTTCGGCAGCTGGATGCGGATCCAGACCCTACGCTTGACGACCTTCGACGCGGTGACCATGAACACGCTCGGGCCCTGCGAGTACGGCGTGTAGTGCTTCAGCTTCATCACGATCCCCCCGCCCGGGTTGCGCCGCGCGGCGACCGGGAACAGGATCCGCGCGGTCCACGACGACGCGATCGTCGGCGGCCCGGGCAGGGCAGGCGTGGCTGCCGGCGTGGCCCCGGGTGGCGGCGTTTCGGCAGCCGCGACCGCCGTGCCGAGCAGCAGGCCCGCCGCCGCGACACCACCGGCCAACGTGATTCGAAAACGACACATCCTCGTACGAGGTTAGCTGCCACATCCGGACGCGCAAAATCCCGGGTGCGACGGCCACAGCTCCGGCCGGGGTTTCGGAGCGGAGTCGCCGCGTCCCGAAACCCGTGCCACGAGTGCGTTCACCCGATGTGCTCCTTGACGAACTGCGCGACCTCCGTCGGGTTCGTCCCGACGCGCACGCCCTTCGCCTCGAGGGCGTCCTTCTTCGCTTGCGCGGTGCCCGACGAGCCGGTGATGATCGCGCCGGCATGGCCCATCTGCTTGCCGGGCGGCGCCTGGAACCCCGCGATGTAGGCGACCACCGGCGTCGTCATGCGGTCGGCGATGAACTCCGCGGCCTTCTCCTCCTCGTTTCCGCCGATCTCACCGACCATCACAACGAGGTCGGTTTCCGGGTCGGCCTCGAATCGGCCGAGGATGTCGATGAACGAGCTCCCGACGACGGCGTCCCCGCCGATGCCGACGACGGTGCTCTGCCCGACTCCCACGAGCGCCAGCTCCTTGGAGATCTGGTACGTCAGGGTACCGCTGCGGCTGACCAGACCGACGCGGCCGGGCTGGAAGACCTGGGTCGGCATGATCCCCACCGTCGCCTTGCCGGGGCTGATGACCCCGGGGCAGTTCGGCCCGATGAGCGTCTGGTCGCCGCGCCTGAGATGGGTATAGATGCGCAGCATGTCGTGGGCGGGGATGCCCTCCGTGATGCAGATGATGAGCTCGACCCCGCTCTCGATCGCCTCGTACAGCGCGTCGGGGGCGAACCGCGGCGGCACGAAGACCATCGCGGTGTTCGCCTGCGTCTCCTGGACGGCCTGGTGGAGGGTGTTGAACACCGGGATGCCATCGACATCCTGACCGCCCTTGCCCGGGGTCACGCCCGCGACGACGTTCGTGCCGTACGCCTTGTTGCGCCCGGCGTGGAACGCGCCTTCGCGGCCGGTGATGCCCTGTACCACCAGCCGGGTGTCTCCATCGACCAAGATGCTCATGCGGCTCCCTTTGCGAGCGCGACGGCTCGTTCGGCGGCCGACAGCATGGTTGGCTCGACGACGACGTTCGCGGGTGCGCGCTCCTTGATGATCGCGCGTCCCTCTTCCTCGTTCGTGCCGTCGAGGCGGACGACGATCGGGAGCGTCGACCCGAGCTGGCCGATCGCGGTGAGCAGGCCCTCGGCGACCTCGTCGCAACGGGTGATCCCGCCGAAGATGTTGATCAGCAGGGCCTTGACCTTCGGGTCCGAGAGCAGCACCTCAAGGGCTTCGACGACCTCCTCGGCCTTCGAGCCGCCGCCGGCGTCGAGGAAGTTCGCGGGCCGGCCGCCGGCGAGCGCGACGACATCGAGGGTGCTCATGACGAGCCCGGCGCCGTTGCCGAGGATGCCGACGTCGCCGTCGAGCTTCACGTAGGTGACGCCCTTCTCCTGCGCCATGCGTTCCTGCGGGTCCTCCGTCGACGCCTCCCGCAGGGCCAGGATGTCCGGGTGGCGGTAGAGCGCGTTGCCGTCGACGGTCACCTTGGCGTCGAGCGCGATGACCCGGCCGTCGGTTGTCCAGATCAGCGGGTTGATCTCCATCAGCGTGGTGTCCAGGTCGATGAAGCCCTGGTAGAGGCGAAGGAGGATGTCGATGACACCCTTCATCGCGCCGTCGTCGATGCAGGCCTCGTAACACAGGCGTCGTGCGTGGTGTGGGTGGAAGCCCGAGAGCGGGTCCACATGCAGGCGCGCCAGCTTGTCGGGGTGCTCTTCCGCGACCGCCTCGATGTCGACTCCGCCCATGGCGGAGAGCATCACGAGCGGCTTCTTCTCTCCCCGGTCGAACGTGATCGACGCGTAGTACTCCTTCGCGATATCCGACGCCGCCTCGATCCACACGCGGTGCACCGTGTGCCCCTTGATGTCCATCCCGAGAATGTCGCGCGCGCGCGCCTCGGCCTCGTCGGGGGTGTCGGCGAGCTTGATCCCGCCGGCCTTGCCGCGACCGCCGACCTGCACCTGCGCCTTGACGACCACCCGCCCGCTGATGCGCTCCGCCGCCGCTCGCGCGGCCTCGGGAGTCTCAGCCGCCTCGCCGGACGGCACCGGAATGCCGTGGCGCGCGAACAACTCCTTGCCCTGGTACTCGAAGAGATCCAACCGACATCCTCCCGCTCGGAAGCCGCTCCCGGGCGGGAGCCGCGCGGGATCCTACCCGCGGGGGTACCCTGCGGGGGGTGACGGACGACCTGGCGAAGCGGCTCGAGATGCTGTTGGTGCTCCAGTGGCTCGACGAGGGCCGCCCCGAGGACGGCACCGTGGTGCTGTCGGTGTCGACCGCGGCGTCGGAGCTGGGGCTGGAGCTCGGCCGGGCGGGGGTCCTCTCGGTGATGGGCGCCCTCGGTGAGCTCGAGGAGGAGAAGCTCGTGCGGGTCGCGCTGGAGGGGCCGGTGCGCCGAGACCCGCGGGTGACGCTTGCGCAGGAGCTGCGGGACGACGCGGGCCGGCTCTTCGGCGGCGACGGTGGCGCCGGACCGGTCGAGCCGCCTAGCCGAAGGTGAAGGCGTAGGCGCGGGTACCCGGCGCGAGGCGGATGGTGATGCGGCCCGTCCCGGGCTTCCCGAGGTCGGCGAGGCGGTAGAGGCGGTGCCCGGTCACGACGAGACGTCCGTTCGGGCCGACGTCGTCACCGGCGAGGGTTGCGGAAATCGGCCTGCCGTCGAGGAGGACCTGGCCGGTGAGCGGCTTCCCGTCCCCGCCGAGCACGAGGAACACCTGTCGGGCGCGGAACACCAAGTCGATGGCGAAGTCGCGCCCCGCCTCGACATGCTCTGCGCTGATGGTCGCGGTGCCGGAGTAGCCCAGGTGATCGGCTGGGAGCTGATCCGGCGCGTCGTAGAGCTGCGGCCGGTCCGGGCGTGCCGCGGGAGTCGAGTCGAAGCGATCGATCCGGGCGTAGCCGAGGTAGCTCTCGGGTGTCAGCGGCTGATGCCCTTTGGGTCCGGTTTCGGGTGCGTCGTTCGCGCGCGGCCCGGTTTCGGCGAGCAAGGCTCGCACCTGGTCCTCGGTCTCGTCGTAGGCGCCCTCGCCGAAGTGGTACGCGCGCACCTTGCCCGCGCGGTCGATCAGGTACTTGGCAGGCCAGTACCGGTTCCCCCAGGCGTTCCAAGTCCCGTATTCGGGGTCGAGCGCGACGGGCCAGGTCACGCCGAGATCCTTGATGGCCTTGCGTACGTTGCCCGCGTCCCGCTCGAACGCGAACTCAGGCGTGTGCACCCCCAGGATCGTCAGGCCCTTCGCGCGGTACGCCCGATCCCATTCGCGCAGGTGCGGGATCGTGCGGATGCAGTTGATGCAGGAGTACGTCCAGAAGTCGACCACCACGACCCGTCCACGCAGGGCCGCGAGTGTCCGGGGCGTGTCCTCTGCGTTGAACCAGTCGCTGATTCCCGCGAGCTCGGGTGCCTCGCCGTAGACCGGGAGATCCACCTCCGCCTGCACGGCCTTCGACGGTGACGGTGACGGTGTCGGTTTCGCCGCCACAGGGGAGCGTTCGGCGTCCCGCCCCTGCAGCCGGTCGAGCGCATCGGCGGCGCCTCCAGTCCGTTCCGCCGCCTGAAGCGTCTCGGTGTAGGACGGCACGGCGTCGACCACCCAGGCGGTCAAGCGAGTGTCGAGGCCGGTGAAGATGAGCGCGCCGGCCGCGATGAGGAGCACGCCCATGCCGGCGCGGATCGGGACCGCCTTCGGCGTGAGGCGCCGCGCGAGGCGCTGGCCGCCGAACATGATCGCGAGCATCGGGAGCGCCGCGCCGAGCGCGTACACGAACAGGACGAGCCATGTGCTCGCTCCCGCAGTGTCGGTGGCGCTCGCGGCGGCGATCGCGCTGAACACCGGGCCGGCACACGGCGCCCACACCAGCCCGAGCCCGACGCCCATCAGCGCCCCGCCCGCGAATCCGTCGCCGCCCTTCGGGAGGCGGCTGCCGAGGCGGACCACGGGGCCGAGCGATTTCGCGATGCGGTCGCCGAACGCCGGAACGACCATCGTGAGCCCGAACGCGACGAGGAGGATCACGCCGAGGGTGCGCTGGCTGGAGGCGGACAGGCCGATCGCCTCCAGGGCCTTCGTGAGCGCGAGCGTGAAGAGCACGAGCGTGACGACGAATCCCGCCACGACGCCGAGGGGCCTGCGCCGGCCGCCGGTGAGAGCTCCTGCCATCGCCACCGGCAGCACCGGGAGCACGCAGGGGGAGATCGCGGTGACGATGCCGGCGAGGAACGCAATCGGGATCAGAAGCGCCATGATTTCGAAGGGTAAGTGTGACTTCTTAATTGACGATTACGTGCAGGAATGGTTGCGATTGCGGGCAGCGCTGTGACGGTGCGGGGCGCAAGGATTCCGCCACGAGATCCGGTTTGTGGCGAGGGAACGGAGGAGTACGTTGTGGCCGTGGTTGCCTCCGCAGAGCCCCGGCCGTTCACCTTCGAGGAGGTCCTCCGGATGGTGGATGCCGGCGTGCTGGGCCGCGATGAGCGGGTGGAACTCCTCGACGGCGTCCTCGTACGGATGAGCCCGGAGGGGCTGGATCACTTCGGTGCCGGTGGCGCGCTCTCGCACGTGCTGCATGCGGCCTACCACGGGACGGAGTACCGGGTTCGCGAGAACAGCACCCTCTACCTCGGCGAACGGAACTTCCTCGAGCCCGACCTCATCGTCTTCTCAGGCGAGCCCTTCACGTGGCCGACGCCGGGCGGCACCGTGCTGATCGTCGAGGTCGCCAACACCAGCCTCGCCTACGACATCGCGGACAAGGCGCGCCGCTACGCGCGTTGGGGGCTCGGCGAATACTGGGTGGTGGACCTCCCGGATCGGGCGCTGCTCATCCACACCGACCCGGTGGCCGGCACGTATCGCTCGGTCGTTCGGATCGGTGGGGACAGGGAGGTCGCGCTGCCGGGTGACGCAGGCCGGCTGCGCGTCGCCGACGTGCTCCCCCCAGTCTGAGCGGGAGAAGGACGCGACGCCATGCCGCGGCCTGCCGAGCCGTGGAGCAGCCACGACGAGGTGATCGTCACGCAGCGCCTCGTCATGCGACGATTTCGCGCCGGTGACGAAGGGGACCCGATCGCGGCTGTCGACGACCCGCGTATCGCGGCCGACCTCAGGGACTTGTTCGCCAGTCCCTACACCCTCGCGGACGCGCGTGAGTGGATCGAGCTTGCCGCCTGCAACCATCCGCTGCGGTTGTGGGCGGTGGTGTTCGACGGCAACCCGGCGTCCGAACACCCTGCGCGTGACACGTCACTGATCGCTGACTTATCCTGGATCCATGTCCAGCTCAATGGATCGGACGAATAGGCTCCTTGCCGAGCTCCTCGACGGGGTCAACCGGATCGCGTCGCCGTCTGAGACCCTCAGGCGGTCCTTGGGCGGCAGGCCGACGCGACCATCCGCGCCGCGGAGATCCACGCGGCATCCTGGGACCGGCTGAGCGACGCGGTCCGCGATCAGTCGGCGGCGATGCGGGAGAACGCCGCCGCCTGGCGGCATGGGACGGTCGCGCTCCGAGACGTGTCCGGGGTGATTCGCGACGTGGCTTCCGGCGCCCCAGCGGTCACTCGGGGTCGTAGGGAGACGGGAGGCTCGGCGGCTCGCGCAAGAGCGCCGGCATATCGACGGCTACCGACGGATCCCGCCGGGCCACGAAAAACAGGTGTGGGCCGATCGGGCGCAGGGCTCCTCCGACATCGCCGATGACGTCGACTGGGCCGTGTTGTACGGGATCGAACGGCGAGCGACCTGGCGATCGCCAACCGTGGTGAGGTCTGGCTCGCCGATCTGAGGGGCGACAGGATCCGTCCGGTCGTCGTGATGACTCGTGCGTGCGTGGCGCCGCATCTGCACAGCGTGATCGCAGCGCCGTTGACGACCCGGATCCGCGGCATCCCGACCGAGGTGACGCTGGCAGAACCGGAGGGCGTGCGCAGGGAGTCGGTTGCCAACTTCGACAACCTTCAACTCGTCGACCGGCGCAGTCTCCTCGCACCGATCGGCCGCCTCGGTGAGGTCAAGATGGCCCAGGGCCTGCTGGGCGCTGCGATACGCCGTCCGCTGCGAGCTAGTGGAGCGTCAGGCAACCACGGCCAGCGTCTGCCCGACCTGCACCCCGTCACCGGCGGCAACCTTGAGCTCCTTGACCGTGCCGGCCCGATGCGCGGCGACCTCGTTCTCCATCTTCATGGCCTCGACGATGCAGATGACGTCGCCCGCGGCGATCTCG
>CAYTRV010000005.1:11262-23100 GCA_964440285.1 uncultured Bifidobacteriaceae bacterium
ACCGGCTCGACCAAGACCTTCAGGACAGTGCCCTGCATCGGGCTCACCACCGTGTCGCCTGAGGAGCCGGTCGGGGAGCCGCCGGATGAGACGGCCCGCTTCTGACGCTTCGGTTTCGGTCCTCCCGCCACCGCCCCGTCGAGGAACAGGCGCACCTCGAAGCGCTTGCCGTCGACCTCTGCCGTGATCCGCCGCTCGGTGCGCTCTTCGGCCTCCTCCGCCGCGGGCGTCGTCGCGGTCGATTCGTCGTTCGGGAGCGGGGTCGGAGTGTCGCTCATCACGGCGAGTTGGGCGTGGCACGCGCCGCCCGCGATGAACTCGTCCTGCTGCAGGAGCCACCGGTGGAACGGGATGAGCGTCTTCGGCCCCTCCACCACGTACTCGTCGAGCGCGCGCACCATCCGCCTGCGGGCGGACTCGCGGTCGACGTCCCACACGATGAGCTTCGCAATCATCGGGTCGTAGATGTCCGGGATCTCCGAGCCCGCCTGCACGCCCGAGTCCACGCGGATGCCCGGCCCGGCCGGCTCCCGGTAGGCGGTGATGCGGCCCGGCGTGGGGAGGAACCGATTCGATGCGTCCTCGGCGTTGATGCGGCACTCGAACGCGTGGCCCCGGGGCTTGACGTCGCGCTGGCGGATCGACATCGGCTCTCCCGCGGCGATGCGCACCTGCTCGCGGATGAGGTCGATGCCGCACACCACCTCGGTCACGGTGTGCTCCACCTGGATGCGGGTGTTCATCTCCAGGAAGAAGAACTCCTCGCCGGACACCAGGTACTCGAGCGTGCCCGCCGACCGGTAGCCCACCGCGTGGGCGGCGCGCACCGAGGCCTCGCCCATGCGCTTGCGCAGGGAGGCGGAAACCACCGGGCTCGGCGTCTCCTCCACGAGCTTCTGGTGGCGCCGCTGCACGGAGCAGTCGCGCTCGCCGAGCCAGATGGCGTTGCCGTGCCCGTCGGCGAGGACCTGGATCTCGACGTGGCGGGGCTCTGGCAGATACCGCTCCAGGTAAACGACCGAGTCGGCGAAGAACTTCTCCGATTCGCGACGGGCGCCCTCGAACGCGTACTTCAGCTCACCCGGCGCGAAGGCGACCCGGAAGCCCTTGCCGCCGCCCCCGGCCGCGGCCTTGACCGCGACGGGGTAGCCGATGTCATTCGCGATGCGCCTGGCCGCGGCGAGCGTCGCGACGGCCTCACGCACGCCCGGTACGATCGGCACGCCCGCCTCGTGCATCAGGACGCGGGCGCCGATCTTGGAGCCCATCGCGTCGATCGTCGACGGCGGCGGACCGATGAACACGAGGCCGGCGTCGGCACACGCCCGGGCGAACGTCGCGTTCTCGGCGAGGAACCCGTAGCCGGGGTGGACCGCCTCCGCACCCGCGCGTCGCGCGGTCGCGATGATCGTGTCGGACTTGAGGTAGCTCTCGGTCGCTGGGCCGGGGCCGATGAGGTACGCCTCGTCGGCGTGGCTCACGAACAGGGCGTCGCGGTCGACCTCGCTGTACACGGCGACCGACGCGATCCCCATCTCCCGAAGCGTCCGGAACACCCGGATCGCGATCTCGCCGCGGTTCGCGACCAGGACCTTACGAAACATCCGTGCCCCTCACTCCTTCGTCGATCGCCACCCGCCGCCACTTCGACCGGTACGGCCACGGCACCTCCGCGGACGTCTCCTTCGACTCCCCGTCAAGCATCACTTGGACCGCGGCGATCACGGCAGCCGCCTCCTCGCCGGTCGGGTGACCAGCGACGATCCGGGCGGGCTGGGTCACAGCGGAATGTTCCCGTGCTTGCGCTTCGGCCCGGCCTCGCGCTTGGTGAGCGACACCTCGAGCGCCTTGATGAGCCACGGCCGGGTCTCCTCGGGCTCGATGACGTCGTCCACGTACCCGCGTTCCGCCGCGATGTACGGGTTCGCGAACTTCTCGGTGTATTCGTTCACCAGCTCGGCCCGCCTCGCGGCGGCGTCGCCGCCGTTCTCCGCCGCCGCCTCGAGCTCCTTGCGGAACACGATGTTGACCGCGCCCTCCGGACCCATCACCGCGATCTCGGCGGTCGGCCACGCGACGTTGAAGTCGGCGCCGATGTGCTTGGAGCTCATGACGTCGTACGCGCCGCCGTAGGCCTTGCGGGTGATGATGGTGAGCTTCGGCACCGTCGCCTCGGCGTACGCGTACAGCAGCTTCGCCCCGTGCAGGATGATGCCGCCGTACTCCTGCGAGGTTCCCGGCAGGAACCCGGGCACGTCGACGAACGACACCAGCGGGATGCTGAACGCGTCACAGAAGCGGATGAACCGGGCGCCCTTCGTCGACGCGGCGATGTCGAGCACGCCCGCGAGCGCCTTCGGCTGGTTGCCGACGATCCCGACGCTGTGACCGTTGAGGCGGGCGAATCCGACGACGAGGTTCTGCGCGTAGAGGGGGGCAACCTCGAAGAAGTGGTTGTCGTCCACGACCGCTCGGACGACGTCCACAATGTCGTAGGGCTTGGTCGGCAGGTCCGGCACGATCGACTTGAGGACCGCGTCCTGGCGGTCGGGGTCGTCGTCGGGCTCCTCGTAGGGCGGCATCTCCAGGTTGTTCTGCGGGATGTAGGAGAGGAGTTCGCGCACCATGTCGAGGCACTCCTCCTCGCTCTCGGACGCGAAGTGGGCGACGCCCGACTTGGTGGCGTGTGAAACCGCGCCACCGAGCTCCTCCATGGTCACTTCCTCGCCCGTGACGGTCCTGATGACCTCCGGGCCGGTGATGAACATGTGGCTGGTCTCCTTCACCATGAAGATGAAGTCGGTGATCGCGGGGCTGTACACGGCGCCGCCGGCGCACGGGCCCATCACGACGCTGATCTGCGGGATCACGCCGCTGGCGCGGACGTTGCGGAAGAAGATGTCGGCGTAACCGCCGAGGCTCACCACACCCTCCTGGATGCGGGCGCCGCCGGAGTCGTTGATGCCGATCAGCGGGCAGCCCATCTTGACCGCGAGGTCCATGACCTTGCAGATCTTCTCCGCGAACACCTCGCCGAGGCTGCCGCCGAACACGGTGAAGTCCTGGCTGAAGACGAACACCTTCCGCCCGTCGATCGTGCCGTGCCCGGTGACGACGCCGTCGCCCCACGGGCGGTGGTCCTCGAGGCCGAAGCCATGGGCGCGGTGGCGGGTGAACATGTCGAGCTCGACGAACGACCCGGGGTCGAGCAGCAGGCCGATGCGCTCCCGGGCGGTCAGCTTGCCGCGCGCGTGCTGGTGTTCCACCGCCGCCTCGGACCCGGCGTGTACGGCCTCGTCGCGCAAGGCCAGGAGGCGCTGCAGCTTGTCCTCGACACTCATGAGCGCTCCGCCTCAGGGACCTCGTGATGGATGCCTCGCAACCGGTCGTGTTCGCCCCACTCCTCGCGCAGGACGCCGCACACCTCGCCGATGCTGGCCCGCGCCCGCAGCGCCTCGCGCATCAGCGGGAGCAGGTTGTCGGTGCCGCGGGCGACGGCGCGCACCTCGCCCAGCAGCCGGGACACCGCTTCATTGTCGCGCCGGGCGCGCAGGTCGGCCAGGCGGGCGACCTGGGACCGCTCGACCTCGGGGTCGATGCGGAGGATCTCGGGGCTCACCTCGTCGTCCTCGGCGTAGAGGTTGATGCCGACGATCTTCCGGACCTCACCCTGCACCTCCCGTTCGTGGCGGTACGCCGACTCGTGGATCTGCTCCTGCATCAGGTCGACGCAGGCGACGGCCCCGCCGCGCCGGTCGATCTCGTCGATGAGGGCCTCGGCCCGCTCCTCCAGCCCGGCGGTGAGCCGCTCCAGGTACCACGACCCGCCCAGCGGGTCGACGGTGTCGGTGATGCCGGTCTCTGTCGCGATCACCTGCTGGGTGCGAAGGGCGAGCTTGGCGGCATGCTCGGTGGGGAGGGCCAACGCCTCGTCGAAGCCGTTGGCGTGGATGGATTGGGCCCCGCCGAGCGCCGCCGAGAGCACCTGCACCGCCACCCGCACGATGTTGTTCTCGGGCTGCTGGGCGGTGAGCGTCGACCCGCCGGTCTGGGCGTGGAAGCGCAGCATCATGGCGCGGTCGGTTGCGGCGCCGAACCGCTCCCGCATGATTCGCGCCCACAGCCGCCGCGCCGCGCGGAACTTGGCGACCTCCTCGAAGAGGTTGTTGTGGGCATTGAAGAAGAACGACAGGCGCGGGCCGAACTCGTCGACCGAGAGCCCCGCGTCGATCGCCGCCTGCACGTAGGCCACTCCGTTGGCGAGGGTGAACGCGACCTCCTGCACCGCCGTCGAGCCGGCCTCGCGGATGTGGTATCCGGAGATCGAGATCGTGTTCCAGTTGGGCAGCTCGTTGTGGCAGTACGCGAACGTGTCGACGGTGAGCCGCATCGACTGCCCGGGTGGGAAGATGTAGTTGCCGCGGGCGACGTACTCCTTGAGCACGTCGTTCTGGATCGTGCCGCGCAGCGCGCGGGTGTCTGCGCCCTGCTCCTCGGCGACCAGCTGGTAGAGCAGGAGCAGCATCGAGGCCGGGGCGTTGATCGTCATGCTCGTCGAGACCCGGCCGAGGTCGATCCGGTCGAAGACGCGTGCCATGTCGTCGATCGAGTCGATCGCGACGCCGACCCGGCCGACCTCCCCGAGCGCCCGCGGGTCGTCCGAGTCCATCCCGAGCTGAGTCGGGAGGTCGAACGCCATCGACAGCCCCGGGGCGCCGTGGGCGAGCAGGTACCGGAACCGCTCGTTGGTCTCCTCGGCGGTCGCGAACCCGGCGTACTGGCGCATCGTCCACGGGCGCTGGCGGTACATCGATGCGTGGACCCCGCGGGTGAAGGGGTACCGCCCGGGCTCGCCCAGGCGCTCGGCCAGGTCGAGGTCGGCGACGGACGCGGCGTCGAACACCGGGTCCACCGGGATGCCGGATTCGGTCACGCGCTCGTTGCCGGCGATTCGGTCCGCCAACCGTCCCCCCAATGATCCCCGTCGTCATCCCGGTTTCCCCGCCCCACCGGGAGGCGCGACGCTACCACAGCTCCGGGCCCGACAGGCGATCCGTGGCCGACGAAGTGTCGACAAACAGCCTTGTATTCGGTCGAAAGTCCCTTCAGGATCGGACTTCGTGGCGGAATCTGTCGACACTTCCGTGGCCGCGGGGGCCTCGCCCGACCCCTCGTCCACGCTCGCCGCGCACCTCACCGACCGGCTCGTCGAGGCGATCGTCTCGGGCGCGCTGGCGTCGGGGGAGAAGCTCAGCGAGCCGGAGCTGGCCCAGCGGTTCGGCACGAGCCGCGGGCCGCTCCGGGAGGCGCTCCAGCGCCTCGAGGGGATGCGTCTGGTCGAGCGGCGGCCACACCACGGGGCCCGCGTCGCGGTTGTCGGCCGGCGCGAGCTCGCCGACCTGTACGCCGTCCGCGAGGCGTTGGAGGGGATGGCATGCCGGCTCGCCGCCGAGGTGATGAGCACCGACGAGGTCGCCGCCCTGCGGCAGCTCCTCGTCGACCACGAGCGGCTCCCGGAGGTGCAAGCGGACCGCAGCTACTTCCAGGATGAGGGCTACCTCGACTTTCACTTCCGGGTCGTGCAGGCCAGCGGCAACGAGGAGTTGATCGCGTTCCTCGCCGGGCAGCTCTACCACCGGGTCCGGCTCTACCGGTACCGCTCGAGCCACATGAGCCACCGCCCGCAACGGGCCCTCAAGGAGCACCACCAGATCCTCGACGCGATCGAGGCCCGCGACGGCGAGCTCGCCGAGCTCCTCATGCGACGCCACATCCGTGCGGCGCGGTCGAGCATCGAGGAGCAGCTCCCCGATCCGGTCCGGGAGCCGTGACCGGTTGCTCCGAGGTGGGCGCCGGGGGCTTCCGCGTCCAGTCCAGGAGGTCGTTGCACAAGTAACAAAACGGCGTATGCTCGCCGGGCCGGTTCGTCCAAAAGGGGGGGCCCATGTATCCGGCCAGCTTCGATTACGTTGCGCCGACCAGTCTCGAGGAGGCCATCGCCCTCCTCGACCGGCACGGCCACGACGCGAAGGTCGTCGCGGGAGGCCAGAGCCTCATCCCGCTGATGAAGTTCCGATTCGCCAGCCCCGCGGTGCTCGTCGACATCAACGGCATCCCAGGGCTGGACACGATCGCCGAAGGTGAGGGGGGGCTTCGCATCGGCGCCCTCGTACGTCACAAGGACGCGGAACGATCCGACTTGCTCCACGGCGGACGGTGGGGTCTGCTCGGCGCGACCGCGCGCCTGGTCGCCGACCCGCTCGTACGCAACCGGGGCACGGTGTGCGGCTCGCTCGCCCACGCCGACCCGCAGGGGGACTGGGCGTCGGCGATGATGGCCGCACGCGGCGAGGTGGTCGCAAACGGCCCCGGCGGCTCACGGCGGATCCGCGTCGCCGAGCTCGTGACCGGCCCGTTCGAGACCCAGCTCGAGACGAACGAGATCATCACCGAGGTCGTCGTGCCCGACCCGGGCGCCGCCACCGGCGGCACATACCTCAAGCTTGAGCGGAAGGTCGGCGACTACGCCACCGCCGCCGTCGCGGCCCAGGTCACGATGGCGAACGGCACGATCGGCAGCGCCGGTATCGCGCTCACCGGCGTCGGCTCCCGCAACATCCAGGCGACCGACGCCGAGGGCTTGCTCGCCGGCAAGGAACCCTCGGATGAGCTGATCAAGGAGGCGGCGAAGCTCGCCGCCGCCGCGGCGGACCCGACGGCCGACAACCGCGGCAGCGTCGAGTACAAGCGGAGCGTGATTCGGGTGTTCACCGAGCGCGCCCTCAACGAGTCCATCCGTCAGGCGAAGGGAGGCGCGCTGTGAGCACCGACGCACCCCCGGCCACCCGGTCGGTCACCGTCACCATCAACGGCGCGTCGCGCAGCGCCGAGGTCGAGCCGCGCATGCTGCTCGTCCACTACATCCGCGAGGCGCTGGGCCTGACCGGAACGCACATCGGCTGCGATACCACGAGCTGCGGCGCCTGCACCGTCCTCGTCGACGGCGTGCCGATGAAGTCGTGCACCATGTTCGCCGTCCAGGTGGAGGGCAGCGAGATCACGACGGTCGAGGGCTTGAAGGGGCCGGCCGGCCTCCACCCCGTGCAGGAGGGCTTCCACGAGGAGCACGGCCTGCAGTGCGGGTTCTGCACGCCGGGGATGATGCTGACCTCCGTCGCGTTGCTGAAGGACAACCCGAACCCGACGGAGGAGGAGATCCGGTGGGCGCTGTCCGGCCAGATCTGCCGGTGCACCGGGTACACGAACATCGTCAAGGCCGTGCAGTACGCGGCGAAGAAGCTCGCTGAGGGAGGTGGGTCGTGACCACCGAGATCCGTGGCCTCGGCCACAGCGTCAAGCGGATCGAGGATGCTCGTTTCATCCAGGGGCGTGGCAACTACGTCGACGATGTCGTGCTGCCGAACATGCTCCACATGGCGATCCTGCGCAGCCCGTACGCACACGCGAAGATCAACTCGATCGACACGTCGCGCGCAAGTGCGGCGCCGGGCGTGATCGTCGTGGTGACGGGCGAGATCCTCGCCGCCCACAACCTCGCGTGGATGCCCACCCTGTCGGGAGACACCCAGGCGGTGCTCGCGACGGACAAGGTGCGCTTCCAGGGTCAGGAGGTCGCGTGTGTCATCGCCGAGACGGTCTACCAGGCGCACGATGCGCTCGAGCTGATCGACGTGGACTACGAGCCGTTGCAGGCGATCACCAGCCCGCAGCAGGCGATGGCCCCCGGCGCTCCGCTCATCCGCGACGACAAGGAGGGGCAGGCCGACAACGCCTGCTACCACTGGGAGTCCGGAGACGCCGCCACCACCGAGCAGGCGTTCGCCAAGGCCGACAAGGTCGTGAGCCTCGACACGTTCTACCCGCGCTGTCACCCGTCGCCGATGGAGACCTGCGGCTGTGTCGCCGACGTCAACCCGGCGTCCGGCAAGGTGAGGATCTACATGACGTCGCAGGCGCCGCACGCGCACCGCACGTTGTTCGCCATCGTCGCCGGCCTGCCGGAGCACAAGATCCAGATCATCAGCCCCGACATCGGCGGCGGCTTCGGCAACAAGGTGCCGATCTACCCAGGCTACGTCGTGGCGACCGCCGCGTCGCTCCTGATCGGCCGGCCGGTGAAGTGGATCGACGACCGTACCGGCAACCTCATCTCCACCGGCTTCGCGCGCGACTACCACATGCACGGCGAGCTGGCGCTCAAGGGCGACACGATCACCGGCCTGCGGGTGAAGATGCAGAGCGACAACGGCGCGTTCTTCGCCGACGCGCAGCCGTCGAAGTTCAAAGCCGGCCTGTTCCACATCGTCACCGGCTCCTACGACATCCCGACGGCGCACATCGTCACGGACGGGGCGTACACCAACAAGGCGCCCGGCGGGGTCGCGTACCGCTGCTCGTTCCGGGTGACCGAGGCGAGCTACCTCATCGAGCGGCTCGTCCAGAACGCCGCATACGAGCTCGGCATGGACCCGGTCGACTTCCGCAAGCGGAACTTCATCAAGCCGGACCAGTTCCCGTACACGTCGGCGACGGGGTTCGAGTACGACTCCGGCGATTACGAGGCGGCGATGGACCTGTGCCTCGAGAAGATGGGCTACACCGACCTACGCGCGGAGCAGGCGAAGGCCCGTGAGGAGGGACGCCTGCTGGGCATCGGCATCGCGTCGTTCACCGAGGTGGTCGGCGCCGGCAAGGGCAAGGAGTACGACATCGCCGGTCTGCGGATGTTCGACTCGGCCGAGCTGCGCGTGCACCCCACCGGCAAGGCGATCCTCAAGCTCGGGACCAAGTCGCAGGGCCAGGGTCATGAGACGACCTACGGGCAGATCATTGCGAGCCAGCTCGGCATCCAGCCGGAGGACGTTCTGGTGGAGGAGGGCGACACCGACACCACCCCGTACGGGCTCGGCACGTATGCGAGCCGCTCAACGCCGACGTCGGGCGCGGCGGCGGTCATCATCGCCCGCAAGCTCCGCGACAAGGCCCGGCTGATCGCGGCGCACCTGCTGGAGTGCTCGCCGGACGACCTCGAGTGGGAGGGTGACCGCTTCCAGGTGAAGGGCGCGCCGGACCGCGTCAAGACGATCCAGGAGTGCATCTTCGCCGCGTACACCAACCTGCCCGAGGGGATGGAGCCTGGGCTGGAGGGCGTGCATTACTACGACCCGCCGAACATGACGTTCCCGTTCGGAACCTACGGCGTAGTCGTCGAGATCGACCGCGGGACCGGAGAGTGGAAGGTGCTGAAGATGGTGGCCGTCGACGACTGCGGGGTGCGGATCAACCCGATGATCGTCGAGGGCCAGATCATGGGCGGCCTCACCGAGGGCTACGCCACCGCCGCGATGCAGCTGATCGACTTCGACGAGGACGGCAACTGCATCGGGTCCAACTTCATGGACTACCTCATCCCGACGTCGTGGGAGACCCCCGCGTTCGATCTGGGCGAGACGGTCACGCCGTCGCCGCACCATCCGATCGGCGCGAAGGGCGTCGGGGAGTCCGCCACCGTCGGGTCGCCCGCCGCGTACGTCAACGCCGTCATCGATGCCCTGCAGCACGCCGGGGTGAAGAACATCGACATGCCGCTCACTTCGGCGAAGGTCTGGGAGGCGCTGAGCGAGGCCGGGCTGGCCCTGTGAGCGAGCTGATCGCCAGGGCCGCCCGTCTCGGGGCCGAGGGGTCGGCCTATGCGCTCGCCACCGTCGTCGGCGTCCGCCGGCCGGCCTCGGCGCGCACCGGCAACCAGGCGATCGTCACGGGCGACGGGGCGATCGACGGCTGGGTCGGCGGGGCCTGTTCGGAGCCGGTCGTCGTGCGGGAGGCGCTGCGGTCGCTCGCCGACGGCCAGCCACGGCTCGTGAAGATCTGCCCGGACGGTTCGGAGGAGGCCGCAAACGGCCCGGATGTGGTCGTGGCGGTGAGCTCGTGCGCATCGGAGGGGACCGTGGAGGTGTTCATCCAGCCACATCTGCCGAGCCCGCTGCTACGGGTCGTCGGCGACAGCCCGGCGGGTCGAATGCTCGCCGAGCTGGCACAGGCGATCGGCTGGCGGGTGGCGCCCGGACCGGGTGAGGCGGACGCGGTGGTGGTGGCCACGATGGGCCGCGGGGACGAGGACGCCCTCGCTGAGGCGATCACGTCGGGGGCCGAGTACGTCGGCCTGGTCGCGAGTTCCCGGCGTGCCGGGGTGGTGCGTTCCGCCATGCGCGAGCGCGGCGTGCCGGAGGATCGTCTGGCGGCGGTTCGAAGCCCCGCGGGCCTCGACCTGGGGCCATGCACGCAGGAGGAGATCGCGGTGGCGATCCTTGCGGAGCTCGTCGCGTGGAGCCACAGTCGGGGCGGTTCGCCGCGTCAGCTGCTCGAGGCGACCGACCCGGTGTGCGGGATGACCGTCAGCGTCGCGGGTGCCGAGGTCACATCGGTTCATGACGGGACGACGTACTACTTCTGCTGTCCCGGATGTCGCAGCACGTTCGAGGCCGACCCGCAGAAGGCGCTTGCCACCCTCAGGCCGACATTCGGTTAGCCGCCGCAGGTGATCCAGAACGCGCAACGGCAAGGCGGTTCGAGTGCGACGGACTTGCGCTGCTCATCGGTCCCGCTGCTCCTCGCCGCCATGAGCGACGTCGCGCCAGAGGAGTCGGGGCTCGCCTCCGGGGCGTCAACACCGCCTTCATGATGGGCGGCGCGCTCGGCCTGGCCGTGCTCGCCAGCCTCGCCGCGTCCCGCACCGACAACCTGCTCGTCTCCGGCGACGAGCCGCTCGCCGCCCTGAACGGCGGCTACCACGTCGCCTTCCTCGTCGGCGCACTGCTCGCGATCGCGGCAGCCGTGCTCGCCGCCGCGCTCCTCCGCGCCGCAGCTCAGACCGCGCCGAGCGACGGGAAGGCGCCCGAAACCGCAACCCGCCGACTCGCAGCCTGACACGAACCCGGTCGAGAGCGCGCTGTCGGCGTCAACGTCAAGTTCCTGACACGAGCGGTTGGGGACGCGCCCTCGACAACTAACATCTCGGCATGTCCTCGACGATCTCCGTGACCGTGCGCTTATTCGCCTCGCTCCGCGAAGCTGCGGGCGTCGCTCGGCTCACGGTGTCGGTGCCGCACGCCACGCCCGTCGGGGCGCTCTGGTCGCACCTGCCTCCCACGGTCTCCGCCGGGGAACCGCCCGCCGCGCTCCGATACGCCCTCAACCACGAATGGACGCTCCCCGGCGCGGCCCTACGCGACGGCGACGAGGTCGCGTTCGTGCTGCCGGTGTCCGGCGGATGACCGGGCTCTCCGCCGAACCGCTCGACCTCGGCGTGCTCGTCGCGCACCTCAACGACCCTGAGCACGGCGGCGTCGCCGCTTTCCTCGGGTGCATCCGCCGGGAGGTCGGCATCCGGGAGGTCGTCGCCATCGAGTACGAGGCGTACGAGGAGCTCACACTCCGTGAGCTCGCTGCCGTCGCCGGTGAGGCCGCCGCCCGTTTCGGGGCGACCATCGCCGCGGTCCACCGCACCGGTCGCGTCGCGGTCGGCGAGCCGAGCGTCGCCGTCGCGTGCTCCGCCCCGCACCGGTCCGCCGCATTCGCCGCATGCCGGTACGTCATCGACGAGCTCAAGGTCCGCGCCCCGATCTGGAAGCGGATGATCTACGCCGACGGCGCCGCCGAATGGGTCGACGGCCGGGACCCGGTACACCGTGGGCGACCCGCGTAGGGCGCTCCCCTCTGTCGATGCCGCCCTCGCCGACCCGGACGTCGCGGAGCTGCTCGCACACAACCCTCGCGGCCACGTCGTCGACGCCGTCCGCGCCGCGCTCGCCGACCGTC
>CAYTRV010000005.1:23110-30463 GCA_964440285.1 uncultured Bifidobacteriaceae bacterium
GCCGGGCCCGACGGGCTCGCCGCGGACGTCCGCGCCGCCCTGCGGCCGTCGCTGCGCCGCGCGATCAACGCCACCGGTGTCGTGCTCCACACCAACCTCGGCCGCGCGCTCCTCGCCGACGAGGCCATCGCCGCCGCCACCGCGGCCGCAGGGTACGGCACGCTCGAATGGGACCCCGCCACCGGGGAACGGGGCTCCCGCCACGGCCATGTCGTCGCTCACCTCGAGGCCCTCACCGGCGCCGAGGCGGCCTGCGTCGCCAACACCAATGCCGGCGCGGTCCTGCTCGCCCTCGTGGCGCTCGCCTCCGGGAAGGAGGTCGTCGTCTCGCGCGGCCAGCTCGTCGAGATCGGCGGGGGCTTCCGTGTGCCGGAGGTGCTCGCTGCCAGCGGCTGCCGGCTCGTGGAGGTCGGCACTACCAACAGGACCCGGCTCGCGGATTACGACCGGGCGATCGGGCCCGACACGGCCGCGATCCTGCGGGTGCATCCCTCGAACTTCAGGGTCGTGGGCTTCACCGAGGAGGCCGACCTGCCCGGTCTCGTCGCCCTCGCCCGCGACCGGGGCCTCGCCGTGATCGACGACCTCGGCAGCGGCGCCCTCACCGACGACGCGGTGTACCGGGACGAGCCCGACGTCCGCTCGAGCGTCGCGGCCGGCGTCGACGTCGCGTGCTTCAGCGGCGACAAGCTGCTCGGCGGTCCGCAGGCCGGGATCCTCGTCGGGACCGTCGAGGCGATCCGCCGGTGCAAGGGCCATCCGCTGATGCGCGCGCTTCGCCCCGACAAGCTCACCGTCGCCGCGCTCGAGACGACGCTTGCCCTGCACCGCGACCCAGCCTCCGCGCTGGAACGGATTCCCACGCTGCGGATGCTCTCGACGCCACCCCAGGAGCTCCGCGCCAGAGCGGAGGCGCTCGCGGCTGCGGTCGGGGGCGAGGTCGTCCCGACGGTGGGCCGCGTCGGCGGCGGATCACTGCCGCTCGCGGAGATTGAGAGCTACGCAGTCGCGCTGCCCGCGCCCGACGGTCCCGACGCCGCCGCGGCGAGGTTGCGCGATCTCGATCCGTCCGTCGTCGCCAGGGTGACCGACGGCCAGGTCCTGATCGACGTCCTGACGCTCAGCAGTGGCGAGCTGGCCGAGATCCCGGCGCTCCTAGGTCGCGCATGAAGGAGATCGTGGAGCTCCAGGCGATCGTCGACGGTCCCGACGCCGACGCGGCGGTCGTCGCGCTCGTCGAGCTCGGGTTGGCTCACCGCGACGCGGGGCGCCCGGACCTCGCCGAAGCGGCGTTCCTTCGCGTGATCGGCACCCGCCACGAAGGCCAGGCGGCACGCGCCGCGTTCGAGCTGGCGCAGCTCTACGAGGAGCACGGCGACGCCGAGGGGGCACGCGAGGCATACCGCTTCGTGCTGGAGGCGGGCGGTCACGGACTGGTGGGGCCCGCGGTCTGCGGGCTCCGCCGGCTGCGCGAATGAGCGACCCGCCGCTCGTGCTCGGCACCGCCGGGCACGTCGATCATGGCAAGACGGCGCTGGTGCTGGCGCTCACCGGGCGTGACACGGACCGCCTCCCCGAGGAGAAGGCTCGCGGGATCTCGATCGCGCTCGGGTTCGCGTTGCTCGGCCTCCCGTCCGGCCGGGTCGTGAGCCTGATCGACGTGCCCGGTCACGAGCGGTTCGTGCGGCACATGGTCGCAGGGGCGAGCGGCGTGGACGGGTACCTGCTGTGCGTGGCGGCCGACGACGGCGTCATGCCACAGACCGTCGAGCACATGGCGGTGCTCAGCTTGCTCGGCGTGCTCGACGGGGTCGTGGCCGTCACGAAGGCCGACCTCATGGACCCCGAGATCGCGATCGCCGAGACGCGTGAGCTCGTCGGAGCCGCGCCGGAGATCATCGCCGTCTCGTCCGCGACCGGCGACGGGATTCCTGAGCTGCGGGCGGCGCTCGAACGTCTCGCGGAACGCCTTCGCCGGCGCACCGCCCAGGGCAGGCCGCGCCTGTTCGTCGACCGCGCGTTCTCGGTCGCCGGCGCCGGCACGATCGTGACCGGCACCCTCTGGGGTGGGCGGCTCGGCGCCGGTGACCGCGTCGAGATCGTCCCTGGCGGCCGGTCCGGCCGCGTGCGGGGAATCGAGGTGCACGATCGCACCGTCGACGCCGCGGCCGGCGGACGCGTCGCCTTGAATATCGCCGGCATCGACCGCGACGAGGCGCCTCGCGGCGCGTGCGTCGTGCGGGCCGGTGACGGGTGGCGACCGACCGTCTTCCTCGACGTCGCCGTCGAGTGGCTCGCCGACGCGGGGGGGCCACTCCGCACCCGCCGGCGGCTGCAGGCGTTCCTCGGCACGTCGGAGGTGGCGGCCACCTGCGTGCTGCTCGACGGTGACGAGCTCCGTCCGGGCGACCGCGGGTACGCGCAGCTGCGTCTCGAGTCCGCCGTCGTAGCGGACCCAGGCGACCGCCTCGTGCTGCGTTCGGCCGAGCGGCGCACGGTGGGCGGCGCGACGGTCATCGATCCGGCGCCCGCCCGTCACGGCAGGGGTTCCGCAGCCGCCGCGCGCCTCGCGGTGATCGAACGGGCCGATCCGGGCGAGCTGCTCGCGCTGACGATCGCCGGCGCGGGCGCCGAGGGCGTCGGCGTCGCGGGTGTCGAGCCCGCCGCGGTCGCGGCGGCCGGCGGGCTCCTGCTGCCGGGTGGACATGCGATCGCCGCTGTGATCGCCGGCGCTGGACGCGAACGCCTCCTGGACGCCCTTCGCGCGGGGCCGCTGTCGCTCGCCGCATCCCAGGCGGCGACGGGCCTGGGCCGGGTGGCGGCTGCGGCGCTCATCGACGCGCTCAGCGAGAACGGAACGCTCGAACGCGACGGCGTCCGCGTCGCGCTGCCGGGGAGCCGGTCGCGAAGTGCCCTCCTCGACGACGTGCGCGCGATTCTCGACGAGGCCGGTCTCCGACCGCCAGGCCCGCTGGAGCTCGGCGAGCGCCTCGGCGTCGACCAACCGGCCCTCATCGCGGCGCTGACGGGGCTGCGGGAGGAGGGCGCGGTCGTCGTCGCCGGCGATCTGTGGTTCGCGTCCGGCGCCGCCGATGATGCACGGCGGCAGGCGGCCGAAGCGCTCAGTGTGGGACCGATGGCGCTCGGCGAGCTGCGCGACCTGTGGGGCGTCGGGCGGCGCCACGCGCTCGCGCTCGCTGCGCACCTCGACGCGAGCGGCCTGACCCGGCGGGTCGGCGACCGGCGCGTCCTGAGGCGCGGGGGTCGGGACCACTAAGATCAGCCGGGTGACGCAGGAAACACGCCCCGGGCGCCCACAGATCGGCGTCATCGAACCGGAGGTCATCCGGATCGAGCCGCCGGAAGAGGAGTTGTGGACCGATGACTCCGACACCGACTACACCGGCTGGTACTGCGTTCGCACGAACCCCTGGCCATGCCCCGCGGAGGGATGTTCGTTCGTCGCGATGTTCCTCACCGCCGCGCACCTCGTGATCGTCTGGCCCGAGGGGGACGACCCCAACCTGTTGCGCCACAGCGCCGTCGCGCGGGACGTCGGGCGGAACCCGAAGATCGAGCTGTACGAAGTCTCGTTCGGTCCGGCGTGCTCGTACTACCAGTGGGAGGCCGCCGGGAATCCGGTGCACGGAGTCCGAGCGCAGGAGTCGCGCGGCTGACGCCGATGGAGCACAACTTCACGTCGAAGGGCTTCACCGTCGGGGTCGAGGAGGAGCTCATGATCCTCGATTCACGGACCCTCGACCTGGTCAGCGCGATCGAGGAGCTCCTCGGACCATCCGACCACGGCGACGTCAAGCCAGAGTTGATGGAGTCGGTTCTCGAGATCTCGACCGACCCGTGCGCGACCATCGCCGAGGCAGGCCATCAGCTTCGCGAACTGCGCCGCTCGGTGGCGGAACGGGCCGCCCCATTGGGGTACACGATCGGCTCGGCCGGGACGCACCCGTTCGCGAAGTGGGAGGACCAACGCATCTCCGCGCGATCACGGTACCGGGACCTGATCAGCGCCCTTCGGTTCGTCGCTCGGCAGGAGCTGATCTTCGGGATGCACGTCCACGTGGGGCTCGACGATCCGGAGATGGCCATCTCCGTCGCGAACGGCATGCGGCTGCACGTGCCGGCGCTGCTCGCGCTGTCGGCGAACTCACCGTACTGGCGGGGTGACGCCACCGGGCTCGCCTCGACGCGCATGCCGATCTTCCGCGCATTCCCGCGCGTCGGCATCCCGCCGTACTACGCGGACTGGGACGACTATCAACGGCGCATCGCCTTCCAGGTCGACTCGGGCGTGATCGAGGACTACACGTACCTTTGGTACGACGTGCGCCCGCACCCCAATCTCGGGACCGTCGAGATCCGGACGATGGACTCACAGACGCGCCTGGAGCACACCGTCGCCGTCGCCGCGCTCGTACAGGCGCTCGTCCGGAAGCTCGCGACCGACTGGGAGGCCGGTACCGCACAAGAGCAGTGCCCCTACGAGATGCTCGACGAGAACCGGTGGCTTGCCGCCCGGCACGGGTTGCAGGGGGAGATCGTCGACCTCCCCTCGACAGGACGGATCGCGACTAAGGCCCTGATCGGCCGGCTACTCGACGAGGTGGCCGACCACGCCCGCGACCTCGGATGCGCGGACCAGCTCGCCGGTATCACCGATCTCCTGGATCGCGGTAACGGCGCGCAGCGACAAGTCGTGGTCTACGAGGCCAACCGCGACCTTCGCGAGCTCATGGCGGAGATCGTCGCGGCCACCGGCGGGGTCTCACGCGACGCCGATACTCCTGACCTAGGACACTAGATTCCGAGCGCCCGCTCGAGCCGCCTGCGGAAACGCTCCGCACCCAGACGTCGCCACTCGGTGAGGAACCGCTCGTAGAGCGCGTCACGCTCGGCGGTCCGCCTGGACAGGAGCGCCTCGATTCCCGGGCGCTCCGACGCCGTTCCCGCCGCGTCGAGCTGCGCCCGGAACCGTTCGAACGCGATGTCGCGCTGCGCCCGGCTTCGTTGCCCCGCCTGCCCGGTTTCGCGGAGGAGCGCACGGGCCGCCGCCGCGTCACGCTCCGCGAGCCGTTCGAGGTGGTCGTGAAGCATCGGGACCTGAACGTCGCGGTCGTGGATGTCGCCGAGGAGATCCTGCATGGCCTTGACCTCGTCGATGAACGGGTCGAGGTCGGTGGGGAAGCCGATCTGGAAGATCTCGAGGAGGTAGCGAAGCCGCTTGAACGCGATGCGCATGTCGTGCAACTCACGTACGTGTCCGGGGTGGGTGACCCGCGGCCCGTACGACCACACCTCGGTGATCCGCACCTCGAGGATCCTTCGCGCGTTGGTTCGCAGGCGGCGGTCCGGGTCGAGACCTGGGATGGGGAGCGGTTTGGCCACCTGCCGTTACTGCTCGGCCGCCGGGGGCTTCGGATCGAGGCGACTGATGTCGACGCCGGTGGCGCGGGCCACCCACTGCTCGAGCCGCTGTCCGAAGCCCTCCTGCTCGAGCCGGGCGAGCAGCGCCGCGATGTGGACCGCTTCAGCCGCGCGGCGTTCCCGGTACTCGCCGATCAGCGCCTCGATCCCGACGAGTTCCTCCGGCGCCATCTCGTCCAGCAGCGCTGCGAGGCCGTCGACCGCCACGTCGAGATCGCGGGCGACGCCGAGGGTGTCTGTGATCTCCTTGACCACCCGCAGGTTGCGCCGGAACGACCGCGCTGGAAACGCGGCGGCGAACGCGTCCATGGTCGCGCGCAGGCGTCGTGACGAGACCCGCATCGCGTGGAGCTCCTCGATGTCCTCCCCGGCGAGCGTGCCCGGCCCGTAGCTCAACATCTCGCGCCACCTTGTCAGGACGACGCGCCCCGCGGCGTCGCGGAAGCGCGCGTTCGGGCGGAGCCCCGGTACGTCCCAGGCCCGCGCCATCAGCCGGTGTGCCTGATCAGCACGGAGCCGCGGATCGCGTCGCGCAGCTCGGTCGGGCGGGTGACGGCCGTCCAGTCGATCTCGAGCTCCATCGCCAGGTCGACGACTGCCCGGACGATGTCCTCGGGATCGACGCCGCCGCTGGAGGACGCGTTGCGCAGCCACCGGACCTGCCGCTTGGACAGGTGCGCCTGCGCCCGAACCGTCGCATCGCGCCGCCGTGTGTCGATCGCGCCGGGGTCGAGCTGCCGGAAGGCCGGCGGCGTGCCCGGGGCGCCGTCGAGCATCACCCGGTAGCTCACGCGGCTCATTCCGTACCCCCCGCCTCGCGTTCGATGTCGCGATCCTCCGAGAGGTCGCGGATCAGGTCCTCGCCGATCTGGGTCTCGCCCCGCGCGTAGCCCACGAACAGCGCGTTCGCGCAAAGCAGGTTGACGAGGCGCGGCACGCCGTCGGTCTCCTGGTGGGCCGCGACTTCCGCCCGGTTCGAGAACAGCCGGCGTGTGGCGCCCGCGACGCGTGAGCGATGCTGGATGTAGGTCGACACCTCGTCGTGGTTCATCGTGCCGAGGTGGTAACGGACGACGACGCGTTGCGCGACCTGGGGGAGCCGGCGTATGTGCGTGCCGAGCTCGGGCTGCCCGAGGAGCACGACCGGCACCGCCGCGACGTCGCCCGGGTTCGTGAGCATCCGCAACTCGTCCAGTGCCCGGGCGTCGAGGCGCTGGGCCTCGTCGACCACCACAACCGGCCGTCGCCCCGCGGCGATCTCGTCGGCCAGTTGCGCCCGCAGCCGGGCCGCGAGCCGCCCGGTGCCACCGCCGCGTACGGTCGAGTCGCTCGACGCCAGGAGCGCCGCCAGCAGCCCTGACGGCGTGCGGGGCGGGTTCGACACGCCCACGACCGTGAATCCGTGGCCGCCGAGGGTCTGCTCGAGCGCTCGGACGAGCATGGTCTTGCCGCATCCCACCTCGCCGGTGATCGCCACGATCCCGCCGAGCTGGGTCAGGCCGAACAGCATGCGGGCGAGGCCCTCCTGATGGGCGTCGCGGGGAAACGCGAACCGCGGTTCGGGCTCAAGCTGAAACGGGGCTTCTGTCAGGCCCCACCAATCGAGATAGGGGTGGCGCGACGTTCGGAGCGGCGTTGCGCGCACGTCGGCCATTTCGGGAAGCTAGCAGCGCATTCGGGCTGGGCGTGTGTCAATCTGGTGACGGGGCGGCACCCGTCGCGGGCTCGCCCTGGCCGCGCTCCGTGGTATCGTCCCCGACTCGCTCGGGCACCCGTGGATTGGGCGCCGAACACGAACTCAGGGAGCGACGCCCTGATCGACGATCGCCCTCCGAAGACCCCACGCATGTCCCGCACCGGGCGGCTCGTAATCCTCGCCGGTCTGATCGGCCTCTCGATTCCCGCGGTCTC
>CAYTRV010000006.1:0-29083 GCA_964440285.1 uncultured Bifidobacteriaceae bacterium
GGCGCGTGGACCTCGGTGCGGCAGCCCGCTGGCTCACGGAGGCAATCGGGGCGGAATGCGATCCCGGCGGCGACGGCGGTCCGGCGTTCGCCCGGCGGATGTCCGCGTGGCTCGACGCCCGCGAGGACGAGCTGGGTCAGCTCGGGGCCGGCGCCCGCGCCGACGACCCCGACGACGAGCGCGCCGCCGAGTCGGCCGAGCTCCTCGCTCACGTGACGCTCATCGTCGCTGGGTTGGAAGCAACGCTCCTGCGACGATCGGAGGATCCTGCACCCGGAGCGTGAACCGCATGCCGTACGACTCGTGCGAGACCGGCGTCCCGGCAAACAGCGAGCACACCACCCGGTAGTCGCCTGCGGGCAGGGTGACGACGATCTGGTCCGACGCGCCCGGGAGCAGGAATGACTTCCCGAGCTCGGTGCCGGACTGGTCGTAGACCACGAGGTCGTGGTCGTCCATGCCCCGGTTGTACACGTTGATCCTGACGCGGCCGGACGAGACCACCGTCCGCGACGGACCGAGTTGGAACTCGGTTTCGTCGACGGAGAGCGCACGCGGAAACGCAGGGCGCGGAGGGAGCTTCAGCCGGTGCTTGCGCGCGCCCAGCGCAACGCTCGAGAACGTGGCGGTGAAAACGACCGCGATCGTCATGAGCGCCACGACGCGCCGCCGGGTCATAGGATCAGGCTACCTCCATCGGCACGCACGAGCGACGGTGCTCCGGCTAGTACAGTCGCCGGGTCGCCGCCGAGCCACTCACCGAGCATCGCGTTGTACACGGAGCGGAAGTCGGTCGTCACCTGGAGGTTGCCCTGGACCAGGCCGGTCATCGACGCGGGCGCCCCGGCCAGGCCGCCGCGCACCTGCGACCCCACGACCATCATGGGCCCGCCGGCGCCGTGGTCGGTTCCGAACGACGCGTTCTCACCAGCGCGGCGACCGAACTCGGAGAACACCAGGGTGGTGACCCGATCGACGACGCCCCGTGAGGTGAGGTCGGCCTGGAATGCCGAGAGGGCCTGGCCGAGCACGCTGAGCTGGGGGTCCTGGCTACCGAGCTGGCTCCCGTGGGTGTCGAACGAGCCCCAGTCGATGGTGATGACCCGGGTGCCGAGGTTCGCCGACAGGAGCGTCGCCGCGAGTTGCAGGCGGCGCGAAAGCGACGAGTTGGCCGGATAGTTCACTCCCGGGATGTGCGACACGGTGGCGAGGCTCTGCGCGACCTGCACCGTCTGGCCGTAGACAGTGCGCGATCGTGCGGTCGACGCGTTTCCCGGGGGCGCCGGGGTGACACGACCGACCTCGCCGTTCACGTTGGTCCCGCCGACGGTGAACCCGAAGCCGGCGAGGTTCTCCGGGACCGAGGCCACGGGCGCGCGGGCGGCGCGGATGATCTTCGAGACGTTCGATCCGATCGACACTGCCTGGAGCGGGTTCGTGGTCGAGCCGTACAGGTCGAGCCATCGCCCGATCCAGCCGGTGTTCGAGTTCTGGAGCAGGCCCGCGAACCACCAGTCACGGCTCGTGAAGTGCGAGAAGTTGGGGTTCGGGTAGTCCGTTGCGGGAAAGAGCGCCACGTCGCCAGCGTCCCACAGTTGCTGGAGCGACCCGGTGGCGCCCGTCACTCCCGGCAGGACCGGGAAGGCGAGCTGGCCGCTGGCGCTGCCCCCCATGTCCTGGAACCCGACAGGCGTCGCAACCGTCGGCAGGGGGACGTTCGATCGCGCGATGGTGGGCCGGAGTGCGAGGTACGCGCTGTACTGGGTCGGGTCGGCCGGGACGAACGTGTTCGGCCCGTCGTTCCCGCCGTTGAGGTAGACCATCACGACGCAGTTGGTCGCGGCGACCGCCCCCTCCGCGATCGCCGACTCAAACGCCGTCTGCCACGGGATCTTCGTCGCGGCGTACACCGACGCGAACCCGAGGAAGCCGTTCCTCAGGAAGCGTCCACGGTTGAGTCGCGATATCTGCGGAACGCCATCTGGGAACCCCGCGAGCGCTTCGGTGGGGATGGGCATGTAGTCGACCGGGACGGCGTCGTAGGCGGCGCTGTCGGAGGCGGCGCAGTCCGCGCAGCGGATTGCGGTGATCGCGTCGATGTCGCGAGGCTGGTCGTTCGTCATCACATCACCTGTCCGTCGGGGCCGCCGAGCATCAGCGATCGAAGCACCCGCTGACGGGTGCGCCGTTGACTGAGGTTGCCCCCGGGGGCCCGGACCGCGTAGTCGCGGATCGCGGCCTCGGTGGCAGGGGAAAGCCATGGCTTTCCAACCGCGGCGAATGCGCGGTCGTGTGCCTGTGAGGGTGTTTCACCGACGATGTCGGTCTGATCGATCGGCTGAGTCCCGGTGAAGTCGGCGACGAGACGGAACCTGGCGATCGCGGTGTTGGAGTCGAGCCACGCGGGGCCGTACTCCCATCCTGAGACATCCGGTGGGAAATAGGGCGTCTGTCCCATCGACTGCATGCGGTTGAACGCCGTCCCGTTCGTCACGAACAGGCCCATCTGCCGCATGACGCCGGGTACGAACACGGCCGGCGCCTTGATCATGTTCGGCTCCCCGATCGACTCGTAGAGCGCCCGGTGCGTGAGGATCTTGCGCAGGACCGGCCGTATGCGGAAGCCGCGGCGCAGGTACGTGGCAGCGAGGTCGTTGAGCGACGCGTCGTCGGGCGGCGCCTGGATGAACTCGCTCCAAAGCTTGCGCATGAGGTGCGGCGCGTGATTCGGGTGCGAGAGCACCACGTCGACCGCCTGCGGGGTGTCGAACGCGCCGCTGCGGCCGAGGAAGGTCTTCGTTCCGGTGTCCCACCGGCTCGGCGTGAAGTACGCGAACGGATTGTCGGGGTCGGTCGTATTGATCTGCCAGCCGGACAGCGCGCGAGCGAGTTCCTTGACGTCCGTCTCGCTGTAGCTCGGCTGGCCCTGGGCGTCGGTCACGCCCAGGCAGAAGAGCTCCATCAGCTCCCTGGCGTAGTTCTCGTTCGGGCGGCCCCTCCGGTTGTTCTCCCCGGTGAGGAAACGGAGCATCGCAGGGTCGATGGTGACAGCCTGCACGAGGCTCCGGACGTCCGACGTCGGGTTCGACGCGACGTCTGCGAACGAGCGGAAGAGCGCGATTTGCTTCCTGGCCATCTGTGACGACACGGCGTCCCGCGACGTCGCGAAGTGCCGGTGGAAGAAGAACGTCAGCCGTTCGACGAGCGGGTTGTCGCAGCGGACCATCCGGTCGATCCACTCCAGCACCAAGTCGGTGTCGTTCGCCGTTGGGGCCAACGCGACGTTGTTGTTGACGGGCGGGTTGCCGACGAGTGTCGGTGGCGTGGTGAGGAGCCAGTTGACCGCGAGGCCGACGCGTTTGCCGGTCCAGTTCAGCCGGTCCTGGTCGGACGGTCCGAACCCGGCGCGCCAGAACAGACGGTCGACCATCGCCGCCGTCATCTTCTTGTCGGCCCAGTTCAGCACCGGCTTGCGCAGGCGCCGCACTCGGCGGCGCGGGCGGCGGGCGGCCGTGGTGCGGGCGCGGGCGTTCAGTGTTGCGGCCATCGACTCACCTCTTCTTTCCGCAGCGCGTGGCGAGGATCGCCCTCGTTGCCGCTCGTGTCGGTTTCGTCGCCGAGATCCGGAAGTCACCGGACGCTTCGCGGATGTCGTAGAGCACGACGCCACGGAGCCGGGGCATCGACTTCTGGAGCTGCGCGAGCGAACGGAGCCAGGTCGACTTGTTCCCACCGCGCGCGGTCGTCCCGGTCTCCGCGATCCAGAACGGCTTGCGGCTCAGTGCCTGGATCTCGATGTAGGGATCCTGGAACACCTCCAGCGGATCCAGCCATTCGAGCTCGCCCGTCACGCCGAAGTTGTAACCGGAGACGCCGACCAGATCGACGAGGGCGTTCCCGGGGAAGAACTGGTCGATCGCGTTTTCGTCGGTGTCGGGAACGCTCCGGAAGTAGGGCGCCCACAGGAGCTTCACCCGGGGGCCGCCGTTTCGTTTCACCACCGTGCGCACGCGCCGCCAGGCCCTGAGGTACGAGAGCGGTGTGTTGCCGTTCACCGTGCCCGACCACGGATACCAGTTGGTGTTCGGCTCCGGCATCGGCCGCAGGATCACCGAGAGGCGCGAGGCGCGGAGCTGGCGAGCCAGGGCGCCGACCTTCTTGTCGTGCCGCCCCGCGGCGATCCGGGTGTTCGAGTAGGCCGGCTGGTTCGGGCCGTCCCTCCCGCCATCGGCCATGAGCGTGACGAGCAGCCTCGCTCTTCGGCGCCGGGCGAGCGCGATCACAGCCGGGTCGACCTGCTGCCCCAGCGTGACGTAGGTCGAGATTACCGAGACCCCCGGTCCGACGAGCTTGTCGAGCTGCCCGATCGAGGCCTGCGGCCGGTCGCGGTACACGCCCACCTCGATGCATGCGCTCGCGCTGCCCGCTCCGGCGAGTGCCGCCGCGGCGGCGCCGAGGAGGGCGACCCGTCGCAGGCGTCCTCCGCGTGCATCTCCGTCGAGGGCGGGGCGTCGTCGTTCCGGTGGGCGGAGGCGTGCGGAGGTTGGGGCCGGGCGGGTCTCACGCATCATGCGATCGGGCCTTTCAGCGGTATCGGTTGAGGTCCATTACGCGGTGCCAGGGACCACGGTCGGCGCGGCACCCGAGCGGCCACCGCCCGGTCGCGCGCCGCTGGGACTTGCACCAGTCCCTCCAGCACCTGGTTTGGCGGTGTTTCATCCACTTACCGCTCGACGTGCGATCGGCGATGGGACGGCACCCGGGTGGGGACTCGTCGCCGGGCGGTGGGTCGACGTCCGGGTCGGGATCGTCTCCCGGCGGGGGTGGATCACCGACTGGGGGGGTCGGGTCGCCCCCCGCGGGAGGAGAAGGAGGGGTCGGCGGCGAAGTAGAAGATGGTGGAACAGGGGCCCCGCCCCCCGGCTGGGCGCCAGAGCCGACGCTCGCCGTGTCACCCGGCGAGGTTTGGGGGCACGCGGCCTCGCGGGCCTGGGTGCAGGCGGGCTGCCCCGTGGTCAGGATCTGCGTGGTCGACGGATCGTCCGCCTCGCTGAAGTTGCCGTTCTCGCTGATCAGCGTCGATGACATGACGCCGTTCGGCGTGAACCGCCCGCTCACGGCGACCTCGGTGCCCGGGGCGTACGGCGCGATGGTGAACTCGGGGGGAAGCGCGACCGTGATCCGGACCGGGTAGGCCTTGTCCTGGTTGTCGACGACGACCATGGTCTTCGCCGCAACGTTGATCGACTCGATCGTGCCGGCGAACGGAAGGCTGGCACCCGGGACGGGCGGCTTGAGGTACTTGAGGTTGCGGCCGATCTTGATGCCGTTCCTCCCGAAGAAGACGCGCACCGAGATGGTGGCGCCAACGGGCGGCAACCCCCCGGCCATGAGCTCCTTCTGGCCGGCGAGGCCCTCGCTGCCGCGTCGCAGCGCAGCGATGCGAACAACCACGATGCCGCCGGGGGTTCCGACCGCGACGGCCTTCTTGCCGAACTTCTTGACGATGGGGCCGCGGATCGGCGTCCACACCGCCTTCTTCGTGCTGCGCCGGATGCCGGACGAGTAGCTCCCGTTCCGGCCCCACTTGATGCCCCACTTGATGCCGCTCGGGGCGCTGCTCCACTTGATGCCGGCGACCGGGGAGCCCCACTTGATGCCCGACACGGTGACGCGAGTACCGGGGGTGACTCGACGGATCGCGTGGATGGCAAGGAGCCTGCCGCTGGGCTGGGCGATGACGGCGACCTTGTTCTGGGCCCGCCAGGTAACCACCACACCGTCGCGTTTTGCGAGTGGGGCAACGCGCAGGGCATCGGCGACCGGAATGGCCACGGCTACCGCCGCCACCGCAAGGATGACCAGTGCCCGCTTCTTCACGACCTGCGTGTTCCCCCGTCGTTGCTCGACTCGGCGCCGTGTCTTTCGGTGGATTTCCCCACAACCGTGAGCCCGCAGACACGCTGTTGGACGCGGCCCCGACAGTTCCTCCAAGTGAGCCTCCGACAAACGGACGCCGCGGCCTCGTACGATTGGGGCATGGACCGGCGCAGCGAGGAGCTCCTGGAGCTCCACGAGGTGCGTGAGCGACTGGCGACGCTGTGCGCGTCGCCCGGTGGGCGCGAGGCCGCGCGCGCACTCGCGCCGACGCCCGACCCGCACACCGTCGCCGCGCGCCAGCGCGAGACGGCCGAGGCGATCTCGCTGGTCGCGCTCGGGATCGGCGTCCCGCAGGGAGCATGCGATATCCGGGACGCGACCGAGCTCGCGGTACGCGGCGGTACTCTCGAGATCGGCCCCCTCGGCGAGGTGACGGCGACCATCCGGGTGGCCTTGGAGATCGGAGGCTCGCTCCGCGGCCACAACGACGTCGCTCCTCGACTCGCCGAGCGGGCGGGCGCCATGGACGAGCGGGTGCTCAGCCCGGTGGCCGAAGCCGTCGAGGCGGCGCTCGACGGCCACGGCGGCGTACGCGACGACGCCTCGATCGAGCTGGGGCAGACCCGCCGGCAGCTCACATCCGCCCGCGCGGGCGCAGTGGAGGCACTGCGAGCGACCGCAGATCGCTTCCGGCAGCACCTGCAGGAGGGCTACGTGACCGAGCGAGCCGGCCGGCCGGTGCTCGCGGTCAAGGCGTCGGCACGCGCCGCCGTCCCGGGAATCGTCCACGATCGCTCTGCCTCGGGCCAGACCGTGTTCGTGGAGCCGCTGGACGTCGTCGAGGCGAACAACCGGGTCCGCGAGCTCGAGGCCGGCGAGCGCATCGAGGTCGAGCGGGTGCTCGCCGGCCTCTCCGCGGAGGTCGCCTCGGCGGCCGCCGTGCTGACCGAGGCGATCCGTGCGCTGTCGGAGATCGACCGGGCCATGGCCTGTGCGTCCCTGTCGCGCGGGTGGGACGGGAAGCCGGTCGAGGCGTCCGACGACGTCGAGCTGGTGCGCGCCCGGCATCCGCTGCTCGATCCCGGGACGGCGGTGCCGATCGACCTTCCGCTCACCGGGGTCCGCGCCCTCGTGGTGAGCGGACCGAACGCCGGCGGGAAGACGGTGGCCCTCAAGACGCTCGGTCTGCTCGCCCTGGCATACCAGTGCGGGCTCCAGCCGCCGGCAGCGTCGGCGCGGCTGCCGGTGTTCGACCATGTCCTTGTCGACATCGGCGACGATCAGTCGATCGAGCGGAACCTGTCGACGTTCTCGGGGCATGTGCGGCGGCTGATCGACATCCTCGCCACCGCCGGGCCCGGCTCGCTCGTGCTGCTCGACGAGGTCGCCGCAGGCACCGATCCCGGCGAGGGCGCCGCCATCGCGCGGGCGGTGCTGGAGGCGCTCGTGGCGAGGGGCGCGCTCGTGCTCGCCACGACGCACCACCACGAGCTCAAGGCGTGGGCGAGTGAGACCCCCGGCGCCGCCAACGCCGCGGTGGGCTTCGACGCCGACCGGCTCGCGCCGACGTTCGAGATCCGGGTCGGGGAGCCCGGCGCCTCCCATGCCATCGAGGTGGCGGAGCGGCTCGGCCTCGACCCGGGCGTGGTCGCGGCGTCCCGCCGCATGGTGGGGGAGGACCGCGGCGGGGTGGAGGCGCTCCTGCAGGAGGCCGCCGCCGCGCGCGCCGTCGCCGAGGGGGAGCGCGACGCGGCCCTCGTCGAGCGCGACGAGGCCGCCCGGGTGCGCGCCGAGGTCGAGATCCGCGAACGGGAGCTGGCGGCCCGTCTCGACCGGCTGCGTCAGGACGCCGCGCAGGCACGCGCGCGCGCGCGCGGGGACGCCAGGGACGAGCTGGCGGCGGTCAACGCCGAGCTCGCGACGCTCCGCGCCGAGATCGCCGCGGCACGAAGGGAGGAGCGCCGCCGCGCCGATTCCGGCGCCCCCGCGGCCCTCGCCGCCGAGCGCGACCGCCGGCTCGGGGCGGCGACGGCGGCGGGCGCGCGCGCGGCGGAGCGCCTCGCGGAGCTGATGGCGCCGGCGGCAGCGCCTGAGGATCTCGCCGTCGGCGACCGGGTCGTGGTGAGCGACCTCGGCGTGCGCGGCGAGGTGCTCGCCGTGGAGGGCGACGTCGTCGAGATCCAGGGTCCGTCGGCGCGCATGCGTCTGAGCGCATCGCGGCTCGTACGCGACGCCCGTGTTGCAGCCGAGCCTGTGCCGGCTGGGCCGGAGGCACGACCGGCGATCGTCGCCGTCGGCCCGCAGCTCGACGTGCGGGGGCAGCGGGCCGAGGCGGCGCGCGCTGCGGTGCGCGCGCACGTCGACGAGGCGGCGATGGTCGGCCTGGAGACGGTACGGATCGTGCACGGCCGCGGCACTGGCGCGCTCCGGGTCGCGATCCGCGAGGAGCTCGACCGCCATCCGCTCGTCGCGCGTTCCGAGCTGGCCGGGCCCGACGACGGGGGCGACGGCGCCACCATCGCGACGCTCAGGTAGCTTCTCCGCCCGCTACTTCGGCGGCATCCGCCCGGCGGCGTCGAGCCTGATGACCTCGCCGTTCAGGTAGGGGTTCTCGATGATGTGCCCGACGAGGGCGGCGAACTCTTCCGGCCGGCCGAGGCGCTTCGGGTGGACCGCGTGAGCGGCGAGCACGGCCTGAACCTCGTCGCCGAGCTCAGCGATCATCGGCGTCAGCATCGCGCCGGGGGCGATCGAAATGACCCGGATGCCGCGGCTCGCGAGGTCCCGCGCCGCCGTGAGGGTCAGCGCGGCTACCCCGCCCTTGGAGGCCGCGTACGCGGACTGGCCGACCTGGCCCTCGTACGCAGCGGTCGAGGCGGTCATGACCACCACGCCGCGGGTGCCGTCCTCATCGGGCGGGTTGTCGCTCATCGCCGCGGCCGCCAGGCGAAGGGTGTTGAACGTGCCGACGAGGTTGATCTCGATGACGTCGCGAAAGCGATCGAGGGAATGCGGACCGTCGCGTCCCAGCACACGCGCGGCGGGCAGGATGCCGGCGCAGCACACGGCGACCCGCAGCGGCGCGAGGCTCGCGGCGAGCGTCACTGCGGCGCCGACGCCCGCCTCGTCGCGCACGTCGGCCGTGGCGAACCGGGCGCGGTGGCCGAGCTCCACCGCGAGGCGGGGACCACGCGACTCCGCAAGGTCGGCGATGATCACGTGGGCGCCGGCGCCGACGAGGTGCCGGGCGGTCGCCGCTCCGAGTCCTGACGCGCCGCCGGTCACCAGGGCGCTGATGCCGTCGAGTCGCATCCGGCATGCATACCACGGGGGAAGTACGGTGTACTAACGTCGTCGCCGTGCCCGAGACCGCGCTCGTCACGCTCGAGGAGATCCTCGCCGCCCGTGAGCGCATCCGGGGGGTGGTCCGGGCGACGGTGACGGAGCGGTTCGACAGCTTGAGTCGCGTGACGGGGCGCGAGGTGCTCCTCAAGCCGGAGCACCTTCAGCGTGCGGGCTCGTTCAAGATCCGCGGCGCGTTCAACTTCATGGAGGGGGTTCCGACGGGAGGGGCGGTCGTCGCGGCGTCGGCGGGCAATCACGCGCAGGGTGTCGCGCTCGCCGCGTCGCTCACGGGTCGCACCGCTCGGGTCTTCATGCCGGAGCGGGCTGCCCTCCCCAAGCTCTTGGCGACACGGGAGTACGGCGCGGAGGTGGTGACGGTGCCGGGCGGGGTGGAGGAGTGCATCGCGCGCGCCCGGCACTACGCAGTCGATCGGGGCGCGACGTTCGTCCCCCCGTTCGACCACCCGGCGATCATCGCCGGTCAGGGGACCATCGGGCTGGAGATCGCCGACGAGGCGCCGGAGGTGCGGACCGTCGTCGTCCCGATCGGTGGGGGCGGCCTGCTCGCCGGCGTGGCCTCGGCGCTTGCGGCGGTCCGGCCGGGGGTGCGGGTGGTGGGAGTGCAGGCGGAGGGGGCGAGCTCCATGCGCCGGTCGATGGCCGCCGGGCGCCTCGTCGAGGTCGAACCCGTGACGATGGCCGACGGTGTGGCGCTCCGTGCGCCGAGCGAGCTGACGTTGGCGCACGCCCGGCGGTTCGTGCACGAGGTGGTGACGGTGTCCGAGGAGGAGATCAGCCGGGCGGTGCTGTTCCTGCTGGAGCGCGCGAAGGCGGTCGTCGAGCCGTCCGGCGCACTTCCGGTGGCGGCGCTGCTCGCGGGGAGGGTCGAGGGCGACGGCCCGGTCGTCGCGGTGCTCTCCGGCGGGAACGTCGATCCGATGCTTCTGACCCGCCTCATCGACCATGGCCTGTCGGCGGCCGCCAGGTTCATGGTGGTGCGGGTCGTCATCGACGACCGTCCCGGCGCGTTGCACCACCTGACGGGGGTGATCGCGCGGCTCGGCTTGAACGTGCTGTCGGTGGAGCACCATCGGGAGGGGATCGAGCTGCCGATCGCGAGCGTCGAGGTCCTGTTCACCCTGGAGACGCGCGACGCCGCCCACCAGGCCGAGGTGCTCACGACCCTGCAGGCGGAGGGCTACGCCGTCGACCTCGTGCGCTGACCGGAAGCATCCGCCCCTCCACGCCGCTGGCAGACTCAGCGCAAGTGAGCGTCGACCCCCAGCTGCGGGCCACCGCCGAGGCCTGGATCGCCAAGGATCCCGAACCCGAGACCCGTGCGGAGCTCGAGGGGCTCCTCGCCGCGGACGACGACGTCGCGCTGGGCGAGCGGTTCGCCGGGCGACTGCCGTTCGGCACCGCCGGGCTCCGGGCCGCGATGCAGGCGGGGCCGATGGGGATGAACCGCGTCGTCGTGCGCGAGAGCGCCGCCGGGATCGCCCGGTACCTGCTGGCCGACATGGCCGACGCCGCCCGCCGCGGCGTGGTGATCGCACACGATGCCCGGCACCGGTCGGACGCGTTCGCCCGCGACTGCGCCGAGGTCATCGCCGCCCACGGCATCCGGGTCGTCCTCGCCGAGGCGCCGCTGCCCACCCCCGTCGGCGTGTACGCGGTGCGGGCGCTTGGCGCCGCGGCCGGCATCGTCATCACCGCGAGCCACAACCCCCCAGCCGACAACGGCCTCAAGCTCTACATGGGCGACGCCGCCCAGATCGCGCCGCCGGTCGATCGCGACGTCGCCGCGCAGATCGACGCGGTCGCGGCGGACGGGGTCGTCACCCCCGGGGCGCTCATGCCGGCGGATGTGGAGGCGCTGCCTCACGCCATCGTCGACGCCTACGCGACGGCCACGCTGGGCCGGGTCCCGCCTCCGGCCACCGCGATCAGGATCGCCACGACCGCGATGCACGGCGTCGGCGGCGTGCTCCTCGCCGAGCTCCTCGCTGCGGCCGGGCACGCCGACGTGTATCCGGTCCCCGAGCAGTCCGCCCCCGACCCGGACTTCCCGACGGTCGGGTTCCCCAACCCGGAGGAGCCGGGCGCCACCGACCGCCTGGCCGCGCGGATTCGGGCGGTGGACGCCGACGTCGGCCTCGCGCTCGACCCGGACGCCGACCGCCTGGCGGTGCTCGTCCCGCAGCCCGGCGGCTCGCCCAGGCAGCTCACCGGTGACGAGGTGGGCGCCCTGCTCGGCGAGTGGCTCCTCGCGCAGGTCACCGACGGGCCGGGCCGCCTCGTCGTCACGACCATCGTCTCCTCGTCGCTGCTTGCGAGGATCGCCGCGCACCATGGCGCCTGTCACGAGGCGACGCTGACCGGGTTCAAGTGGCTCTCACGCCCCGCGCTCGAACACCCGGAGCTGCGCCAGGTCCTGGCCTACGAGGAGGCGATCGGCTACGCGATCGGCGCGGACGCCCGCGACAAGGACGGGCTGTCCGCAGCGGTCGCGGTCGCGTCGATGGTCGCGTGGGAGAAGGCCGCCGGGCGGACGCTGCTCGATGCGCTCGACACGCTCCATATGCGGCATGGCGCGCACGTCACCGACAACTTCTCCGTTGCGTACGAGGGGCCCGGGTGGCGGGAGCGGCTCGACGAGACCGTCGCGGGGCTGGCCGCATCGCCACCGACGCGCGTCGGCGCCGACGCGGTCGAGGCGATCCGGTGGCTCGCTCCGGATGTCCTACGCGTCGACCTCGCGCGGGGCCTGCGGGTGCTGGTACGGCCCAGCGGGACCGAGCCGAAGCTCAAGTGCTACTGCGAGGCGGTCGAACCCGTCGAACGCGACGGGCTCGCCGCGGCGCGTGAACGGGCGCGACGCCGGCTGGCTGCGACCCGCGATGCGCTGCTGCCGCTGCTCAACCCGTGAGCCGGCCTTTCGCCTGAGTAGCGGGGCAGGATTCGAACCTGCGACCTTTGCGGTTCTGAGAACCGTCAAGGGTTGGGAGGCGACGGCTCATCCATGCCACCCAGACCTGGCCGGCCGAGTCGTCAGTCCCCGCACACCCGGAGCCGACGCAGGCGGCAGCGCTCCCGCGTGACGCACGATCGGCGGATCTCGCGGAGCCGGTCAGAGCCGTCCCAGAGCGGCCGACGATCGCTGCGCTCCCAATCGTCCAGCAGATCCACGCCGTTGGCGTAATGCTTGAGGACGTCGTGGTCGTCGACGGCCTCCTCGACGAGCCGGCCAGCCGCGATGTGCGCGTCGACGGCGGCGACCGCCGCGTCAGCCTTGGCGAAGAGCGGCGTGCCGTCTATCTCGCAGATGACCACCTTGTCTGACTCCGCGCGTGGGTTCGGTCGGATGACCTGCAGGTCGAGCGCGATACCCCCCGGCCTCACCGCGTCGATCATCCTGCGCAGGACGTGCACGACGTCCTCAGGCTCGACGCATCAAAGCGACCACGAGAAGACGGTGATGTCGAACGACCTGGGCGCGAGCTCGATCTCGCACCCGGAGGCGACCCGGTACTCGACACGTCGGGAGAGCTCGGGCGGCAGCGATCGACGGGCATTGCCCACGGCCTCGGCGTCGGAGTCGAAGGCCAGTACGCGGGCGGCGTCAGTAGCGATGTCGACGGTGAGACGCCCGTCGCCACAGCCGAGCTCGAGCACGTCTCTCCCGCGGAAGTCGGCGAGCCGGCGGAGCGCTCCGAGGTGGGCCAGCTCCGGGTCGAGGACTCGGCGCGTATCCAGGTTCCCCATCACTTCTCCCCCAGGTCGGGTGCCCAACCGTTGCGTTGCGGGTCGTCGAAGCCACAAGCCTAACCCTGGGATCCTCCTTCCGTGCGACGGGCTGACGATCGCGACTGAAGCCGCTGGAAGCTCGTGGACCGGTCGGGCACGCAGCACCCGCCGTGCGAGACCCACGTGGGGCGCTGAGCCCGCGAACGGGCTGGCGAGGCGTGCGGGTCGCCAGCCGCGCAGGGCGCACTCGCCGAGACCGCCCACCCTGGGCGCGCATGCCAGAATCGCGGCATGAGCGCGACACCCGCAGCCGGTGGACCCCTTGACGAGCGGTGGCGCCGGGTCATGGCGCCCACGCTCGGCGTCGCGACGGCGATCGAGGCGGTTCGGGCCGAGGGCGTGTGGGTGGAGGCGGCCGACGGCCGCCGGTACCTCGACTTCGCATCCGGCACCGCGACGACGAACCTCGGCCACAACCACCCACGGGTCATGGCCGCGGCGCTGGAGCAGATGGAGCGGATGGTCCACAGCGGCGGCGTCTTCCGCTACGAGTCGGCGGTGGCGCTCGCCGAGCGCCTCGCGCGGATCACCCCCGGCGACATCGGCTCCTTCTTCTTCCTGAACGGCGGCAGCGAGGCGATCGAGGGATCGGTCAAGCTTGCCCGGCGGGTCACCGGCCGCCACGGGGCTGTCGTCTTCCGCGGCGGCTTCCATGGGCGCACCCAGGGCGGCGTGGGCTACACGACATCCAAGTCGTACTACCGGGCCGGCTATGCCCCGCTCGGCGCCAGCGTCTATGTCGCGCCGTTCCCGACCCCCTTCCGGTGGGGCGTCGACATGGACGAGGCGGTCGACCGGGCCCTCGCCGGCCTCGACGACCTGCACCGTCACGAGCTGCCGGCCGACGAGACCGCCTGCTACCTCATCGAGCCGGTGCAGGGCGAGGGCGGCTACCACCCCGCCGGCACCCGGCTGCTCGAGGGACTGCGCGAGCGGGCCGACCGGCACGGCGCCCTGCTCGTGTTCGACGAGGTCCAGACCGGCTTCGGCCGCACCGGCGAGTGGTTCGCCTCGCACACGTTCGGCGTGGCTCCCGACGTGATCGCAATGGCGAAGGGAATCGCCAACGGGTTCCCCGTGTCGGCCATCGGCGCCTCGCCGGAGCTCATGTCGCGGTGGCCGACCGGGGCGCACGGCACGACTTTCGGCGGCAACCCCATCGCCTGCGCCGCCGGCGCCGCCGTGATCGACACCGTCGAGGACGAGGGGCTGCTCGTCCGCGGACGCGAGCTGGGCGCCCGCGCGACGCACCGCCTGAAGGCGCTGGAGGCCGAGATCCGCGAGGTCGCGCAGGTCCGCGGGCCGGGGCTGATGATCGGCGTCGAGTTCGCGGACCCCGCGACCCGGACGCCGCTCGGGGATCTCGCCGGCCGGGTCGTCGCCGCGGCGGAGGCGGAGGGGCTGATCCTGATCGACTGCTCCGCCGACGGCAACGTCGTGCGGTTCATCCCGCCGCTGGTGACGAGCGACGAGGATCTGGACCTGGGGCTCGCCGCGTTCGAGCGCGCCGTCGCGCGGGCACTCGGGTAGCGTTGCGCCCGCACAGACGCGCCGCGTCGCGAATCCGGGAGGCCTGATGGCGAAGCTCACGACAATCGAGGGGATCGGGGATGCCGCCGCCGCGAAGCTGGTGAAGGCCAAAGTCGGCTCGACCGCCACGCTGCTGGCCCGGGCCGCGACGGCGGCGGGGCGCAGAGAACTGTCGAAGGCGTCGGGCGTCACCGAGAAGCGCCTGCTGGAATGGGTCAACCGGGCGGACCTCATGCGGATCACCGGTGTCGGCGAAGAGTACTCGGACCTGCTCGAGGCGAGCGGGGTCGACACGGTTCCCGAGCTCGCGAAGCGCAAGCCCGCCAGCCTCGTCGCGACCATGGCCGAGGTCAACAGCAAGAAGAAGCTCGTCCGTCAGCTCCCGACCGAAGCGAGGGTCACCGCGTGGGTGGCCCAGGCGAAAGGGCTGCCGAAGGTCGTCAAGCACTGACGGAACCGCCATGCCGAGATCAGCACGGCACTCGGTGAATCTCAGCCGGATGGACTCAGCCGCCGCTGTTCCTGGGCCGCCGGTCGGGGTGCCCTGCAGCGCCTGTGAGTCGGCGGGACCACCCGGAGACCGCGCGACACACGTCACCTTCCGGATCGCCGGCTCCCGGTAGTACGATCCGGAGCAATGAGGTCGAAAGCACGATTCACGATCGCCCTCAGCCTCGCCGTCCTGCTCGGCGGGGCGCTGGTGTGGATGGCGATCGGCGGCTCGCTCGAGACCTACGCCGGCCCGGCGCAGGTCAAGCTTGGTGACGAGACGTACCGGTTGAACGGCGTCGTCTCGAACGGCGCGCCCACGAACGCAGCCGCCCAGGCGATCTCGGCCGAGGGCGTGCGCTTCCAGGTCGAGGACCAGGAGGACGCCAGCAAGACGGTGTGGGTGCTCTACCGCGGGGTCGTGCCCGACACGTTCCAGGCCGGCAGGGAGATCGTCGTCACCGGCAGACTCGACGGCGACACGTTCGTCGCGAAGCGGGACACGCTGCTGACCAAGTGCCCGTCGAAGTTCGAGGGAAAGAAGTCCCCCGAGCACGAAGCCACGTAGGCAGGGAAGTCCGTGAGTCTCTTCGGGCGGGCGATCCTCCTCGTTGCGTTCGCCGTGGCGCTCTTCGCGGTCGGCGCGGCGCTCGCCGGCCGCCAGCCGCGCCGGCGCCAATGGTTCCACGCGGCTGAGCGCGCGGTCTTCGCCCTCTTCGGGCTGCTCACCGTCGGCATGGGCACCCTCATCGCCGGCCTCCTCGGAAACCACTTCGAGCTCGCGGCGGTCGAGGGATACTCCAGCCGCGCCCTCGAAGCGCACTTCAAGGTCACCGCCGTGTGGGCCAGCCAGCCCGGGTCGCTCATGTTCTGGGCGTGGCTGCTCGCCGGGTTCTCGTGCATCGCGATCATCACCAACCGGCGCCGAAACCGTGAGCTCATGCCGGTCGTCGTCGCCGTCCTCGCCGGGCTCGGCGCGTTCTTCGCCATGATCCTGTGCTTCGTGGCGAGCCCCTTCGCGACCGTGCCGGTCGTCCCGTCCGACGGCCGCGGCCTGCAGGCGGCGCTGCAGAACCCCTACATGATCGCCCATCCGCCGGTCCTGTACCTGGGGTACGTCTCGATCGCCGTGCCGTTCGCGTTCGCGATCGCCGCGCTCGTCACCCGGCGGCTCGACAGCGCCTGGCTCGCGAGCGTGCGGCGGTGGACGCTCGCGAGCTGGTCGTTCCTGGCCGTCGGCATCGTCCTCGGGGCGAAGTGGGCGTACGAGTCGCTGAGCTTCGGGGGGTACTGGATCTGGGACCCCGTCGAGAACGCCGCGCTCCTGCCGTGGCTTACCGCCACCGCGTTCCTCCACTCCGTCATGGTGCAGGAACGGCGCGGAATGCTGAGGGTCTGGAACCTCGTGCTCGTCATCTCGACGTTCGCCCTCACGCTCTTCGGGACGTTCCTGACTCGCTCCAACATCGTGAGCAGCGTCCACAACTTCGGCGCCCAGACCGTCGGCCCGTACCTGCTCGGCGCCATCGTCGTGGTCCTCGCCGGAGGGATCGCGCTCATCGTGAGCCGCCTGCCGCTCCTGAAGAGCGCCCACTCCCTCGAGAGCTATTTCTCTCGTGAGGCGATCTTCCTCTACAACAACCTGCTGCTCGTGGGGCTCGCCTTCGCGATCATCTGGGGGACCCTCTTCCCGGTCGTCTCCGAGCTGATCCAGGGTCAGCGCATCACCGTCGGCCGCGGGTTCTTCGACCGGGTCGCCGCCCCGATCGGTGTCGCGCTCCTCCTGTTGACCGGCATCGGGCCGCTGGTCCCGTGGCGAAAGGCCTCGCCCGAGGTGATCCGGCGCCGGTTCCTCGTCCCGCTGGTGATGACGGCGGCGGCGACACCGCTGGTGCTCCTCACCGACGCCCGGTCGAACTGGGCCGCCGCCGCGGTCATCCTCATCGCGATCTTCTCGGCGGTGTGCATCGCGTCGGAGTTCTGGCGCGGAACGAAGGTGCGCCACGCCCTCGGCGGCGTCTCATGGATCGGCGCCCTCGGACAGCTCGTCGCACGCAACCGCCGCCGCTACGGGGGTTACGTCGCCCACGTCGGGATCATCGTCGTGATCGTCGCGATCGCCGCGTCCCGGTCGTTCCTCAGCGAAGGCACGTTCGATCTGCGTGAGGGACAGCAGGCGAGCGCGGGGGGCTACACCTTCACTGCGCAGTCGTTCGAGCGTCGCAGCGACCCGAACAAGATGACCGTGGCCGCCACCATCGCGGTCACGAAGGGCACCGACCGAGTGGCCACGCTGCGACCGGCCAAGCACGTGTACCTCCCGCGGCAAGAGCCCGGAGACGAGGTCGCGATCGCCGGTGGGCCGGCACGCGACATCTGGGTCAACCTCGCCGGTCTCACCGGAGGGGTCGCGTCGATCCACGTGTTCGTCAACCCGCTCATCTCCTGGATCTGGATCGGCGGTCTCATCCTGTTGCTCGGCTCGATCATCGCGGCCTGGCCACCTCCGCGCGGGGTGCGTGCCACGGCGCCCGCGCCGGACCGTACGCGCGTCCGGGTCTAGCGGGGGACGAGTAGTGGGCGTCGCGATCCTGGTCGCCGCCGTCGCGCTGGCGGTGGTCGCGGCGGTCGCCTGGCCGCTCCTTCGCGAGCGCCACCAGAGCGAGGCCCCGCCCGACGATCACGCGGGGCAGGAGCTTCAGGACGAGATCGACCGGTCGCTCCGGGCCATCCGCGAGATCGAGTTCGATCACCGGGCCGGCAACCTCAGCGACGCGGACTTCGCCGAGCTCGACGGAGCCGAGCGGACACAACTCGCAACCCTTCTCCGCCGCCGGGATGGTTCCTCGGGCTGAATGTCACCGAGAAACTGGGTGAAACGTCCCGTTGCGGGTGACCGAACCCGCATCAAGAAACGGATCGCGGTGCCGACACAATGGGTGTGAAACGCTTGGTTTGCGGCCAAATCGCTTGCAAATCCCACACTCCGGCTTGACCGTACCCAGCATCGCTGCAAGAGTGCCGCCCGTTCAAGCGCTTCCGAGGAGCACCTCAATTCGACGCACCCGTGCGTCCGGGAGGTGACTTACAGCCCAACTGGCAATACGGCCAGTGGCGGAAAAGGAGCCAGTATTTCTCAAGACCGACCGCGCGAGACCTCCGTCTCCGGCCGGCCCCGAGGATTGATGGGGTGGGTTGCCATCCTCGCCACCCTCACGCTCGGCGCCTCCGCGGCCACGGCGATCGACGTGCCGCTGCCGAGCTCACCCGAGACCACCAGCATCGGCGCCCCGCCGGAGCCCGCGCCCGCCGCCCTTGCGCCCGCCGCGTCGAGCCTGCTCGGATCTCGGGCGCTGCGCGCCGGCTCACGCGGCGCCGATGTGCGTGAACTGCAGCGCATCCTTCGTAAGCGTGGCCTCAAGGTCACCGTCGACGGGTCGTTCGGGCATCAGACCGGCGAGGCCGTCAAAGTTCTGCAGCGGCGATTCAAGATGCGGGCCAACGGCGTGGCCAACGCCGCGTTCCTCAAGCGGCTCGGCGTCAAGATCCGCACGGTCCGCAGCGGCACCTCCCCGGCGGCGCCTGTCGTCCCGACGAACTACCCGCTGACCGGGCCAAACGCGAGCCAGGCGCGATATCTGCAGGCGTTCCCCGTCGCCGGGAGGCACACCTACTTCAACGACTTCGGCGCGCCGCGCTCGCAGGGGGGCCATCAGGGCAACGACGTGATGGCCGCCCGTGGCGTCCCCGTTCGCGCGGTCGCCCCGGGCACCATCTACCGGATGACCAGGGCCGAGACCGGCCTCGGCGGCATCTGGATCTGGCTGAAGGACACGCGCGGCCACGAGTACTACTACGCCCACCTCGCGACGATCTCCGCCGGGCTCGAGGCCGGGAGCACGGTCACGCTCGGACAGGTCATCGCCACGGTGGGGAACACCGGTGACGCCCGCTACGGCGCCACCCACCTGCACTTCGAGATCCACCCGGGCGGCGGCGCAGCGGTCAACCCGTACACCGACCTCCTCGCAGTGGACCCGGAGCCGCCCACGCGGTGACGCGTTCGGGCCGGCCCCGCCCCCGTGCCGGGGCAGGGGTCGGCGGTTCTGCTGCGAACTTCCTCACGTGAGATCTCGCCTGCCGTCAATCGCGTTCGTCGCCCTATCGCTGGCCGGGGTCGCGGGGGTCGCCCTGGTCGGCGACTCCGCCGCGTCGCCCAGCCTCTCGCAGGTGGAGCAGCGCGCCCGGGACGCACGGGCACGTGAAGCGGTCCTGACGAGCGACGTCTCGCGCTACAACGCGCGGATCCGGGCCGTCGAGACGCGTCTCGCCCCCGTGCAGGCGCGCTGGAGCGCGCTCGACAACGAGCTCTCGGCCCTGCGCGCCAAGCGGCAGCAGCTCACCGCACAACTCGAAGAGGAGCGACGGCGTCTGGCCAAGCTCGTCGGCCTGCTGAAGATCCAGCGCGGCGCCCTCGGCGCCCGCCTGTCGGCGGCGTACCGCGCCGGCGATCCGTCCATCCTGAAGGTGCTCCTGGCATCCGGCAGCGTGAGCGACGCCGCGGCGATCGGGGAGAACCTCGAACGGATCGCCGAGCACGACCGCAGGCTCATCGTCGAAACGAAGTCCAACGCCGACGAATCCCGCGCGTCGCGCGTCCGCATCACCGCGGCGAGGGCTGAGGTCGCCAGGACCGAGCAGCGCGTCGCGGCCGCGGAGGCCGAGGCGGCGCAGGCGCTCGAGGTGATCAGCGCCGAGCGAAACCGCCTGGTGGCCGCGCGGAGCGCCCGAGCTACACTGCTCTCGCGGGTGAAAATCGACCGGCGCGAGTTCGAGGCGGAGGCCCGCGGCCTGCGGGCCCGCTCCAACCGGCTCGCGAACCAGATCCGCGCAGGGTCGTCGAACCTGCCGTCGACCGTCTCGGTGAGCGGCAGCGGCCAGTTCTCGTGGCCGGTCAACGGGCCGATCACCTCGGGGTTCGGACCGAGGTGGGGCCGGATGCACGAGGGCATCGACATCGGCGTCGGAACGGGAACGCCGATCGCAGCGGGCGCGGCGGGCACCGTCATCGTCGCGGGGTGGAGCGGCGGGTACGGCAACCTGGTGGTCGTCTCCCACGGGTCGATCTCGACCGCCTATGCCCACATGAGCGCCATCGCGGTGTCTGTCGGCCAGAGTGTCGGCCGCGGCACCGTGCTCGGCGCGGTCGGATGCACCGGCCACTGCTTCGGCGCCCACCTGCATTTCGAGGTGCGGGTCGGAGGGGTTCCGCACAACCCGGTCAACTACCTGTAGGGGTCAGCCGGCGATTGCGGCGGCTCGCGCGAGCACCGAGTCGAGCATGACCGGGGTCAGCCGGCCGGTGAACGTGTTCTGCTGGCTGGGATGGTAGGAGCCGAGCAGGGTCCGCTCGCCGATACGGGCCTCGGCACCGTGGCCGAACCTCGGCCACGGCCGGGAAGGTTCGAGCGCCCGCAGCGTGGCCTGCCAGGCGAACGCCCCGAGCGCGAGGAGCACACGGGCGTCGGGACACAGGTCGAGCTCGCGGCGCAGGAACGGGCGACACCGGGCCTCCTCGTCGGGCGTGGGCTTGTTGGCGGGCGGCGCGCACCGCACCGCCGCCGCCATCCGGCAGCCCTGCAACCGGAGCCCGTCGTCAGCGCGCAGCGACGTCGCCTGCGATGCGAGGCCGGCGCGGTGGAGCGCCGCGACCAGGAAGTCGCCGCTGCGATCGCCCGTGAACACGCGCCCTGTCCGGTTGGCGCCGTGCGCGGCCGGCGCGAGTCCGATCACCACGAGCCACGGATCGGCGTCGCCGAAGCCGGGGAGGGGAAGCGCCCAGTAGTCGTCGTCCCGGAACGCGGCGCGCTTCTCGCGTCCCACCTGCTCCCGCCACGCGACGAGGCGTGGGCAGGCACGGCAGGAAGTGATCTCGCCGTCGAGGCGGTCGAGCGAGTCGCTCAGGCGGCGAGGAGCGCCTCGCGGCGCGCCACGATCCCCTGGATCAGCTCGGCGAACGAGGCCTCGAACTTCTCGACCCCCTCGCGTTCGAGCACCGCCGATACGTCGGCGTAGTCCACGCCGGCCTTTGCCAGGTCGTCGAAGAGTTGGTGGGCGGCGTCGAGCTCCCGCTCAAGCCGCGGCTCGGCGACGCCGTGGTCCTGAAAGGCGTGGATCGTCTCCTCCGGCATCGTGTTCACGGTCTGCGGGCCGATGAGTTCCTCCACGTAGAGCACGTCGCGGTAGTCCGGGTTCTTGGTCGACGTCGAGGCCCACAGGCATCGTTGGGTGCGGGCGCCGGCCGCGGCGAGGGCGTCCCACCGCGGGCCGGAGAAGATCTCCTTGTAGCGGGCGTACGCGAGCTTGGCGTTGGCGACGGCGAGCTTGCCCTTGAGGTGGTCGTGACCGCCGATCGCGTCGAGTCGCTTGTCGGCCTCGCTGTCGACCCGGGAGACGAAGAAGCTCGCGACGGAGTGCACGGTGGCGGGGTCGCCGCCGTCCTCGACGAGCCGTTCGAGCCCCGACACGTAGGCCTCCGCGACCTCGGCGTGCCGATCGAGCGAGAAGATGAGGGTCACGTTGATCGACCGCCCCCGAGCGATCATCTCCTCGATCGCCACGAGGCCCGGCTTCGTCGCCGGGATCTTGACGAGCAGGTTCGGCCGGTTGATCTCGGTGTGGAAGCGCATCGCCTCGTCGAGGGTGGCCGCGACGTCCAGCGCGAACCGTGGGTCGACCTCCATCGACACATACCCGTCCGCGCCACCGGTGGCGTCCCAGACGGGCCGCAGCAGGTCGCAGGCGTCGGCGACATCCTGGGACGCGAGCGCCACGAAGATCTCCTTGGGGTCCTGCGTATGGCGCAGCACGTCGCGAAGCTGCCCGACATAGGCGTCGCCCTCGGCGAGCGCCTTCTGAAAGATCGTCGGGTTCGAGGTCACGCCGACGACGGCGTCGTCCCGGGTCAACTGTTCCAGCTCGCCGCTATCCAAGAGGTTGCGCGAGAGGTAGTCGACCCAGACGCTCTGACCGAGCGTGGACAGTTGATGGAGGGGCGAGCCGGCCATGTTCGGTCCTTCCGTCGGAGGCACCCTCAGGGTACCGCGTCGGCGCACGACGGCGGCCGCGTGAGGTCAGGGCGTCGCCCGTGGCCGTCGTCGTGAGACGCCGCGTGCCGCGTCACGCGGGAGCGCCGGTTCGCGTACCGGATCAGCGACGGCTGGTGGCGTACCACGAGCTCCTCGAACGCGACCGGGTTGTGGGCGCACCGACCGAGGAGCTCACCGTCGTGTCGAATGCCCATCGATGGTAGTTCGCGTTTCGCGCCCGAAACGCTACGCGGCAACGGGTTGCGGCACGGATCGCCGCCCGGCAGGCTCACGCCGTGAGCGAACCCGGGACAGGACGGGCCACCTGGGAGAACCGTAACTTCGCGCGGCCCGAGGGACTCTGGTACATGCGCCACGCCGACGCCCTCGCCCGCTGGCCGATCCTCGACGAGCCGTGGGCGCGGCGGATTGAGGCCAAGCGCCTCGGCGTCGACCACCCGGAGCGGGGCGACATCACGTACCTCCACGGCGTCGGCAGGTAGGGGTCCGGCGGGACGCAGTAGGCTTTGCCCCATGAGGGAGTTCCCGACCGTGCTGGATCTCGTCGGCAACACACCGATCGTGCGGTTGCCCGCGCTCCAGCCGCCGGACGGGGCCCGGTTGCTCGCCAAGCTGGAGTACATGAACCCCGGCGGCTCGATCAAGGACCGCATCGGGCTCCCCATGATCGAGGCGGCCGAGCGCGACGGGCTGCTCAAGCCAGGAGGCGTCATCGTCGAGCCCACCTCCGGCAACACGGGCGTCGGGCTGGCGATGGTCGCGGCGCAGCGTGGCTACCGGTGCATCTTCGTGATGCCCGACAAGATGTCGCAGGAGAAGATCTCCCTCCTGCGCGCGTTCGGGGCCGACGTGGTGATGTGCCCCACGAACGTCGAGCCCGACGACCCCGCCAGCTACTACTCGGTGTCGAAACGCCTCACCGAGGAGACTCCCGGCGCGTTCAATCCGAACCAGTACGCCAACCAGGCCAACCCGGCGGCGCATTACGAGCACACCGGCCCCGAGATCTGGGAGCAGGTGGGCGACGACCTCGACGCTTTGGTGCTGGGAGTCGGCACCGGCGGCACCGCGACCGGGATCGGCCGCTACCTCAAGGAGCGGAAACCCGCGCTCCAGGTCATCGGGGCGGATCCGGAGGGGTCGATCTACTCCAGCCGCGTCGTGAAGCCGTACCTCGTGGAGGGCGTCGGCGAGGACTTCTGGCCGGCGACGTTCGACCCCGAGGTCGTCGACCGGTGGATCAGCGTCTCCGACCGCGACTCCTTCCACGCCGCGCGGCTGATGGCCCGCAAGGAGGGCATCCTCGTCGGTGGCTCGTCGGGTCTGGCGCTGCACGCCGCCCTCGCGGTCGCGGCCGAGCTCCCACCCGAGAAGACCGTGCTCGTCCTCATCCCGGACGGCGGGCGGCCGTACCTGTCGAAGGTGTTCAACGACGAGTGGCTGCGCGAGCACGGGATGCTGGAGCGCCCGGCGCCCACCGCAACCGTCGCGCAGCTCCTGCGGGCCAAGCAGATCGAGGAGCCGTCGATCCCGAGCGTGGTCTCGGTCTCCGCCGACCAGCGGGTCGGGGAGGCAATCGAGCTCCTCCAGCGCTACGGCATCTCCCAGATCCCGGTGATGGCGAACGGCGACTGTTTCCCCTGCTCCCTCGACCAGATCGTCGGGTCGGTCCTCGAGCGGGAACTGCTCGACCGAGTCATCCGGGACGGCGCCGACGCCCTGCAGCTCCCGGTGGCCGAGGCCATGGCGCCGCCGCTGCGCGTGATCCGCTCGGAGCAGCAGATCGAGGAGATCTACGGCGACCTCCAGGCCCAGCCGGCCGTCGTGGTCGCCGACGGGGGCACCGCCGCCGGTGTGCTGACCCGCACCGACCTGCTCGAGTTCCTGGCGCACCGCAGCTAGTGGCCGGCGACTCCATGGAGTTCGAGACCAAGGCGATCCACGCCGGCCAGGAGCCCGACGCGCAGACCGGGTCGGTCAGCGTCCCGATCTACCAGACGTCCACCTACGCGCAGGACGGGGTCGGCGCGATGCGCGGCGGGCACGACTACGCCCGTACCGTCAACCCGACCCGCACGGCGCTGGAGGCGTGCCTGGCGTCGCTGGAGGAGGCCGACCACGGAATCGCGTTCGCGTCCGGCATGGGCGCGATCAGCGCGATCATGGAGCTCGTCCCCGCCGGAGGGCGGACCGTTGCGATCAACGACGTCTACGGGGGGACCTACCGGCTGTTCTCGAAGGTCCTGGAGCCGAAGGGCTACCGCTTCGAGTACGCCGACCTCGCGGACGCCGCGACCGCCGAGGAGGCGCTCGCCCAACCGGCCGACGTCGTGTGGATCGAGACGCCGTCGAACCCGCTGCTCAAGGTGGTCGACATCCGCGACCTCGCACGCCTGGCCCGCACGGCCGGGGCGATCCTCGTCGTCGACAATACCTTCGCGAGTCCCTACCTGCAGCAGCCGCTCGTGCTGGGCGCCGATCTCGTCGTGCACTCGACGACGAAGTACATCGGGGGGCACTCCGACGTCATCGGCGGGTTCGTCGCCACGCGCGACGCGGCGGTCGCCGAGCGCCTCCACTTCGTGCAGAACAGCGTGGGCGCCGTTCCCGGGCCGCTCGACTGCTTCCTCACCCTGCGCGGCGTGAAGACCCTGGCCGTCCGCATGGAGCGCCACTGCGAGAACGCCCGCCACATCGTCGAGTACCTCGTGACGCATCCCGCCGTCGGTGCGGTGTTCTACCCGGGGCTCCCGAACCACCCCGGTCACGAGGCGGCGGCGCGCCAGATGGCGGACTTCGGCGGCATGATCTCCTTCCGCGTCCACGGGGGCCGGCCGGCCGCCGACGCAGCGCTCACCGGCCCCACCGGTACCTGGACGCTGGGGGAGAGCCTCGGCGGGGTCGAGAGCCTCGTCGAGCACCCCGGGGCCATGACGCACGCGTCGCTCGCCGGCTCGGGCTTCGAGGTCCCGGAGGATCTCCTACGCCTCTCGGTCGGCATCGAGCACGTCGACGACCTACTCCGCGATCTCGACGTGATTCTGGATCGTGCAGCACGGGGAGCCGGCTGAGGCCCATGGCCTGGGGCGCCAGCGACGGGGCGTCGTGACCCACGACCACCGCCATCACGATCATCACGCGGGCGCCGGAGCGGACGGGCGGCGGATCGCCGTCGTCCTCGGGCTCATCTGCGCCTTCATGGCGGTCGAGGTGGTGGTCGGCATCGTCGCGTCGTCGGTGGCGCTGCTCGCCGACGCGGGGCACATGGTCGTCGACGCCTTCGCGCTCGGGCTGTCGCTCCTGGCCATCCGGATCGCGGCGCGGCCTGCGGCCGGAGCGCTGACGTTCGGGTTGCGTCGGGTCGAGATCCTGTCGGCCCAGGCGAATGGCCTGACGCTGCTGGTGCTCGCCGGGCTCGTCGTCTACGAGGGGGTGCGGCGCGTGATCGACCCGCCGGACGTCGGCGGCGCGTCGGTGCTGGTCGTCGCGGCGATCGGCGCGGCGGTGAACCTGCTCGCCCTCTGGATCCTCTCGGGCGCCAACCGCGCGAGCCTGAACATCGAGGGCAGCTACCAGCACGTCCTCCTCGATCTCCTCGGCTCGGTCGCCGCGATCATCGCGGGCGCGGTCGTTCTCACCACCGGCGCGGACCGAGCCGATGCCATCGCCGCCCTCGCCGTGGCGGTGCTCATGCTGCGATCCGCCTGGGGCCTGCTGCATGCCACCGGCCGCGTGCTGCTCGAGGCGGCGCCGGAGGGGCTCGACCCGGACGAGATCGGCCGAGACATGGTGGCGCAGCCGGGAGTCGTCGAGGTGCACGACCTGCATGTGTGGGAGGTGACATCGGGGTTCGCGGCGCTCTCCGCGCACGTGATCGTGGAGCCGAACGTCGACTGCCACGCGGCGCGCCGCGGCCTCGAGCGGCTCCTGGGGGAACGCTACGACGTGACCCACACGACGCTGCAGACCGAGCACGCGGGCGAGCGCCTCCATACGGTCGACGGCTCCTCCGACCGGCGCGGCGAGGACCGGTAGCGGCCGCCTCTGGGCGCGCCGGGCCCACATGTAGCGTTCCGCCCCGTGGGCACTCCCGACACCACGCCCGTCCGCATCGGGCTCCTCGGAATCGGCACGGTCGGCAGCGGCACCTATGAGGTGCTGACCCGCAACGGCGACGAGATCTCCCGGCGCGTCGGCCGGCCGCTCGCGATCACGCGCGTCGCCGACCTCGACCAGGACCTCGCACGGCGCGTCACGGGTCCCGAGGTCGACATCACGAACGACGCGTGGTCGGTCGTTCGCGACCCGGAGATCGACATCGTCATCGAGCTGATCGGCGGCTACGCGGTGGCGAAGGACCTCACCCTCGAGGCGATCGCCAACGGCAAGCACGTCGTCACGGCGAACAAGGCGCTCCTCGCCGTCCACGGCAACGAGATCTTCGCGGCCGCCCGCGAGAAAGACGTCGTCGTCGCGTTCGAGGCCGCCGTCGGCGGGGGCATCCCGATCATCAAGGCACTCCGCGAGGGGCTCGTCGCGAACCGCATCGAGTGGATCGCCGGGATCATCAACGGCACCACGAACTTCATCCTCTCCGAGATGCGAAGCCGCGGAGTCGGATTCGGGGCCGCGCTCGCCGACGCGCAGGCGAGGGGGTACGCGGAGGCGGACCCCACGTTCGACGTCGAGGGGGTCGACGCGGCCCACAAGCTGTCGCTCATGTCCGCGATTGCGTTCGGCATCCCGGTCATGTTCGATCAGGCGCACGTCGAGGGGATCGCCGCGGTGGAGCAGACCGACATCCGGTACGCGGAGGAGCTCGGCTACCGGGTCAAGCTGCTCGGGATCACCCGCCGCCGCGAGGACGGCGTCGAGCTGCGGGTCCACCCGACGCTGATCCCGGCGGCACGGCTCATCGCGAACGTCGAGGGCGTCATGAACGCGGTCGTCGTCATGGGCGACGCCGTGGGTCCCACGCTCTATTACGGGGCGGGGGCCGGGGCGCAGCCCACGGCGTCGGCGGTCATCGCCGACCTCGTGGACGTCGCCCGGCTCATCACGGCCGACCCCGAGCACCGGGTGCCGCACCTGGCGTTCCAGCCGGACCGGCTGAGCGACATCCCGGTGCTGCCGATCGGGGATGTCACGACGTCGTACTACCTGCGCCTCCAGGTGGCCGACGAGCCCGGGGTGCTCGCGGACGTCACCCGGATCCTCGCGGACCGACGCATCTCCATCGACGCCGCGCTGCAGCGCGAGCCGGGGGAGGAGGGCCGCGCCGATGTGGTCCTGCTCACGCACGAATGCGTCGAGCGCGACGTGCGCGCCGCGATTGCCCGCATCGAGGCCCTCCCCGCGACCTTCGGCCATGTGGTTTCCCTCCGCCTCGAGAAGCTCGCGTAGCCGAGCCGGTTTCCGGGTTCGGCGCGACCGCTGATCTGTTACCTTCCCGCGGCCGATGACCGCCCTCGAACAGGTGCTCCCGCCCTCCGCGGCGATCACGCTGGAGGGGCACCTCGCGATCGGCGGGTGCGACGTCGTGGACCTCGCCGAGGCGCACGGAACCCCGCTGGTGGTCTACGACGAGGGCGCCCTCCGCGCAACCGCACGCGCCTACCTCGCGGCGTTCCGGGCGCACGCGCCCGACGTCGAGGTCATCTATGCAAGCAAGGCGTACTTCGGTCTCGCGATGCTCCGCTTGGCGCTCGAGGAGGGGCTGTCGGTCGACGTCGCCTCCGGCGGTGAGCTGCAGGCGGCGCTCCGTGTGGGCTTCCCGCCGGAGCGGATCGAGATGCACGGCAACAACAAGGACGCCGCGGAGATCTACCAGGCGCTCGACGCCGGCGTCGGAACGATCGTCGTCGACTCCCTCGACGAGATCGCGCTGCTCGACCGGATCGCGCGGGGGCGCGGCGTGCGCCAGCGGGTGCTGATCCGCGTCACCCCCGGCGTCAAGCCGTCGACGCACTCGTACATCTCCACCGGACAGCTCGACTCGAAGTTCGGGTTCTCTGTCGAGGGCAGCGCCGCGGCCGCTGCGGTTGCCGCGTGCCGGGCGGCGGAGGCGATCGACCTCGCCGGGCTTCACTGCCACATCGGCTCCCAGATCTTCGAGCTCGGCAGCTACGGGGCCGCCGCCGCCGTGGTCGCCGACTTCGCCGCCTCGGTCGGGGCCGACGACCTCACCACCATCAACATGGGCGGCGGCCTCGGCGTCGCCTACACCCATGCGGATCACCCCCCGTCGATCGAGCGCTACGCCGATGTCGTGATGGAAGCGGTCGCGAGGGAATGGGCGCGGGTGGGGATCCCGCTGCCGCGCGTGCAGGTGGAGCCGGGGCGCAGCGTGGTCGCCCGCGCCGGCGTGACCGTCTACCGTGTCGGGACCGTCAAGCACATCCCCGGTGTGCGAACGTACGCGGCGGTAGACGGAGGGATGAGCGACCTGCTGCGACCAATGCTCTACGGAGCGGTGTATGAGCCGCTTCTGGCGAACCGCGCCGACGAGGAGGCCACAGTGAATCTGCGCGTGGTCGGCAAGCACTGCGAGAGCGGCGACGTGCTCGTCGCCAACGCGCACCTGCCGGAGGTTCGGGTCGGCGACCTCGTCTGCGTACCCGCCACGGGGGCCTACGGCGTGTCGATGGCGTCGAACTACAACGGCGTCACCCGGCCCGCGGTCGTCTTCGCCGGCGGCGGCGAGGCCAGGGTGGTGACCCGTCGCGAATCCTACGACGACCTGTTCGCGCGGGACGTCATGTCGTGAGCCACGACGATGGGGCGGCCCGCCGGGCGCTCATCGACCGCTACCGCGACCTGCTTCCGGTCACCGAGGCGACCCCGGTGGTGACCCTCGGCGAGGGCAGCACGCCGCTGGTGCGGCTCGACCGACTTTCCGAGCGCCTCGGCCTCGACATCCACGT
>CAYTRV010000007.1:0-27333 GCA_964440285.1 uncultured Bifidobacteriaceae bacterium
GAGGGCCAGACGGAGGCGGCGAAGAGCCTGGGGATGACCCGCCTGCAGACGATGCGCCGGATCGTGCTGCCGCAGGCGATGCGGGTCATCATCCCGCCCACGGGCAACGAGACGATCTCGATGCTGAAGACGACCTCGCTCGTCAGCGTCATCGCGACCACGGAGCTGCTCTACTCGGTGCAGCTCATCTACGCGGTGAACTTCCGGACGATCCCGCTCCTCATCGTGGCGAGCATCTGGTACCTGATCGTCACCACCGTGCTGTCGATCGGGCAGTACTACATCGAGCGCCGTTTCGGCCGCGGCGGGTCCCGTGAGCTGCCCCAGACGCCGATCCAGCAGCTTCGCCGGAGCCTCTTCTCGTTCCGGCATGCGACTGTCGAGACGTCGGCGAGGTCGGGGGAGAGGCGGTGAGCGTTCCGATGCTCAGGGCGGAACGGGTCCACAAGCGCTTCGGCCGCCTCGAGGTCCTGAAAGGGGTCTCGCTGGAGGTGCAGCCGGGCGAGGTGGTGTGCATGCTCGGACCGTCGGGCTCCGGCAAGTCGACCTTCCTGCGCTGCATCAACCACCTGGAGAAGATCGACGCCGGACGGCTCTCGGTCGACGGCGCCCTGGTCGGCTACCGCCAGGCGGGCGACAAGCTCTACGAGCTGAGCGAGACGGAGGTCTGCCGCGAACGCGCGAAGATCGGGATGGTGTTCCAGCGGTTCAACCTCTTCGCGCACATGACCGCGCTGGAGAACGTGGTCGAGGCGCCGATCCGCGTGCAGAAGACGCCGAGGACCGAGGCCGTCGGGCGCGGGAAGGACCTTCTCGAGCGCGTCGGCCTCACGGACAAGCTCGACACGTACCCGTCGCAGCTCTCCGGCGGCCAGCAGCAACGGGTGGCGATCGCCCGGGCCCTCGCGATGGACCCGAAGCTGATGCTCTTCGACGAGCCCACCTCCGCCCTCGATCCCGAGCTCGTCGGCGAGGTCGTCGACGCCATGCGCCGGCTGGCGAAGGACGGCATGACGATGATCGTGGTGACGCACGAGATGGGCTTCGCGCGGGAGACGGCCGACCGGGTCGTGATGATGGACGACGGACGCATCATCGAGGAGGGGACTCCGGAGCACTTCTTCCAGGCGCCGCGAGAGGAGCGGACGAGGCAGTTCCTCTCGAAGATCCTCTAGCCGACGACCCCGACCTACACGACGCACAGCTCCTTCACAGGAAACTCTCAGGCTCGGCGGCTACATTTCCCGCAGCAGGCCGTGGAGGGAGGAACCGATGAGGGGACGGAACGGAGCGGGATCGACCGGGGTGGACGCGGGGGCGGCCGCGCGCATCCTCGTGGTGGACGACGAGGAGAGCATCACCCAGCTCGTGTCGACGGCCCTGCGCTACGAGGGCTTCGAGGTGCAGACCGCCGGGACGGGGAAGGCGGCGCTGCGGGAGGTCGAATCGTTCCGGCCGGACCTCGTGCTGCTCGACGTCATGCTCCCCGATCTCGACGGGTTCGAGGTGCAGCGGCGCCTGCCGGGCGCGCCTGGCCGGTTGCCGGTGGTGTTCCTCACTGCCCGCCGCGAGACCGAGGACCGCGTGCGCGGCCTCACGATCGGGGCCGACGACTACGTCACCAAGCCGTTCAGCCTCGAGGAGCTCATCGCCCGGGTGCGTGCCGTGTTGCGGCGGACGCGCGGCGATCGGGGCACCGAGCGGCGCGTCGCCTACGCCGATCTCGAGCTGGACGAGGACACCTACGAGGTCCGGCGCGCCGGGACGCTCGTCGAGCTCACGCCCACCGAGTTCAACCTGCTGCGCTACCTCATGAGCAACGCGGGGCGGGTGCTCAGCAAGCCGCAGATCCTCGACCACGTCTGGAACTACGATTTCGGCGGCGACGCAAACGTCGTGGAGACGTACATCAGCTACCTGCGCAAGAAGCTCGACAGCCTCGGCCCGCCGCTCATCCAGACGGTTCGAGGCGTCGGATACTCGCTGCGCCAGCCGCGTGTTTAGTCTGAGGTCGTTCTCGCTGCGGACGCGGCTCCTGGCCGTGACGCTCGCCCTGGTCGCGACCGGGCTGGCGATCGCCGGGGTCGTCACGTACGGCTCGCTGCGATCCTTCCTGCTCGACCGTGTCGACGACCAGCTCCGTGCCGCGGTGACGCCCGCCGAACAGGTGGTGGGCGGCTTCGGGCGGCCACCCCGGCGGGGCTTTGGGCCGGTCGACCTCCCGATCGGGACGGTCATGGCGCTCTACGTGAGCGACGGCAGCACGCTGATCAGCCAGTACCCCACCGACGCCGCGCTGCCTCCCCGGATCGGGACGGGGTTCTTCAACGCCGATCTCCCCGGGGAGGGGGACTACCGGTTCGTCGCGGCGAACGGCATCGACAGCGACGGCGACGGTCGCGGGCGAGCGTTCTCCGGCCGGCTCCTCGTCGGCATCCCGCTGAACGACGTCAACGACACCCTGGGGCGCCTGCTGCTCGTGGAGCTCCTCGTCGGCGCCGCCGTGCTCGCCGCGGTCGGCGGTGCGGGCTTCTGGCTCGTGCGTCTCGGCATGCGCCCCCTCGAGGACATCGAGCGCACCGCCGGCGCGATCGCCGCCGGCGATCTGTCCCGGCGCATCGACGACGAGGACGCCAACACGGAGGTCGGGCGCCTCGGCGGCGCGCTCAACACGATGCTCGGCACGATCGAGGCAGCGTTCGCCGAACGCCAGGAGTCGGAACGGCGGCTCCGCCAGTTCGTCGCCGACGCGTCGCACGAGCTGCAGACGCCGCTGACGTCGGTTCGCGGCTACGCCGAGCTCTTCCGCCGGGGCGCCGCCGACCGGCCCGAGGACCTGAGGAACGCCATGCGCCGCATCGAGGCCGAGTCGGAGCGCATGGGCGTCTTGGTCGACGACCTGCTCCTGCTCGCCCATCTCGACCAGAACCGACCGATGAGCCTTGGCCGCGTCGACCTTCGTTCGATCACGCACGACCTGGTGGGCGACGCCCGTGTGGTCGACCCCGACCGGCCGCTCACCCTCGACGCGCCCGAGCCGGTGGTGATCGACGGGGACGAGCAGCGCCTCAAGCAGGTCATCGCGAACCTCCTGAGCAACGCCCGTACCCACACCCCGCCGGGCACGCCCGTCACGGTGCGCGTCCGGCGCGACGGCGGGGACGCCCTCATCGAGATCGCCGACCGCGGTCCTGGCATGACGAGCGACCGCGCGGCCCGCGTGTTCGAACGGTTCTTCCGCGCCGACCCCTCACGCGCCCGGGTGAGCGGCGGGAGCGGGCTGGGCCTGTCGATCGTCTCGGCCATCGCCGAGGCGCACGGCGGGCGGGTGGAGGTCGAGACCGCTCCCGGTGACGGAGCGACCTTCCGGGTGCGCCTGCCGGCGTCGGGGAACGGCCGCGCCGCGTAAGCCACTCCGAAGTCACAGGCGACGCTCAGGCGGCTCCGACGGGAACCCCAGGTCGGGACGCCAGTCTGGGGTCTGTCAACGAGAAGCCCCGAGAAAGGACCTCCCAATGCTTGACACCACCAAACGCACGATCGCCACGCTCACCGCAGCCGCCTGCCTCGGTGGCGGCGGGTGGGCGATCGCCTCGAGCTCGAACGGTTCGTCCGGATCCGACGCCGCGGGGACATCGGCGACCTCCACGGACACGAGCATCGCGACCAATGCCAACGGGACCGCCGCACGCAGCGTGCCGCACGGTCAGCGTCCCGACGAGACCCTGCTGACCGGCGACAACGCCGCGACGGCGAAGGCGGCCGCGCTCGCGAAGCTGCCCGGTGCGACGGTCGTCAGGGTGGAGACCGACGCGGACGGCGACGCCTACGAGGCGCACGTCACCAAGGCCGACGGTTCCCGCGCGACGGTGAAATTCGACAAGAGCTTCAACGTGACGTCCGTCGAGGATCGCTGACGGGCGCCAGCCACGCACGCCCCTCCGTGCGTGATCTCGTGGGGTCCGCCTCCCGCGGGCCCCACGAGCCATCTCGCGAGGGGTCGTATCCTGCAGGCCGAAAGGATCGGGAGGGGACACGAACATGCGACGCGATGATCTGAAGCGGCTTCCCCGGCGGCGTTTCCTGGCCGCCGGCGCCACGGCGGTGCTCGGCGCGACGCTCGCGGCATGCGGCGCCGACACCGAGACGGCCGCCACGACGGCGACAGACGCCCCGCAGACCGGCACCACCACGAGCACCCCGCCGGAGACCGGCACGCTTCCCGCCACGCCGGTGTGCGACGACGGGGACGAACCGACCCTGGAGAAGACCGAGGGGCCGTATTTCACTCCCGGATCGCCCGAACGCGCGTCGCTTCTGGAGACGGGCATGGCCGGGACCCAGCTCACCATCACCGGATTCGTCCTCGGCACCGACTGCCAGCCGGTCAACCGGGCGCTCATCGACGTGTGGCAGGCGGACGACGCCGGCGAGTACGACAACAGCGGGTACCGTCTCCGCGGGCACCTGTTCACCGGCGCGAAGGGGCAGTGGACGCTCACCACGGTCGTCCCCGGCATCTACCCCGGACGCACGCGCCACATCCACGTCAAGGTGCAGGCCCCGAACGGTCCGATCCTGACGACGCAGCTGTTCTTCCCGGACGAGCCCGACAACGCCGGCGACAACATCTACGACTCACGCCTGCTGCTCGATGGCTATGCCGTGAGCGGCGGGAAGGCCACCGGCAAGTTCACGTTCGTGGTTCAGGCCGCATAGCTCGTCGCCCGCCCGGCGGCGACCGGCGGAGTCCACGGAACCTGGCACGATGGCGGTCGTGACGACACGTACCGCTCGGCACCCGGGGCAGCGCGAGCCCTCGGCACCCCTCGACCCCGCCAACGGTCGGGATCGGTACTGGGAGATCGACCTGGCCCGGACGGTGGCGATCGGGATGATGGTCGTCTACCACGGCGGGTACGACGTCGACTTCCTCGCGCCCTCGGTCGGCATCGACGCCCTCGGCGGCGGATGGCGGGCGCTGCAGGTCGCCACCGGGTCGCTCTTCCTGTTCCTCGTCGGCGTCAGCTTCACCATCAGCGACGCCGCGGCGCGGCGCCGCGGACTCGACTGGCGCGGACGCGTGCGAAAGCACGCCCGGCGCGGCCTCCAGGTGATCGGCTGCGGCCTGGCGATCTCGCTCGTCACATGGATCGCGCTGGACGACCGCTACGTGCGGTTCGGTATCCTCCACGCGATCGGGGCGTCGTTGCTCCTCGCCCCCTTTGTCGCGCGCCTTGGGTTGTGGAACGCAGCGCTGGGCGTCGCGGTCATCCTCGTCGGCCTCACCATCAAGGACGAGCGCTCCGATGTGCCGGGACTCCTCCTGCTGGGATGGGAGCCGACGGGCGGCGCGGGCGTCGACTACTACCCGCTGCTCCCGTGGTTCGGACCCGTCCTGCTCGGGATCGCCGTGGGCACCGCGCTCTACCCCGGCGGGCGCCCGGGGCGATGGAGCGGTCGACTCGCCGGTGCGCCGCCACGCTGGCTCACCGCTCCAGGGCGCCGCTCGCTGATCATCTACCTCGTGCACCAGCCGGTGCTGATCGTCACCATCGCCGGGGTGCTTGCAGTCCTCGGGGTCGACTGGGCCTGGCCGGAGTAGCGGCGACGCTCCTACCTGACCGGGAGCTTGCCCTCCGCCCGTAGGTGGGCGACGATCGCGCCCGTGATCGCGCCCGCGACGAGATCGGTGTTCCGGAGGATCGCGCGGTCCGTCCCGCCGCCGCCCGCCTCGATCAGCACCCGGGCGTCGGCCCGGGTGCGGTAGTAGCCGAAGTAGCGCATCATCCGGCGGTTGCCGTCTCGCGCCTCGAGGCGCACGGCGCCGCTTCGGGCCCCGTTGGCCCGCGTGAACACGGCGCCGTAGCGGGCCGCCAGGAGGCGGGCGAGCCGGCGGGACCATGTCTCCACGGCGGCCGAGACCGTGGTGGGCGGGGTGCGGTGCGGAGCGCTGTCGCGATACGGGGTCGAGCGGGGAAGGCCGGTTCCCTCGCCGCGGTACCAGTTCTCGCCGGCACCGGCGATGGCGTGGCCGACCGCCGCGCGCCCTTGCGGCGTGTCGTGGTGGATCGCGATGAACACCGCGCCGCGGGCCGCGAGCGGTGTCACCCGCGCGGGTGTGTGCCGGGCGTCGACGCCGGCCGCCCGCAGGCGCCGCTCGACCGCCGCGGCGACGCGCACTGTGAACTGCACCTCGCCGGCCGCGCCGGTCTGCGCGCGGTACCCGGGTTCGCCGGGGGTCTCGTGACCGGCCTGGACCCAGACGACCGGACGCGGCGTCGACGGGGCCCCGCCCGCCGGCGCCAGGGCCAGGGCGCACGCGAGCACCGCGGCCATCGCGGCCGTGCGGATCACCCGGCGGCCCATTCGGGCACCCCGAAGAGGAATTCCGAGAGCAACACCTCTGTCTCCAGCGGCGCCTCCTCCGGCACGAAGTGACCGCAGGGCAGCGAATGCGCGGTGACCTCCCGGGCGCGGTCCCGCCACGTCGCCGGCACGTCGTAGAGCCGGTGCATCGCGCCAAGCTCGCCCCAGAGCACCAGCAGCGGGCACTCGATGCGCCGGTCCCGGTCGGCCGCGTCGTGCTCCAGGTCGATCGTGGCTGCTGCGCGGTAGTCCTCGCAGCTCGCGTGGATTGCATCGGCGTCGAAGGCGGCCACGTAGCTCGTCAGGATCTCCGGGGGGAAGGTGAACCCGGGCGCGCTCCAGCGGTCGAGGGTCATCGTCAGGAATTCGGACGGGGCGGCGCCGATCAGCCGTTCGGGCAGGTCGGCTGGCTGGCTGAGGAAGAACCAGTGGTAGTAGGCGCTCGCGAAGGCCCTACCCGCCGTCTCGAAAAGGTGGAGGGTTGGGACGATGTCGACGACCGCCGCCGCCGCGACGGCCTGTGGGTGGTCGAGGCACATGCGATGCGCGACGCGCCCTCCCCGGTCATGGCCACACACCGCGAACCGGTCGAAGCCGAGCTGCTTCATCACGCCGACCTGATCGGCCGCCATCGTCCGCTTGGCGTACCCCGCGTGCGCGGGGTCGCCCGGCGGCTTGGAGCTCTCCCCGTACCCGCGCAGGTCGGTGGCGACGACCGTGAATCGCTCCGTCAGCCCCGGCGCGACGTGCCGCCACATCGCCCGGTGCTGCGGGTAGCCGTGCAGAAGGAGCAGGGGAGGTCCGGCGCCGCCGACCTCTGCGGCGATCCGCACATCACCCACGTCGATCCGCTGCTCGGTGAAGCCGTCCATCGGGATCGTCATCGAATCACGCTCGACGGCATCCGCGTAGTCGGGCCGGGTAGGATCGCCGAAGCCGGCGCTGAGGGCCGGGTGACCACGAGGAGGAGGTCCCGATGGGGGTTGCCAAGGTTGAGGAGATCAGCTCGACGTCGACGAAGGGGTTCGATGATGCGGTGGAGCAGGGGATCGCCCGCGCGACGAAGACGCTTCGCGGCGTCAGGAGCGCGTGGGTGAAGGAGCAGCACGTGCGCATCGGCGACGACGGTCAGATCACCGAGTACCAGGTGAACCTCAAGATCACCTTCGTTCTCGAGGGGTAGATCGCTCCACTTGCGTGGTTTCCGCGGTGGATCGGTGAGCTGAGTGCTAGCGGACGTTGATCACCAGGCCGTCGCCGGTGAGCCGTCCGTTGGACGACCGCACCTCGGCGACCAGCGTGCGAAGGCTTCCGCCGTTCTTGCCGAACCGCAGGCGCACACCCACGCCGCGTGGGGCGCCGGCGTGGAGGGTTCCGATCGGGATCGTCAGGATCCTGCCCTTGCGCACGCTGCGGGAGGGGGCGGACATCAGCGTCGCCCCGGCTGGCAGCGTGATGCGCACGACGACGTTTTCGGCGGCCACCTTGCAGCCGTTGGCGATGATCGTCGTGTACTTGCCGGCTTGCCCCGGCGTGACGACCGTGGGTCCCGACATCGTGGCCCCCGGGGCGGAGTTGCCCGCGTCGGGGTCCACCGTTGGTAGGGGATACGTCGGCGGTGGAGCGGGCGGGGGCGGCGCGACGGTGACGGTGACCTGGCCGCTCGCGGAACCGCCACGGTCGTCGGCGAGGGTGTAGCCGAAGCTGTCCAGGCCGTCGAATCCCGCCGCAGGCGTGTAGAGGCAGCCGAACACGTCGCAGGCGACGGTGCCGTGCGCCGGCGGGACGATCGCCGCGTAGTCGAGCGGGTCGCCGTCGGGGTCGAAGTCGTTCTCGAGCACGTTGATCACGACGGGCTTCCCGGACTCCGTCTTGCCGGCGTCATCGACGACGACCGGCGGGTTGTTGATCGAGATGTCGGCGGTTGCGGTGTTGTTCCGGAGGTTGCCGTCCCGCTTGCGGGCCGCCGCAACGAACGCGCCGGCCCCGACGTGCGAGTAGCCGGGGGGCGCGAGCGCCGTAATGGTGATCGTCGAGACCGCGCCGCGTGGGATGGACCGCCGGACGCAGTTGACGTTCGGTCCGGTCACGTCGCAGGACCAGCCGGGCGCGTCAACGTTCTGCACGGGGATCTGGCCGCTGAGCACGACGGCGGCGCGAACCGACCGCGCCTTGCGAGGGCCCAGGTTGGCGATGCTCGCCGTGAACACCACGGTGTCTCCGGCCTGCACCTCCGCGGCCGAGCCGGTGAGTGTCATCGCCAGGTCGGTCGTGCGCTCACGGTCGTCGTCGTCGTCCTGGTCGAGCGCCAGGGCGCCGGCGGGCGCGAGGGCCGCGAGACCGACGGCAATGAGGGCGAGTCGCCGTGCACGGCGGCGCGCGAGACGACGCAGCTTCACAAGGTCACGGTACGGCGCCGGTCGCCGTTTCCCTTGTCGTCTTTGCGAGGTTCGCAATCCGCCGTTCAAGAGATGCCCGCTCCGTCGGGTTCGACGTCTACGCGATCGCCTGGCATCGGCCGACCGGGCCTCCGCCCTTCGGCCAGGTCGTCACGGGAGGAGTGACCCGGCCGAATGCAGGAGATAGTAGTCCGAAAGTCGGTGTGCGAGAAACCATGGCGACCTCATCGAGTGAGTCGCAGTGAGTCGGCATGGCGCCGTACGATCGCCACGGCGTTGTCGGCCGAGGCGATGCAGTCCGGGATACCGATCCCCCGGTCGGTGTTCCCGGCGACCGCGAGGCCGGGATGCGCAGCGAGCCGTCGGGCGATTCGCGCGAGCCGGTCGAGGTGGCCGAGGGTGTACTGCGGCAGCGCGTCCGGCCAGCGCACGACGCGGGCGAGCGCCGGATCCGCCTCCACACCCATACCGCGCCGAAGCTCGCGCCGGGCGAGGGCGATGAGGGTGTCGTCGTCCCAGGCGAGCGGGTCCGGTTGTCCCGCCCGTCCGATGAAGGTCCGCACCAGCGTCCATCCCGCCGGCGCCCTGTCGCGGAGCTTGCTGGAGATGAGGCTGCACGCCACGACGGGGCTGCCCGTGGCCCGCGGGATCACGAAGCCGTGACCGGCCACGGGGCGCGGCACCGCCGCGGTTGGCACGGCGATGGTGACGACGGCCGTCGACACGTGCGGGATCGCCCGCAGCTCCCGGCCGATCTCCGGGTCGAGCGTCTCCAGCAGTTGTGCGCCGGCATGCGCAGGGGTCGCCACGATCACCGCATCCGCGGCCACGGGCTCGCCGGCGTCGAGCATCACGCGGTAGCCGCCGCCGTCGCGGACGATACCCGACGCCCCGATCCCCGTCCGGATCCGCTCACCGCCGATCGCCTGCTCCAACGCCTCGACCAGTTCTCCGAGCCCGGCCCCGGGCGTCAGGAACACGGGTCCGGCCGGGGTGGCGCCGGCGCGGCTCCCTGGCGGCGGCCGAGCCCGGTCGGAGTCGGCGAGCGATGGGAACGTCGCGCGCAGCGAGAGCTCGTTGCCGTCGCCGGCGTACACGCCGGTCGCCAGCGGCTCCACCAGGCGATCCCACATCTCTCGGCCGAACCGGCGCCGGACGAAGTGGGCGAGCGACTCGTCTGTGGTGTCGGGACTCATGGGTATGACGCGCCCGAGTACCACCCTGAGCTTGCCGGCCGGCGAGAACAACGAGCTTCCGAGGATCGGCCGCATCCGTCGCGGGACCACGCCCTGGAGCCCGTCGGGGAGCGGGTGCAGGCGTCCGTCCCACATGACCGACGCGCGTGCGGCCGCCGCGTGCGATCCGATGAGATCGACGCCGAGCGCCGCGCACAGCTCGCGACCGCCGGGCTTGGCCGCCAGGAACGCGTCGGGGCCGCCCTCCAGGACGAAGCCGTCGTGGCGCTCGGTCAGGATCATGCCGCCGAGACGCCGGTCGCGCTCGACGAGGGTCACCTCCACGCCGTCCGCGACGAGGCGGTACGCCGCCGTCAGGCCCGTGATGCCTCCGCCGACGACAACGACCCGCACGGGTGGGCGGCGCCCGCTCATCGGCGGGCATGCTCACACACGCAGCGCCGGCGGCGTGTCAGGCCGAATGCAGGTGGCGCACGAGGAAGGCCGCGATCGCCGTTCGACCGCCGCTGGTCGCGGCCTCGGCGAAGGTCGCCGCCATCCGCACCCCGCCGTCGCCGATCTCCTGACGCCGAACGACGTCCGCGGAGAGGCGCTGCCAGCCGAGCTCCGCGAGCTCGATCTCGATGTGCACCTCGCTCGCAGACGGGAAGTCGTCGCCTCCAATCAGGACCGCGTCATGGCTGATGTCGATTGTCTGCGTGTCGATCACGTCGTCCCCCACATGGAGTCGCGCGGGGAGCTGCACGTCGACACGCGGGGTGGCGCGCCGTTCTTCGTGTGGCTCCAGGTTGCTCATGGGGACGGCACTTCGCCGTGGTCGGTGAGGATTCCTGCCGCGGATCGGCCGTCCGGAGCGAACGTCTCCGCGAGGGGCTCTCCGGTCTGCACCCGCCACAGCGCCGCGTAGAGGCCGCCGGTCTCGAGGAGCTCCGCGTGGGTTCCCGCCTCGGTGATCCTGCCGTGCTCCAGCACGTGGATGCGGTGCGCACCCCGGATCGTCGAGAGGCGGTGGGCGATGACGAGGGTCGTGCGGCCGCGCGATACGACCTGCATCGACCGCTGGATCGCCGCCTCCGTCTCGTTGTCGACGGACGAGGTGGCTTCGTCGAGTATGAGGATGGCCGGGTCGCGGAGGATCGCCCGCGCGATCGACAGGCGCTGCCGCTGGCCGCCGGAGAGCTTTTGGCCGCGCTCACCGACCCGCGTCTCGAACCCGTCCGGGAGGGCGAGGATGAACTCAGTGGCTTCCGCGAGGCGGGCCGCCTCGGCGACCTCGGCGTCGGTGGCGTCCGGACGGCCGTATGCGATGTTCTCCCGGACGCTGCCGTCGAACAGGAACACGTCCTGGCCGACGAACCCCATGGCGCCGCGAAGCTCCGTGAACGCGAGGTCCCGCACGTCGATGCGGTCGACGGTGACCCGGCCTGCGGTGACATCGTAGAAGCGCATCAGGAGCTTGACGATCGTGCTCTTGCCGGATCCGGTGAGCCCCACCACGGCGTGGGTCTCCCCGGCCGGGATGTGGAGGTCGATGTCCCGCAGGACGTCCGGCCCGCCGCCGTATGCGAAGTCAACCCCGTCGAACCGCACCTCCCCGTCGACCGGGCGCGGCAGCGACCTGACGCCCGGCACGATGGCGGGGTCGATCGCGAGCAGGTCGAGGATGCGGCGGGTCGACGCCATCGCCCGCTGATAGAGGTCGAAGGTCTCGCCGAGGCGGGTGAGCGGCCACAGTAGGCGCTGCGTCATGAATACCAGCACCGAGTACAGCCCGATCTCGAGGGAGCCGTTGAGTGCCGCGCGCCCCCCGATGACCAGGGTGCACGTGAACCCGATCAGGATCGCGACGCGGATGAGCGGGACGAACGCCGACGAGAAGCGGATCGCGTCGCGGTTGGCGAGGCGGTAGGCGTCCGACTCCGCGCCGATGCGGTCGACCTCGCGGTCCTCGGCGGTGAACGCCTTGATCGTAGCGATGCCGCCGAGGTTGTTTGCGAGCGAGGCGGAGAGGTCGCCGACCCGGCTCCGCACCTCGCGGTAGCGCGGCTCGAGGCGGCGCTGGTAGCGGAACGACCCCCACAGGATCACCGGGATCGGCGCGAACGCGAGCAGGGTCAGGAGGGGGGAGATGAGCAGGAACACGATCCCGACGAGCACCACGTTGACGACCGTGTGGATCATCTCCTTCGCGCCGCTGTCGAGGAACCGCTCCAGCTGGTTGACGTCGTCGTTCAAGATCGACATGAGCCCGCCGGTGCTGGTGTCCTCGAAGTGGGCGAGCTCGAGGCGCTGGACGTGGGCGTAGGCGTCCATCCGCGCCTCGTGCTGCACGGTCTGCGCGAGGTTCCGCCAGGCGAGGGAGTACCCGTACTCGGTGGCCGACTCCAGCAGCCAGATCACGACGTTCAGCGCGCCGAGGAACCACAACTGCTGCCAGCGGTCGTCGATCCCGGTGAGGCGGGAGACGTAGGAGCTCCCCTCGCTCTGCACGACCACGTCGACGGCGAACCCGATCAGGATCTCCGGCGCCACGTCGAAGATCTTGTTGAGGACCGTCAGGACGGTGGCCCACACCATGCGTCCGCGATGGTGCGCCGCGTACTGCAGCAGTCGACGAAGCGGCGGGGTGGCTGCGGGTGGGAACACCGGGCAAGAGGTTAGGGGATCGCAAGCGTGCGATCAGCCCGCCCCCGGCCCGGCGCCGATACGGTTCTCTCGATATGTCACGGGTGATGACCGACGCGGAAACCAGGGCGTTCCTGACTGCGGGAACCCGCACCGGGAAGCTCGCCGTGGTAAGGCGCGGCGGCGACGCCCACGTCGTGCCGATCTGGTTCGTGATGGACGACGACGGGTCGCTCGTGTTCAACACCGGCGCCGGCACCGTCAAGGGCCGCGCGATCCGGCGCGACCCGCGTGTGTCGATCTGCGTCGACGACGAGTCCCCGCCGTACGCCTACGTGCGGGTCGACGGCGTCGCCGAGATATCCGAGGACCTCGATGCGATGTTGCCGTGGTCGACCGCCATCGGCCGCCGGTACATGGGTGACGACCTCGCCGAGGCGTTTGGACGGCGGAACGCCGCCGCCGGGGAGCTCTTGGTGCGGGTCAGGCCGACGCGTGTGGTGGCACGCGCCGGCATCGCCGACTGAGGGCGGCGGCACGCGTTCACCGCAACGCTGCCGGCGTGCGACGGTCGCGATTCGGAGCCGGGCTACTGAAATCGACAGAATCTGCCGATATAGGGGTTGGAGTTGTCCGTTCGCCCGTGCACGGATGTGCGGGCCTGCCGATCACGGAGGATCGATGAGAAAGCGGTTGCTAGCGATGTTGGCGGTGCTGACGGTGGGGCTCATCCCGGCGTTCGCCGCCGCGGTGGAGACCGCGCCCCCGGCGGACCCTGGGGCGCCGGTCGTGCTGGTGAAGGCGTACTCGACCATCGTGGGCGTCACGACCGGCGACACGGGCACCGAGGTGGAGCTCGACGTGGCCGAGGCGCACGAATGGCTCGACGGGAGCGACACGAAGACCCTCGCGACCGGGATCAACGGTCAGCGCATCGTGGCGAGCGTCACCGAGGACACCGTCGTGTACCGCGGCGACGACAAGGTGGGTCTCGACGCGCTGAAGCCCGGGATGAAGGTGAAGGCGATGCTCCGGACCGACGGGAGCCCCGTCACGCCGACCTACACCTACACCCTGCTGCAGGTCTACCTCGAGGCGCCGAAGCCCGTGCACCCCGGCCAGAAGTTCGAGCTCGGGTTCTTCCCGCGGCTGTGGCACGTGCGTGGCCCGATACTCGGGAAGGACCGCGTCGAGGGTCGCAACATCCTGAACCTCGACGTCCGCCGGCTCGAGAACGCTCCGCGGCGCTTCCGCGACGAGGGCGTGCGGCTCGTGAGCCTCGACGCGTACGTCATCGTGCCGGACCGGGTGGTCATCACCGACGAGCACGGCATGCGCATCGCGTTCAACGACCTCGAGGTCGACGACCGGGTGAAGGTCGTCGGGAAGTTCCTCCGTCCGTCGATGTGGATGACGGACGAATCGGGTGACCCCTCGCCGACGCTTCTCGCGAAGCGGATCAAGGTGAAGGTCGGGGCCGGCCCGCGCTAGCTGCGTCCGCGGCGTCGCCCCGGCTGGCACGGATGCCGGCGGGGAGGCTCCACACTTCGGGGGTGCGTCCCATGCGGGCGTGCCCCCGACGCACTTCTCGGGCGGTGCCGTTGCTGCCCCGCCCGGGCATGTCTTTTCGGCTCCGGACGATCTGCAACGACGGTCCCGGCGGCGAGACGCTCACCCGGCACCGCCCACCCGATGCCCCGGATTAACGAACGACCCGGCCCAGCTCTTCCAGGCTGGTGTGCCCGGTGAGGACGCCCGCGAGGCCCTCGTCTCCCATGGTGCGCATGCCCTCCGCCCGGGCAACCGCCCGGATCTCGATGGCGGCGGCGCGTGACACGATGAGCCGTTCGATCGACTCGCTCACGACCAGCATCTCCGCGAGCCCGAACCTGCCGCGGTAGCCGGAGCCGGTGCAGCGGCTGCAGCCGCGGGGACGGTGGATCGCCACCGGGTCCGGCAGATCGGCGAGGGCGCCCTCAAACGTGATGATGTCCGCCAGGGCGGCCTGGGGGACCGGCGTCGGCTCACGGCATTGCGGGCACAGGCGCCGCGCGAGCCGCTGGGCGAGGACGCCGCGCAGCGAGCTTGCGATGAGGAACGGCTCGATGCCCATCTCCGTCAGGCGCACCACGGCGGAGGCCGCGTCGTTCGTGTGGATCGTCGCCAGCACGAGGTGCCCGGTGAGTGCCGCCTCGACCGCGATGCGCGCGGTCTCCGGGTCGCGGATCTCGCCGACCATGATCACATCCGGGTCGCAGCGCAGCATCGACCGCAGGCCGGACGCGAACGTGAGGCCCGCCTTCGGCCGCACCTGCACCTGGTTCACGCCGGGGAGCCGGTACTCCACCGGGTCCTCCACGGTGATGATCTTCCGCTCGCTGTCGTTGAGCTGAGCGAGGGTCGCGTACATGGTGCTCGTCTTGCCCGAGCCCGTCGGTCCCGTGACCAGCACCAGCCCGTGCGGCTGGCGGTAGCACGTGTCGAACCGGGCGAGCGTCTGCCCCGAGAACCCGAGCTCCGCGAGGTCGAGCACCACGTTCGACCGGTCCAGGATCCGCACGACGACGCTCTCCCCGCCGACCGTCGGCAGCGTCGCGACGCGCAGGTCGAGTTCCTGATCGCCGATCCGCAGTCCCACCCTGCCGTCCTGTGGAACGCGACGTTCCGCGATGTCGAGGTCGGACATCACCTTGATCCGGCTCACGATCGCCGGACCCCGGGTCGCCGGAACGCTCGTGGCGGTGCGAAGGACGCCGTCGACGCGGAACCGCACGACGAGCTCGCCGTCCTGCGGCTCGATGTGCACGTCGGAGGCGCGTTCCGAGACCGCCCGTGCGATGACCGAGTTGACGAAGCGGATGACCGGGCCGTCGCTCTCGCCGACGGCGAGGTCGGACGCAACCTGCACGTCGCGGGACCGTTCGTGGATCTCGCCGAGGTTTGCGGCGAGCTCTTCCACCACGCTGCCCACACCCACGTGGGCCATGATCGCCTCGGGCATCGCGAGCGCCGGGCGGATCTGCTCGCCGACGATCATGCGAAGGTCGTCGAGCGCGGGAAGGTCCTGCGGGTCGGCCATCGCGACCACGAGGGTGCCATCCGGGTCGCGCCTCACCGGGATGCTGAGGTAGCGCCGCGCGGTCGCGTCGTCGACGCAGGCGGCGAGGGCCGGGTCGGGTGGCTCGGCCAGGTCGAGGTATTCCACGCCGAGCCGCCGCGCGAGCGCCTTGGCGACCTGCTCGGGGCTCAGGCGCTTCTGCGCGACGAGCAGCTCGCCCAGCCGGCCGCCCTCCGCGCGCTGGCGCACGAGCACGTCGCTGAGCTCGTCGGACGAGATGAGGCCCATGTCGAGGAGCACGCTCCCCAACCGCGTCTTCGCGGGAACCGATGCGCGCTGCGTTGCGGATGTCATCCCACCGGGCCTCCGTGCCGACCAACCTGAAACTCCAAAAACGTCTACCGAGGTTAGCTGAGGTCTGCGGAAGTCGCAACCACGCGGCGGACGGTCTCCGCATCCGGCTCGGTGATGTCCCCTCATCCGAGCCTGGCCCCCGCGCCCGGCTGCTAACCGGGCGACCCGGGCGGGGGAACGATGGGTAGGGCCCCGCGCCACACGGCCGCGGCGAACGGCGCGGTCCCGGCGAGCAGGACGATCGCGCCGGCCCCTGCGAGCGGGGGGACCGCCACAAAGTGTCCCACGCCGACGACCAGCCCCCCGAACGCGACGAGCCACCCGGCCCAGCGGGTCGCCGGAGCCCGCTGCGCGAGCGCCAGGCCGAGGACGATGAGGCCGGCTGCCAGCAGCTCACCCGAGTACACGGGCGGGCGGACGAAGCCGCGCTGGATCTCGCTCCAGGCGGCGGCCGCACCCTCAGCGAGGCCGGGGACGGCCGCGTCCTCCGCAAGGTCGGCGCCGTGCAGGCCCCGCAGGAACGACTGGGCGACCAGGCCGACGCCGCCGACCGTCCCCAGGAGCCGGCCCGCGAGGGAACCGACCTGGCTGCTGTTCCGGACGAACCCACCGAGCGCGATCGCCATCGGGACGGCCAGGAGCCCACCGATCGCGGTGAGCAGCCACCCGGTGCGCCACCGTCCGATGCCGTCGGCGATCTCGGCGAGCTTCTCGACGCTCGACCCGTCCGGCTCGAACCTGAGCAGCAGCCCGACAGCGAGGGCCGCGGGGGCGAGGACGAGCGCGGCGGCGACCAGGGCGCGCTCCGTGCGGTCGCTGGGGACGTGGGCCATCAGGCGGCCGAACGGTCGAGGGCGGGGAGCTCGTCGGCCTCCACGAGGGCGCGCCCGATCGGGGCGAGCTGCGACGCGGCCTGCTGCATGCCGAGGCTCGCGGTGGGATAGGCGTGGATCGCCTGGGCGAGGCGCCCGGCGAACACGTTGGCCTGCATTGCAAGCACAGCCTCGTGCAGGAGCTCTCCGGCGTGAGGTCCGACGATGTGGGCGCCCACAAGCCGGCCCCCACCGAGACCGCCGAGCACGCGCCGCGGAGCGGTGACGAGCTTGATGAACCCCTTCGGCGCACCGAGCATGCGGGCACGGTCGACGCGGCTCATCGGGAAGCGCAGGACCTCCACTCCGGAGAGGCGCTCGCGCGCCTCGGGCTCGGTCAGGCCGACCCGCGCAACCTCCGGCTCGAGGAACGTGACCCACGGAACGACGCGGTAATCGGCCTTCCGCTGCTTGCGCGACGCGGCGTTCTGTCCCGCGATCCGCCCCTCGTACGCAGCGACGTGAGTGAACAGGAGCTGCCCGGTGACGTCCCCGGCCGCGTACACGTGCGCAACGCCCGTTCGCATGGCCGCGTCGACAGCCAGGCCGCCGCGCCCGGGCGTCAGGCCGAGCGCCTCGAGGCCCAGCCCCGCGACCCGCGGTGCGCGGCCGGCGGCGACCAGGACCGCGTCGGCGTCGACCCGGGCGTCGCCGTCGCGACCGGTGAGGCGCACCGAAACCCCGTCACCGTCGCGGACCACGCCGGTCGCCGTCGCCTCCAGGCGGATGTCGATCCCCTCGCCGGCGAGCAACCGTGACACGAGCGCGCCGACCTCCGGGTCCTCCTTCGCGAGGAGCTGGCCGCCGCTGTGGATGACGGTGACCTCGCTCCCGAACCGGGCGAACGCCTGCCCGAGCTCGAGGCCGATCGGCCCGCCGCCGAGGACCGCGAGCCGGCGGGGAAGCTCCCGGATCGAGAAGACCGACTCGTTCGTGAGGTACCGGACGTCCTCGAGGCCGATGCCCTGCGGGACCGCCGGGTCGCTCCCGGTCGCGACGACGGCCTTCGCGAAGCGGTGGAGGTCGCCGCCGACGGCGATCTCGTGCGAGCCGGTGAAACGGGCGACGCCACGCACGAGGTCGATGCCGGCCTCCTCGAACAGCTCTGGCCGCTCGTCGCGGTTGATGTCGGCGATCACCGCGTCCTTGTGATCCATCAGCGCAGCGAAGTCCAGCCGGAGGCCGTCGGCGTGGATGCCGTACCGCACCCCCTCGCGCAGGCCCCAGTAGATCCGCGACACCTCGATCAGGGTCTTCGACGGCACGCACCCGTAGAACGTGCACTCGCCGCCAAGCGCCGGCTCACGCTCGACGAGCGCGACGCTGGCGCCCTCGAAGCGCGCCGCCCGGGCGGCGGTGAGTCCGGCGGTCCCGCCGCCGACGACCACAACGTCCCACTCGGCCATGGTTGTCTCCTCTCGACGGGCGCCAGTTTGTCAGGAGGACCGGAGGTCGGCCTCGGCGAAGCTGACCGAGAAGGCACGGCACCAGATGACGACAGTGGAGTACGCGCCCGTGTCCACGTTGGACGGGATGTCGTACTGCTGATTGCCGACGTTGCCCTTGAGTCCGCCCAGGTCGACGGGGTCGTCGACGTCGCCGCCCCGGACGAGGTAGACGCGAAGGTCCGGCCCGTTGTCGGTCTCGAAGTCGGTGAACGTCAGCTTCCGGCCTCCCGCGGCGAGCTCCACGACCGCCGCGGTACCGCGCGAGGAGTGCGCGCGGGTCTCGAACGTGCCGCGGGCGACCTCCACGTTCGTGGGCGGCGAAGTCGGAGTCGGGTTCGCAGTCCCCCCGCCCGCCGCTCCGCTCGACGGCTGCACCTGGCTGGCGGCGACCCCGGTTGCGACCGTCTCGTTGACGCGGTCGTCCCGGATGCTGGTCCAGTAGAAGCCGACCGCGGCCGCGGCAGCGGCGGCCAGGAACGTCGCCCGCATGGGCGCCTTGAACGACGGAAGGCGCCCCCCGATGCGGCCGATCAGCACGCTGGCGACGACGAACCATCCGATGCCGAAGGCGATCGACGTCTTGTAGCCCGGCGCCACGACGCCCGCGAAGAACCACAGGCCCAGAGCGAGCCCGCCGATCACCGCCGGCACTGCGACGAGCCAGCGCAGCGGAGCGTTCGAGATTCGTCGGGGGCGGTCGACCCGGGTGTGAGAGCTCACGGCGCGCCGGTCCTTTCGCTGGAAGTGCTCCCCGAAGCATCCGTCCCCTCCCTTACGCCGGCGTTACAGGCGCGCCGCACGATCGGTTAACGATCCCCCCGCCCCGACGCTGAGCGCGCTCGTCCACTGCCCGGCGCCCGACTGACGGTTCGCCGGGGTTGCGGGTGCCGCATCACGCGGCGGGCGGTCTGGGCAACGGCGACGAGTCCTCCGAGCGCACCGATCGATACGAGCGACGTCCCCACCGCCGCGGAGATTGGCGAAGCCACAAGGCCGGCGATGAGCACCGCGCCCGAAAACCTGGCCGGTACGACGTCGGCGGCGGCTGGCCCGCCCCGGACGAGGTACGCGAGCGTCACACCGATCCACTGAGCGGCGTGGCGTGCCACCACCAGTCCGCCGGCCCACACGGGCAGCTCGCCTGACGCCGTCAAGGCGACTGCTGCGGCGATGAGCACCGCGGCGTCCGCTGCGCCGTCCAACCAGCGGCCGAGCCGGGTCTCCTCGCCACGTCTGCGTGCGATCCGCCCATCGGCGATGTCGGTTGCGCCGGATACGAGCAGGAGGCCCGCGAGGGCCCACGGCGGGACCAAGGGCACGACCGGAACGATCGCGAGGCGACCGAGGCCCAGCAGGTTTGGGAGCCCGACCCGTCCGAGCGGCTGCCCGTCGGGGTGCTCGAGCATTCCCAGATGCCAGTCGAGCATCGCGACGACGAGCAGCCACCACGCCGCGCCCGCCGCGGCTCCCGCCGGGTGCCACGGCGCCGCGGCACACCACGCGCCGAGGCCCACCGCGCCGACCACGAGGGTCTCTCGGTGAGCACGGGCGTTGGACGCGCGCTGCGCGGCTGCGCGATCGAACGAATCCGCGACGAAACGCCCCCACGCCGCCGGTCGGTACCGTCGGGCGCGAAGCACACCCAGCGCCGCCCGGGTCCATCGCTCGCCCTCGGTGGGGATCAGTTCGTCACCGACGGCGGGCGACGATCGCCCCGTAGCCCAGGTCGCCGGCGGCGACCGCCTCCTTCGCTGCGCGGGCGATTGCCAACGCCTCGTCGAGCCGGTCGCCCAGGACTGCGACCGGGCCGCCGAGGATGCGTGCGGCGACGAGGCGTGCCTCGACGCGTTCGACCATCTCCCCGAGCGCCGCGTCGTGGGCCGCGGCGGACTCCACCACGAGACCGACCGACGCGAGGAGGTCGGCGACCTCGTCCAGCGGGCGGGCGTCGGCGATGCACGCGATCCACGCCGCCAACCCGCTCAGCTCGGGCGGCAGCCGGTCCTGCCGGGCGGTCATGTCCGAGAGCGCAAGCCGCGCTCCGGGCCGGAGCACCCGTGCCAACTCGCCCGCCGCGGCCTGCTTGTCGGGGAACGTGCAGAGCGCGCATTCGCACAGCGCTCCGTCGACGCTGGCATCGGGGAGCGGCAGCGCCTCGGCGTCGCCGACCACGAACTTCGCGCGCTCGCCGACGCCCGCCGCGATGGCCGCCTCGGTCGCCGCTGCCACGCTCGCCGGGGAGAGGTCGACGCCCACCACCCGGCACCCCGTCTCCTGCGCCGCCTGGATCGCGCTGGCGCCGGGGCCGCTCGCGACGTCCACGATCTCGTGCGAGCCGCCGACCCGTAACGCCCGGACGAGCCGAGACGTGAGCGCCGCGCCGCCCGGGTGGAAACGATCGCCCAGCAGGAAGCGTGCAGCCTCACTGGAATACGCGGTGGCGCAGCAGGCCTTGACCTCATCGGCGATCGTCCTCACGGGTGGAGTGCTCGACTCAGCCCCCGCCCGACGTTGGTCGCGTCACGGCCGGCCGGCTCACGGTCGTCGCCGCTCGTCATGGATCCGTGTGGACCCTGCGCGAGGATCGGCTGGAGCGGCTCCGCATAGGGCACGACCGGCGGCACCCGGGCGCCCGAGAGCTCCTCCCGCACCTGCTCCCGATACCCGACTGTGTTGTACGCGCAGAAGGGGATGAGGCGCCCGTCCGGCGTGATCTGCTCCACGCAGCACTTCATGAGCTGGCGCACGTTGAGCGTGTAGGCGTCCTGGAAGTCCTGGACGACGGTGGTGAACACGTTCTGGCGCAGGTCGCCGAACGCGTCCGGAAGGTCGATGCCGCAGTCCTCGCATGCGAGCAAGGCCCCCTCCGCTCCGGGCGTCGCCGACGACGAGAACATCTTCTCCAGCGCCTCGCGGACCGCCATGTCGGGGATGACGCGGTTCGAGACGTAGTCGAGGTAGTCCTCGATGTCGACCAGCCGGGTGAACGGGATGAACGACTCCCCGTCGGTGAGCGCGTAACACATGCTGCGGCAGGTCGGGAAGCAGCACGGCACCGGGGTGAAGTCGGACTGGCGGAACCACTCCGGAAGCTGTTCGGTGAGCAACCGCATGACGCAGGCGTTGGTGAGGCGCTCGAGCGGGTCGAAGACGCGGTGGCGACCGGTGTGGGTGACCGGTTGGAAGACCACGCTCTGCACCGCCGGGTGCGCGACCCCGAACCGCACGATCGCGCCGAGCTCATGCTCGTTGACGCCTCGTTCCACGGCGCCCACCAGCGTCACCGTGACGCCATGCTCGGCGCACGCATCCAACGCCCGCTGCTTCTCGTTGCGGAGATCCTTGCCGCGGATCGCCATGTGCGTCGCGACGTCGAACCCGTCGAACTGCATGTACACATGCACGCCGATCCGGGCGAGCTCGGCCGCGAACGGCGCGTCACGGGCGAGGCGGATGCCGTTGGTGTTCAACATCACCGTGCGGATCCCGCGCGCTTTGGCCATCTCCATGAACGTGAGGATCTCCGGGTGGATCGACGGCTCCCCGCCGGAGAACTGCACGACCTCCGGCTCGCCCTCGGCCGCGACGAACGCGTCGAGCATCACCCCCACCTGGTCGGCGGTGAGGGAGAAGCCGTCGGGCTGGTGGCCGGAGTCGGCGAAGCAGATCGGGCAGTCCAGGTTGCACGCCGTGTTCACCTCGATGATCCCGAGGCATGCGTGCTGCTTGTGGTCGGGGCACAGACCGCAGTCCAGCGGACACCCGTCACGCACCTCGGTCTGGAACTCCAACGGCAGCGTGCCGGGCTTGTTGAAGCGCTGCTGCGCGACATAGAGGTCGGCGTCGGAGTAGACGAGCGCCTCGAAGGTCCCGTGGTCGGCGCAGCGCTTGCGCATGATCACCCGCCCGTCGCGGATGTTCACCTCCGCGTCGATCACCCGCTTGCACACGGGGCAGATCGACCTGGTGTACTCGAGGAACACCTCACCCCGGTCCGCCCTGGATCGGTTCCCCGTGTCGATCGCCATTGCATCTCGCCCTCTCCGCGGTTGGGCGGCAGGCTAGAGAACCGGCCGTCTTGCCCGCAAGCCCGTTCTGGTCGCGTTTACGAAGTGCATGCCGAGACGTAACGGGCGCGTAAGGAACCGGGACGCTGATCGAGCCGGCCCACGCCGAGTTTGACGTGATCGGCCCGCGGCGCCTGTCCGTTAACCGCCAAACCGGGCACGGGGCCCGGTTCGGAGGGGACATCAGATGAGACAAGGGTCGCGGTGCGAAGACGACCCTGGAGCGGTGGCGACCCACCGCCTTGGGATGAATGTCCCGCCGCCGGCCACCGAGGGGATGACGACCGATCCAGCGTGACACCACAAGTATCGGCGACGAACGAAACTTCCAGAAGCCTCACAACAGATCCTTTACAAACCTTGTGTTTGAGAACTGGAGCTTGCCCTTTCCCCTCGCGCGCCGGACAATCACGCTGTGCTGCAGCGCTTCCTGCATCGACGCGACGGGACGCTCCGCTACTGGCGGCTCGTGGCCCTCCTGGGCACCACCATCGCGATGGCGATCTTCGGCGGCGCGCTCATCTGGATCGTGCCGAGCCTCACCTCCAACGGAATCGCCCGGGCGGCCTGGGTCATGTTCGCCATCGGCCTGCTCAAGCTGCCGCTCATCCTGCTCCTGTGGTCGTTCATCCGCAGGAACCGCGAGTGGCCGGGACGCGGCATGCCGTGGGGCGACGAGGAGGTCGCCGCGATCCTCCGTCACATCAGCGAGCAGGCGGACGAGGCTGACTCGCGTCCCGACGCAGCGGCGCGCCTCGGGTACCTGTCGCGGGAGGCGTGGCATGTGGCCGATCAGGTCGCAGGCAACGAGAAGGTCGACGCGCTGACCGTTGCGCTGCGCATCGACGAGCGGCTCTTGGACCACCGGTCCCGGGAGCGGGCCGGGTGACCAAGCGCCTGCCGGCCGGCCCGCATCTCGACCTCCTCCTGGAGGCGCTCGACGCGGAGGCCGGCGCCCAGCGGGCACTCCTGGCGGGCGACGTCGAGTCGGCCCACCAGATGTTCGAGGCGGCTTCACGCCGGTATCGCGCATCGTTCGAGTGCGCGCCGCCGGCCAGCTACGGCCGCCTCATCGGGATGCTGAAGGCGGCGGTCATCGCGGGCGACCCGGCCGACGCCGCCGAGTACGCCCGAGCGGCGATCAGCGGAGCCGAGCCGACGCCGACCGCAGCCTACGTCGAGGCCATCGTCGCGCTGATCACCGGCGACGACGACGGTGCGGAGTTGGCCGCGGCGGTCATGCGCGCGGGCGACGCCTCCTTCGAGCGCGCCGCGTTCGTGGTGTCAGCGCTGGTCCAACGCGACGCGGGCGGCTACCGGGACGCCTGCAACGCGATCGTCGCCGATTTCGAGGGGCGCAGCGAGCACCTCACCGGCGTGGCGATCGCCGACACCGCCGTCATGTTCGAGTCGTTCGCCGAGGCGCGGGGGATGGCGTGCCATCCGCTCTCGCCGCTCATGCCGGGACCCGCGTAGCGGACGCGGATCCTCCACCGAGGGATCAATCCAGGAGGCATCGCCCATGGACGAGCCGCTCACAATCGACTTCCACCGCACCGCCGCGCCGGGTCGCCCCGAGCTGCGTGGGACGTTCCAGAACCTCGAGCTGAGCCACGACGAGCAGCGGGCGTGGCTCGGCACCGAGCGACCCACCGCCCTGCCCGGCGCACGGTCGAGCAACGCCGTCACGTACGAGTTGACGTTCCGGCGGGGCGGCGAGCGACGCCGCGTCGTACTGGGTGAGTCGAGTCTCACCGCGCACCTGCGCCCCCTCGTCGACCGGCTTGTCCGCCTCTGCGACAGCCACTAGATGACGTGCCCAGAGACGTTCCGAACGGCTGACGCGGAGGTTTGGGGTTGACGAGCCCTGAGCTGGATAGCGTGGGCGCCCTCCCCGGCAACGGCGAGTGTCGGCATGAGATTTCCGTATGCTGGCGAGGGATGAGATTCAGACACGCTCTCGCCGTTGCGGTTTCCGCGACATTGTGCGGGCTCGTCTGGCCGGCCGCGAGTATCGCCGACCATGTGACCATCAAGGCATCGGTCGTCGCAGTCCTGAAAGAGCGCGTGGGCTCCGGCGCGTGGAACGTCGAGGTGAGCTGGTCCGTGCAGTGCATTGGGGTCACGCGCGGAGCCGTCTACTCCGGCGACCTCAACTTGGTCGACGAGCAGACGGGCGAGAGAATCTATCTCGGCGGCGTCTCTCATGCGTCAGGGACGGTGACGCAGATCGTCAAAGCGAAGCCGTACTGGCGGCGGATGCATCCCGAGTTCAAGATCACCTGCGGGGAGGACCTGGGGGGTCACGGCGCCGGCCCGATCGTGGTGATCGGCATCGACTCGGCGGTCGGCGGCGTGGTGCTCATTCCCCCCCTCGACGGCGACATCGGCGACCCTCCCGGGACCCGCTCCGGAGGGACCGGCGGGAGCGATCCGACGGAGCCGCTGCGGGCGGGCGGCTGTCTCCGGCCCATCGTGGGGACGGACGCCCCCGACACGCTCATCGGGAGCGGCGAAGGGGACATCATCTTCGGACGCGGCGGGAGCGACCGCATTCGCGGGCGCGACGGCCACGATTGCCTGATCGGCGGAGCGGGGAACGACACCCTCCGGGGCGAGCGCGGTGACGATCGGCTCACGGGCGGGCGCGGCGCGGACACGCTCCTCGGCGGCGCAGGCGTCAACGCCTACTACGCCGGCCCCGGGAACGACTTCGTGAACTCCGTCAACGGGCGGGTCGAGCTCGTGCGCTGCGGATCGGGGCAGGACAGGGCGAGCGTCGACCGCCGTGACCGCGTCAGCGGCTGCGAGCGTGTGACGCGCGCTGCTCGCTGAGCGCCCGACGTAGTTACTTGATTAGGCCCGCTTCAGGAGCTCCAGGTGCACGGCCTCGCGGTGGGCCCGCGCCTCGGAGAAGTGATACCCAGGCGGTCGTGGGCCTCCTCGAGCCGGTCCTCGAAGAAGTGCTCCGGCGCGGCTCCCGCCCTTGCGGTGAAGCTCGCGCCGCCGGCTGGTCAGAAGGCCCGAGTAGGCGACGTCCTGGGTGAGCGGGTGCTTGCAGGCGTAGGCCTGCTCGCCCCCGCGGTGCTCCAGGTCGATGAACTCCCGGCTCGTCATTGCGCCAACCCTACGCCACCCCCGCTGCAGTAGAGTCTCGCCAAGGCGATCTACCTCGCTTCCTGGAGACCTCGTGGCGCGAACCATCGCGGAGCGCATCAGCCAAGCGGCGGAGCGATCGTTCGTGGGACGGCGGAGCGAGTTCGAGACGCTGCGAGACGGCATCCTGGCCGAAGAGCCCCCGTTCGTCGCGGCCTACGTTCACGGGCCGGGGGGGATCGGCAAGTCCCGCCTCGTCCAGGCGACGCTCGGCGCGGTGAGCCCGCCCGCTCGCGCGCTGCTGCTCGACTGCGGCCAGATCGAGCCCACCCCGCGTGGCTTCTTGCGAGCGGTTGCCGCGGCCCTCGAAGGGGACGAGCGCGAGCCGGACCTGGACGGCGTCGGCCGAATGCTCGGCGACAGCGGCTCGAGGACGGTGCTCGCGCTCGACACCTACGAGACCTTCGGCCTCATGGATGCCTGGCTGCGCCAGACGTTCCTTCCGAGCCTCCCGGAGACCGTGCTGACCTTGATCGCGGGCCGCAACGCCCCCAGCGCGGCCTGGCTCACCACTCCGGGCTGGGAGGGCCTCTTCCGGGAGGTCGAGCTTCGGGGTCTCGACCGCGACGACGCGCTGGGCCTTCTGGCGCAGCGCGGGCTCGGCGAGGAGCAGGCCGCCCGCGTGAATCGCTTCGCGCGCGGACATCCGCTGGCGCTCGAGCTTGCGGCGGCGGCGCTCAGGACCCAGCCGGACCTTGACATCGCTCCCGGCCCGCCGCCCAAGATCCTGCCGCAGCTCACCGCCGCCTTCCTCGCCGGCTTGCCGGCACGCACCGCGGAGGCCGTCGAGGCCGCATCGACGGTGCGCCGCGTGACCGAGCCGGCCCTGGCCGCCCTCCTGGGCGAGCCGACCGGAACCGAGCGTTTCAACGACCTCCGCGAGCTCCCCTTCGTCGAGATGACCGGCGAGGGGCTCGCGTTCCACGACGTGGTCAGGGACACCATCGCGCAGGACCTCGCCCGGCGCGATCCGGAGCGCCACCGGCGCTACCTGCTGCGCGCATGGCGGTTCCTGAACTACGAGTCCCACCTGACGGCGACGCTCGATCTGTGGCAGCACACCGCCGACCTGCTCTTCCTCATCCAGAGCCCCTCTGTCAGGGAGGCGTTCTTCCCGGCCGGGTCCAGCGAGGTGAGGGTTGAGCCGGCCACCCCGAGCGACGCCGAGGCCATCCTCGGCATCGTCATCGAGACCGCCCCCGAGGAGCTGCGGCTGCTGCAGGCCTGGTGGGACGGGCTGCCGGGCGCCTTCCATGTCGCCCGGGACGGCGCGGGGACCATCATCGGCTTCTACCTCCTGTTCGAGGCCGGGGTCGCCGACCCCGCGCTGGTCGACGCCGATCCGCTGACCAGGGCCTGGCTCGACCACCTGCGTCGCGAGCCCGTGGCCGAGGGTGAGCGGGTGCTCTTCCTGCGCAGGTGGCTCGCGCACGCCTCGGGTGAGCTGCCCTCCCCGGCCCAGGCGGCATGCTGGCTCGACGTCAAGCGCACCTACATGGAGATGCGACTCGATCTGCGCCGTCTCTACACCGCCGTGCAGGCGCTCGACGTCTACGCGCCCGCCGTCACCCCGCTCGGGTTCGTCCCGCTGCCGGAGGCCGACGTGGTCGTCGGCGACGTGACCCTCCACACCGCGATGCTGGACTTCGGCGAGCAGTTCATCGACGGCTGGCTGAGGCGCCTCGTGGGGGTGGAGATCGGGGCCGAGGGCGAGGAGGAGGACGGCGACTTGGACGGCGGGCTGCCCGAGGGCACGGTGACCATCATGTTCGCGGACATCGCCGATTCG
>CAYTRV010000008.1:0-27082 GCA_964440285.1 uncultured Bifidobacteriaceae bacterium
CAGAGCAAGGGACTCATAATCCCCGGGTCGCAGGTTCGAGTCCTGCCGCGCCCATTGCCCTGTTTTCCAGGGGAGTCGCACCGACCATTAGCGCGACGCACGAACCTTCGTCGAACCCCACGTGACGGCGGCCCCGGGGGAGGGCCGCCGCCGCGAGTTACCTGCCAGCTGCTGGCAGCTCAGCTCTGGGCCATCTCCGGCAGCGCGCCGATCTGCCTCAACAGGCCCACGGTGTCCGTGATCTCCCACTCCTCCACGATCCGGCCATCCTCGCATCGGCTGATCGTGATGCCGGTGAACGCCACGTCCTTCCCCGTCGGCGGCGCGCCCATCAGGTCGCCGTCGTGGGTGCCGCGGACGGTGAAGCGGGTGGCGACGTAGTCGCCCTCGGTGAACTGCTGATCGATCGTGACCCGAAGACCGCTGAGGGCATTGCGATACCCCTCGACCATCTCCTTGAGGCCGTCGGCGCCGCGGACCTCCTCCGGGTGCAGGACGTAGTCTGGGGCGACGAGTTCGTCGAGCGCGTCGAAGTCCCCCTGCGACGCGTTCTCGAACAGAGCGCGGACGACCGCCTCGTTCTCCTCGCTGCTGCTCATGGTCTGCCTCCTCTCGTGGATTTCCTACTGGCGAGAGGATCCATTCGCGCGCCGCAGGCAGCATCGGTAGGACTACCTATTGCGCTACAAGTCCTCGAGTAGCTCGCGCACCGCGTAGGCGGCCGCCTCCGCGCGGCTGCGCAGGTCGAGCTTGGAGAGGATGTGGGCCACGTGATGCTCAGCCGTGCGCCGGCTGATGCAGAAGCGCTCTGCGATCTCCGCATTGGAGCACCCGGCAGCCAGCAGGGACAGCACCTCCATCTCTCGTTTCGTCAGCGCCCCGTAGTGCTTTGGCCATGCGCGGCCGCCCGTGCCCAGGTGGCGCAGCAGGCCGGCCGCGGCGTCGGCGTCTCCGGCCGCGCCCATACGCTCGAACGTCCGGAGCGCCAGACGTGCCTCGGCGACCGCCGCTTCCGGAGCCGGCTGAGCGATGGCTCCGGCCAGCTCGAGTTGCGCCCTCGCGGCCTCGAGCGGCAGGCCGAGGGCCGTAAAGCTTCGCAACGCCGCCTGGAGATGCGCGGAGGCCCGATCGTCCCCCTCGGCGGCCCGCACGCGGCCGGCTGCCAGCTCGGCGAAGGCAGCGGCGCGGCCATCGCCAGAGCTGGCGGCGAGGTCGGCGAGCCGCTCGAGCGCCTCGGCGGCGGCCCGGACGTCGTCGCGAGCCAGCCGGACTTGTACGAGCAGCTCCAGCGCCGGTGCGCAACCGGGATCGGAAGCGGCCTCGCCATCGAGGCACAGGCGGACGAGGTCCTCCGCCAGCGCGACCTGGCCCCTCGCCAGCGCGATCGTGGCCAGCGTCCGCCTGGCAACAGGGTGCGACTCGTTGCCCTCGAGCAGGCGCCGCGCCTCATCGAGCCGCCCCTGCCGGACGCGGAGGTCCGCGAGCTTGACCAGCGGCGACCCGCGCATCGCGCGATAGCTGTGCTCGAAGGTACGGATCGCGGCCACGAGCTCCTCCTCGGCCTCGATCCAGCGCCCGACCGCGATCAGGATCCCCCCGTAGTGAGTCCGACACACCGGGGACACGAAGTCGCTCCACGCCCCGAAACGTCCGGCGACCGACATCCACTGCTCGGCGCGCGTGAGGTCGAGCGCGATCTCGCAGGCGCTCAGCAACCGGCAGCAGATGTCCCCGAACGCGACGATGTTGACCACCTCGCCGGCCGAGACCGCAGTCATCGCCTCGTCGATGAGCCGCATGCCCTCCACCACCCGCCCGGTGACGACATAAGACTCGCCCAGCAAGGCGAGCGCGTCGTACTGGAGATCGATGTCGCCGAACCGCCGAGCGATGGAGAGCGCCGCCGCGGCCAGCCGCTCTCGCTCGGCCGCATCGTCCGTGAACACAGCGCGGTCGACGGCGAGCCACCCGTGTCCCGCGCACTCGTCCGTACCCCTGAGCAGGGTCTCGGCTCGCGCCATCCACCCGCTCGCGACCGCCATGTTGCCGTTGATCGTGCCGTGCAGGAACGCGAGCCAGCGCGCACGGTCGGCAGCCTCCACCAACTTGCCGAGCCGCCGATATGCCGCGAACGCGCCCTCCGTCAGCTCGATCGCCCGGGTGTATTCCCCCTGGAAGTGGAGGGCCCGGCTCAGCCCGTCCAGGACCTCGGCGCTCTCGCCCAGCTCGTGCGCCTGCTCGAAGCAGGAGCGCGCGCCGTCCCAGTCAGCTTCAGCCAGCGCCTCCCAACCCCTGCGAATGAGCTCATCCCCCGGCTTGGCTCCCATCGCACGAATCATCGCACCACACGTTGCGGCCGCGGTACGAGGCTCATGGTGACGGGACGACGAAGGCGGACGGCGGAGGTCTCGCGGTAGTTGTCGCAGAGGCTGGTGAGTAACGGCGTTGACGGGTCCAGTCGAGACCGCGTGCCGTCGGGCGCCTGGCACCCCGCGCCGAACTCGGACTGACCGCGCTCGCACGAGCTAATGCTCCGCCCCAACAGTCTCGATGGCATCCTGCTGCTGCAAAGCTCGGCCGGATTTCCTGCCGTCACGGGGGAACCCAAGCCTCGGGAGCTGTGTCCTCGCCTGCACCGATATACACCGCCACCGATATGGGCGCGGGCTGCGTCCGTGTCCGACCGGCCTTTCGCTCGCCGGATATCCACCGAACTTCTGGGGCGGAGCATTAGGACTTCTTGGCGTACTTCTCCATGCCGGTGAAGTCGACCTGGACGCAGGGCTCATCGCCCACGACCCAGGCGTCGTGGCCCGGGGGGATGACGATCACGTCGCCCGGGCCGATCTCCTTCTCGGTCCCGTCGTCCATCCGGACGACCATCCGACCCGAGATGCAGTAGCCCATGTGCGGCGCCTGGCAGCTCTCGGTCCCGGCGATCGGTTTGACGTGCTCCGACCAGCGCCAGCCCGGCTCGAACGTCCCGCGCCCGACTATTCCGCCGGCCAGCTTCAAGATCTCGACCCGACCCTTGTCCACGAAGGGGCGGGTCTCATCCGCCTGGTCGTGGTTCCTTACCTCGAACTCAGCCATGAAAGGCCCCCCCCCCGGATCATTGCCCTATAACGACGACCCTACGCCTGCTCCTGAACCCCGGCAAGGGGGCAGCTCGGACGAAGCCACCCGCCACATGCAGCCCAGCAAGGCAAGAGGCTCGACCCGTGGATGCTCAGGGCCGTTGACAGCCGGAGGGTCAACACCCACCCACCGGGCAACCCGACACAGACGCGTGACGTCGTGTCCCGCTATGTCGCATCAACGAGTGCGCCGCTCAGGCAGAGGGCTTCCGCGGCCGGGATGAGCTCGCGCTCGGCGTCGAGTCTGAGCAGGTTGTAGGGGACCTGCAGAGCGGTGAACGGCGTCCAGCCGCGCCACTCGGCGAGGGTGTTGGCGCGGGCCAGCATCCAGGCGGGGGTGTCGCTGATCCCGACGCAGAGGACCTTCCCGGCCGTGACGGCGTCGTCCAGCGCCCGCATCGTCTCCTCCAGCGGGGTGGCGGGGTCCCAGATGTGCACGTGGTACAGGTCGATGTGGTCGGTGCCGAGCCGGCGCAGGCTGGTCTCCAGCGACAGCCGCAGGTTCTTGCGGGAGTTCCCGGCGCCGTCGGGGTGGGCCCGGTCCCGCGACACGGTGTCCTTGGTGGCCAGCACGAAGGAGTCCCGGCGGCCTCGGAGCAACTCCCCGACGATCTGCTCGCTGATACCATCGCGTAGCTGATCGCGGTGTCGATGACGTTGCCGCCGGGGCGGCGTACGCGTCGACAATGCGCCGCACCTCGTCGCGGTCGGCCCGATGGGGGCCGTCGTCGCTGAAGGTCATTGCGCCGAGGAACAACTCGGAGACCCGCAGGCCGCTCGCTCCCAGCAGTCGGTACCTCATCGCTATCTGGGACTCGGCTCCACCCGCAGCAGGCGGGCGGCGCGCTCGGGGAGCCACCAGTTCCAGCGGCCCATCAGCCGCATGATGGCCGGCACGAGCAGCGCACGGATGACCGTCGCGTCGAAGATGACGCCGGCGGCCAGCCCGATGCCGAACTGCTTGATGTCGGTGCCGGGGCTCGTGGAGAGCACGAAGAACGCGAACATCAGGACCAGAGCGGCGCTGGTGACCAGCTTGCCGGTGCGCGCCAGGCCCAGCGACACCGCGGCGCGGGTGTCGCCGGTCTCGTCGTAGGCCTCGCGCATGCGGGTGAGCATGAACACCTCGTAGTCCATCGAGAGGCCGTAGAGGAACGCGAAGATCATCAGCGGGATCCACGAGATGATCGAGTCGGTCGCGGGCACGTTCCAGATCTCCTCGCTGCCGTTCCCCTTCTGGAAGATGAACACGATGATCCCGTATGCCGCGCCGAGCGAGACGAGGTTCAGGATCACGGCCTTCAGCGGCAGCAGGATCGAGCGGAACGCCCGCATCAGCAGGACGAACGTCAGCACGACGACGAAGAGCAGGACCCACGGGAACGTGCCGTACACGGCGCGCACGAACTCCCGCTCCTGCGGCGGGATCCCCGCCAGCGTCAACGTGGTGCCCGCACCGACCTCGGCCTGCGCGGCCGGGAGGGTCTCGTCCTTCAGCCGGGTGATCGTCGCCCGGGTCGGCTTGGCTGAGCCGTCGGTCGTCGCGAACGCCTCGACAAGCGCGAAACCGTCGGCTCTGGCCTGCGGCGACACGGCCGCGCCGGCAACCCCCTCCGTCGCCTCGACCCGCCGAACCAGTCCTGTGAGGTCCCCGGACGCCGCCGGTCCCTCGACGACGATCTGGAACGGCTTCAACACGCCCGGGCTGATGCCTGCGCCGGTCAGCGCCTGGAGCCCGGCGTGCGCGTCGCCCGAGCCGGGCAGGTCCTTCGCCTGCGCGTCGCTCGGGTTGAGTTGCAACCCGAAGAACAGGAGGACCGCGACGATCGCGGTGCCGACGGCGGCAACGGATAGCGGGCGCCGCATGACGGTCCGGCCCCAGCGGTTCCAGAACCCGGCGTCGGGATCGTCGCTGCCCTCCACCATGCGCCGGGGCAGGACCCGCACGGAGTTGATCCGCGGGCCGAGGGTGTAGAGCAGCGCGGGGAGCAGCGTGATCGCCGCCAGCACGGAGACCGCCGGGATGAGCATCCCGCCGATCCCGATCGACCGGATGAACGGCAGCGGGATGATGATCATGCTGAGCAGGCCGACCGCCACCGTCGACCCCGACACGATCACCGACCGGCCGGCGTGGCGCATGGTCTGGGTGATGGCGCCGTCGCGGTCCGCTCCGTGGCGGATCTCCTCACGGAACCGGAAGATCATGAGCAGCGCATAGTCGATCGCGACGCCGAGGCCGATCAGCGCGACGAGGAACTGCACGACGATCGACACGTCGGTGATGTAGGTCAGCAGCCAGATCAGGCTGAACGTGTTCAGGATCGCCGCGACGGCGACGACGAGCGGCATCGCGATCGCGGGGAGCGTCCCGAAGGTGAAGAGGAGGATCACCAGGGCGCCGAGCCCACCGATGAGCGCCTCGACGAGCACACTCGGCCCGCCGGTCTCGCCCTCCGTCGCATCGGCGAACAGCGGGATGATCCCGGTGAGGTTCGCGGTCACACCGGGCGGCGCGGCGGCGGTGAGCGCCTCGCGGGTCGGCTCGTCGGGGACGCCCTCGAACGTCGACTTGCCCGGCGGGTAGATCGTGGCGAACGTGACGGTGCGGTCCGGCGAGAGGTACGCGTCGCTGCCGGTGTTGAAGTACGAGCTGACACGGGCGCCTGGCGTCGCCGCCGCCGCGCGCTGGATGGCCTTCTCGACGCCCGCCACCTTCGTGACGTCGCCGTCGGACTCGAGCACCGCGACGAACGGCTCGATCTCGCCGCTGCCGAGCGCGGCGACAGACCGCTGGTTCGCCTCGTACGCCGAGTAACCGGGGATCGAGAAGTCCTCCAGCCACCGGTCGGCGACCTGCGCGGCGGAGTAGCCGCCGAAGAGGGTCAGCGCCACCCAGAGCCCGATCACAAGCCGGCGGTGGTGGGTGACGAGATGTGTGAGTCGATCCATCAAGGCGTGCTCTCCGATCGCTGTCGCGGGTCGTCGGCGCGGAATGCTCGACTATTTCCATTCGCGAGACAAATCTTCAGAACCTCAAGGGATGTGGCAACGTCGAACACCGAGCGCGACGCCCCGGCGGACCGGGCCCAGCTCATGGGCGAGGTGCTGCTGGCGATCCGCGCGCACCAAACCGCCCAGGATGGCTTCGACGAGGCGGCCTGCGCGGTGCTCGGGGTCAACCGCAGCGACGGTCGCGCCTCGACATCCTCGACGGTGCTGTTCACCACCGTCTACTCCGGGGTCGCGCTCAACACCGCCTGACCAAGGGGGTCGTCGACCGGTTCCGCTCGCTGCCGATCTGGCGGCCGGCGCCCCTGTGGGATCGCTGCTCGGCGACAGCGTGCGCTACGTGGTGGCCGGCACCGTGATCATCGTGCTCGGCGTGATCCTCGGCTACCGCCCGGACGCCGGCATCGGCGGCGCAGTCGCGGCGCTGGGTCTGGTGATGGTCTTCGCCTTCGGCCTCTCATGGGTCTTCACGACCATCGGGCTGCTGCTGCGCTCACCGAGCGCGGTGATGAACGCGGGCTTCATGGGGATTTTCCCTCTCACATTCCTCTCCAACGTCTTCGTCGACCCGGACACGCTGCCGGCTGGACTCGAGGCGTTCGTCGACGTCAACCCGATCTCAATTCTGGCGACGGCTTCGCGACGGTTGATGGAGGGAAACGCCGACGTCCGAGACATCGCAATCGTGCTGGCGGTCGCGGCCGCGCTGGCGATCGTGTTCGCGCCACTGACGACGCGCCTGTACCGGCAAGGGCTGAGCGTTCGCAGGCCGCGGTGGTATTCAGGTCGATCCTGGGATGACGGCGTTCCCCGGCAGGGCTCTCGGCACCGCTCGACACCGCCGCGGATGACTGCGGGCCCTCCGAGGAGCACCATGTACGCCATGGTGTTCGAGAACCGCCGGGACGCCGGCCGCCGGCTCGCCGCCGAGCTCCTGCGGTTCGCGGAGGAGCGGCCGATTGTCGTCGCTGTTCCACGCGGAGGTGTGCCGGTGGCCGTCGAGGTCGCACGTGCGCTCGACGCGCCACTCGACTTGCTGACCGTGCGGAAGCTCGGCGCACCCCAGAACCCCGAGTTCGCCATCGGCGCGATCGCCGAGGACGGCACGGCCGTGGTGAACGAGCACGCGGCCCGCCACGTCGGCGTCACGTGGACGCAGCTCACGCGCATCCTCGAGCGTGAGCAACGCGAGTTGGGCCGTCGGGTGGAACGATTCCGTGCGGGTCGGGCCCCGCTCGAGGTTCAGGGCCGGACGGTGATCGTGGTCGACGATGGGCTTGCCACGGGCCTGAGCGACCTCGCTGCCGTGCGAGCGTTGCGATCCCGCCGCTCCGCACGGATCGTGGTGGCGGCGCCGGTCGGCTCGCGCGAAGCGATCGCGCTGCTCGGCGACGAGGCCGACGAGGTCGTTTGCGTGGCGCGTCCGCGCGAGCTGTTCGGGGTCGGCCGCTGGTACCGAGATTTCTCCCCAGTCGCCGACGAGGAGGTGCTCGCGCTCCTGGCCGAGGCCGGCACGCCGGCCCCGGCGCCCGCAGCCGGCCCACCAAGACGCACGACCGGGCCGTTCTTCCCGTCCGCGTGACCTCGCAAGGCGATCGCGGGTGGCAGAGTGTCTTCGTACGCGATCGGGGAGGCCAGGTGCCCAGCGCGCAACGCATCGTGATCTGCGGCGGCGGGATCGTGGGGTCGGCGATCGCCGACCAGCTCTCCCGCCGGGGCGCACGGCCCACGGTCGTCGAGCGAGCCAGGCCCGCCGCAGCCGCGTCCGGCAAGGCCGCCGGTTTCCTCGCGCTCGACTGGAACGACGGGAACGCCATCGGTCCGCTGGCGCGCCTCAGCTTCGCGTTGCATCGGGACCTCGCCACCCAGTTCGCCGGCGTGGGTTACCGAGACGTCGAGACGCTCCTCGTCGCGGGCATGGACGACGGACCGGTCGATGCCTATCGCCGGCACCCCAACCCGGCGTGGCTCGACGGCAATGTCGCGGTGCACTCGGTGATCGGCACGCCGGATACCACCGCCCAGGTCGACCCGCCGCGCCTCACGCGTGCGCTCCTCGACCGAGCCGTCGCCCACGGCGCCACCCTGGTCACCGGGATCGTCGAAGGACTCGACCGCCGTGACGACGGAGCGGTGCGCGGGGTCTCGGTCGACGGAACCGTCATCCCCGCGGACGCCGTGGTGCTCGCGCTCGGCCCATGGACCCGCCAAGCGGCCGCGTGGGTGCCACTGCCCGAGGTCCACGGCCTGAAGGGCGCAAGCATCACGCTCGCCGCCGACGCCCCCGCCCAGATGATCTTCTCCGACTACCTCCCGCGCGACGGGCGGCGCCGCACACCCGAGATCTACCCGCGACCGGGCGGCGAGGTCTACGTGAACGGGTACCCCGAGCACGACCCGCTCCCCGACGACCCCGACGACATCCACCCGAGCGACGCCGGCTGCGACGAGCTCCACCGCATCGCCGGAGCGCACAGCCGTTTGCTCGCCGCCGCTGCCGTGACCGCGCGGCGGGCGTGCTTCCGGCCGGTGACCACCGACGGGATACCGATCATCGGACCCGTCGCCGGCGCACCCGGCGTGTTCGTCGCGACCGGCCACGGGCCCTGGGGCATCCTCAACGCCCCGGCGACGGGCCTGATCGTGGCGGAGATGATCCTCGACGGCCATGCCCATTCGCTCGACGCCACGCCGTTCGCACCGTCGCGACTCCCGCGTGTGCAGGCGTGACACCCACCGGCCGGCGCTGACCGGCCTCCGCGGCCTCTCAGAGGAAGCTCGCGGTCAACCCCGCGAGCGCGCAGGCGCCAACGATGAACACCACGTTGGTCCGAAGCCGCCACATGGCGAGGAAGGCGCCGGCGGCGAGCACGATCGCCAGCCAATCCGGGTCGCCGTCCAATACGAAGACGTGCCGGCCCACGAAGACGGCGAGACCGGCGATCACCCCGACGACGGCGACGCTGATGCCAGCCAGGGCGCTCGCGACCGCCCCCTGCTCGGGCACGCGGTCGATGAGCGGCGCGCCGATCAGGATGAACACGAACGACGGCGCGAACGTGCAGAGGGTCGCCACTCCGGCGCCGGCCATCGCCCAGAGGTACGACTGGTGCGTAGTCCAGCCGGCCAGGAACCCGACGAACGTGTTGACCATGATCAGCGGCCCGGGGTGGTCTCCCCGAGGGCGAGGCCGGCGACCATGTCCCTCGTGGTCAGCCAGCCGAATCGGTTCACCGCCTGGTCCGCGACGAACGGCAGGACTGCATAGGCGCCGCCGAACGTGATCAGAGCGGTCAGCGAGAAGAACCCGGCGAGATCGGCGACCACGCCCCCGGCGAGCAGCAACCCGGCGACCGGAACGAGCCAGACGCAGAGCATGCCGGCGACGCGGCGCACCGTCCCTTGGCGGACGGTGCGATCCTCATCGTCGGTGCCCGGATCGGCGCCGTGCCCGAGCCCGCGGAACGATCCCGGCCGGAGCCGGTCGAGCAGGATCCCCGCGACGGCGGCGGCGATCACGATGAGCGGGAACGGCACCCCGAGCATGAGGATCCCGAACGCGGTCACCGCGACCGCGACCGCGACGGGGGTCCGCGCCACGCGACTCCCGACGCGGAGCACCGCAGCGAGTACGAGCCCGACGACCGCACCCCCAAGCCCCCGTACGATCCCGGAGACGGCGGCGACCGTGCCGTACTCCACGTAAACGAACGCCAGCAGGCAGATGAGCACGAAGCTGGGCAGCACGAAGAGGCTTCCCGCCGCGAGCGCCCCGCGTACCCCGTGCAGCCGCCAGCCCGCGAATGTCGCGAGCTGCTGCGCCTCCGGCCCCGGCAGGGCGAAGCAGAACGAGAGTGCGTGCAGGAACCGCTTCTCGCTGATCCATCCGCGGCGCTCCACCAGCTCGTCGTGCATGATCGCGATCTGCCCTGCGGGCCCGCCGAACGAGATGCAACCGAGCTTCAGCCAGAACCGCAGGGCCTGACGCCGGCTCGGCACCGACGGCGGCGCCGGCGAACCCACGGGGGCCGGTGGGCGCTCGGCGTGAGAGATCATCGGCCGAGAAGCATGCCAAACACCCGACGCCCGCCTCCGCTCACGGCCGGTCGCGCTCGCCGGGACGGGAACGGACGGGCGCCGCATCACCCGACGGGCTGGCGGAGCATCGACTCGTGACGGAGACGGGCTGGCTGCGGCGACTCGGACCGTGGGTCGGCATCGGCACGAGCCCGGCGGCGCTCATGGTCGGCGGGGGGGTCGCCGAAGGGAACGAGCGATGGTGGCTCGCGGTCGCGATCATCGCCGGCGTCGCTCTGCTCGCCGCGCTCGCCACCGCGCAGGGTGCGCTCGGGCAACGTCGGCGGGCGCGACTCGCGACGCTCGCCTCGGGCTCGCTGGGACGCGAGGGCGGGCGTCGCATCGCCTCCCCCGTCCTCGCCCTGATGATGGTCGGCTGGTTCGGGTTCAACACCAGCGTCGCCGGCGCCGGACTCGGCCGTCTCTTGGATCTGCCGGAGCGGATCGGCATGGGCATCTTCGCCGCCGTCATGCTCGCCGTGGCGTGGCATGGGCTGAACGCGCTGTCGTGGACCGCCCTTGCCGCCGGCATCGCCACGGTCCTTCTCGCGGCGGAGGGCGTCCACCTCGCCCTCGGCGAACGCAGCGGGCCCCTCCTTGGTGACGGCGTTCCCGCAACCTCGCTCGGCGTCCTGCCGGCCATCGCGATCATCGTGGGATTCGGGGCCGCGTTCGCGTTGCGAACGCCGGACTTCACACACGACCTGGCCAGGCCCCGCCACGTGGTGTGGTGCGCGGCCTTTGGGCTGGCGGCTCCGCTGATCGCGTTCGCGACCGCCGGGGCGATCCTCGAGCTCACGACCGGCACGTGGAACCTGGTCGAGGTGCTCGAACGGCTCGGCAGCTCCACCGTCGCCTACGGCTTCGTCGCGCTCGGCTTCACGGGCTCGGTGCTCACCAACCTGCACAGCGGGGCGATCTCGCTCGAAGACGCCATCCCCGGCTGTTCGCACCGCACGGGCCTGACCGCGATCGCCGTCGTCGGGACCGCCATCGCGACACTTCAGTTCGCCGACTGGATGATCCCGTACCTCACGGCGATGGCGCTCGCAGCCCCATGCCTCATCGGGGTGCTGTGGCTCGACGAGCTCCGCGGATGTCGGGAGCTCCGCGGCTACCGGGCGGTGGGGATCTGGGCGTGGGGGGCCGGCGTGGCGGTCGGCGTCGGGCTCCGGGTCCTCGATTCGCCGGTCGCCATGCCGGCGGGGATCGCCACCGCCGCGGCGATCGCCGGAGCGCCTTGGATCAGCGGGCGGCGGCGGCCACGCGACGTCGCAGGCGGCGTCCCCATGCCGCCGGCCCGCCACGGTCCTGACCGGTCGACTCCCCGAGCCGCGCCGAAGGACTAGAGTGTTGCAGCCGCCAGAAACCGGTGAACGTTGCCGGACGGTCCACTAGGCTCAGCGGCACCGTGAGCTCGATCGAACGCCTCGCCCGCCGCGCCGGGCGCATCGCCCCGTTCGAGGTCATGGAGGTCCTCGCGCACGCCCAGCGGCTCCAGGCCGCCGGACAAGACGTCATCCACCTCGAGGTCGGCGAACCCGACTTCGCCACGCCGGAGCCGATCGTCCGCGCCGCGACCCGCGCGCTCGCGAGCGAGCCGATGTTCTACACACCCGCGCTCGGCCTGCCGCAGCTTCGCGAGGCGATCGCTCGGTTCTACGACGAGCGGTACGGCGTCGCCGTCCCAGCGGACCGCATCCTGGTGACCGCCGGATCGAGCGCCGCGCTCCTGCTCGCCCTCGGGCTCGTGCTCGACGTCGGGGACGACGCGCTCATCGGCGATCCCGGCTACCCGTGCAACCGCCATTTCGTGAGCTTCGTCGACGCCGAACCCGAGCTCGTTCCCACCGATGCGACGACCGACTATCAGGTGACCGCGGATCTCCTGGCGAACGCGTGGACCCATCGCACGCGGGCGGTGATCGCGGCGTCACCATCGAATCCCACCGGCACCCTCATCCCACGCGACGAGTGGAGCCGCATCATCGAGCTCTGCCGCGACCGCGGCGCCACGCTCGTGGTCGATGAGATCTACCAGGGACTCGTCTACGGGCGTGAGCCCGAGACCGTCCTGTCGCTCACCGACGACGTCATCGTGGTCAACAGCTTCAGCAAGTACTTCCAGATGACCGGGTGGCGACTCGGGTGGCTCGTCGTTCCCGACGGAGCGGCCCGTGAGATCGAGAAGCTCGCGCAGAACCTCTTCATCTGCCCGCCGACACCGGCACAGCACGCGGCCCTCGCGGCGTTCGATCCCGAGACCATCGACATCCTCGAGTCCCGACGCGCGGAGCTCGAGCGCCGGCGAGACCTCCTGCTCGGGGCGTTGCCCGAGATCGGCTTCAGCGTCCGGGCGAAACCCGACGGGGCGTTCTACATCTACTGCGACGTGAGCGCCATCACCGACGACAGCTTTGCGTTCGCCCGGCGCGTCATCGACGAGACCGCCGTCGCCATCACCCCCGGTCGCGACTTCGGCGTTGCCGCGCCGGACCGCCACATGCGGATCGCCTACACCCAGACCCTGCCCCGGCTCATCGAGGCCGTCGAGCGGATCCGTCGGATGCTTGCGACCGCGTGACCGGAGGCTCGGCTCACCGCCGCGACTGGGAGGCCCTTGGCGCGCTCGACCCGCTGTACGCGATCCTCGGCGCCGATCACGCCCGGCACGGCGGCTGGGGCATGCGGGAGTTCCTGGCGACCGGGGAGCGTGACATCGCCCGGCTGCTCGCGACGAGTCGACGCCTTGGCCTACCACGGCAGCGGCGTGCGACGCTCGAGCTCGGCTGTGGCGTCGGGCGGCTCACCCGGGCCCTCGCCCCGCATTTCGACCGGTGCGTCGGCATCGACATCTCGCAGGCCATGATCGATCGCGCCCGGGCGCTGAATACCGACGTCACGAACTGCGAATGGATCCATCACACGGCCGCCGACCTCGCCGTCCTCGGGGACGAGCGCTTCGACCTTGTGCTCTCCCACCTCGTGCTCCAGCACATCCCGAAGAAGGCGACGATCCTGGGGTACGTCGGGGAGCTGGCCCGGGTCCTCGCGCCCGGCGGGCTCCTCGCGATGCAGCTTCCCGCCACCATGCCCATGCGCCGCCGGATCCAGCCGCGACGGCGCCTGTACGGCGCTCTACGCCGGGCGGGCCTACCCGACGATCTGCTCTACCGGCGGCTCGGACTGAACCCGATCCGGATGAACTGGGTTCCGCGACTGCAGGTGCTGGACCGGCTCGCGACCGGTGGCGCGAGGGTGGTCGACGTCGAGCTCGGCTGGCTCGGCGACCGCGCGGCGGCGGCGGGCGAGGTGAACCTCACCTACCTCGCGACGCGGGACGGGCACTGATGCGAGCAATGCTGCTCGAGCATCCGGCACCCGCGTCGAGAGGGCCTCTGCGCGTGGCCGACCTTCCCGACCCCGAGCCCGCAGCGGGTGAGATCGTGCTCGACGTCGCTGCGTGCGCCGTCTGCCGGACTGACCTGCAGATCGCGGAGGGCGACCTCGCGGCCCGGCGCCTCCCGATCGTTCCCGGACACCAGGTCGTTGGCCGCGTCCGCGCGATCGGCGCCGGTGTGCAGGGCTGGGGTGTCGGCGACCGCGCCGGCATCGGCTGGCTGGGCGGCGCCTGCGGCGCGTGCGCCTTCTGCCGCACCGGTCGGGAGAACCTCTGCCGCGAGGCCCGGTTCACCGGATGGGACCGCGATGGCGGGTTCGCCGAACGCGTGACGGTACGGGCCGGCTTCGCCCTGCGACTCCCCGACGGTGTCGCCGACATCGACGCCGCGCCGCTGCTGTGCGGCGGGATCATCGGGTACCGCTCGCTGAAGCTCTCGGGCATCACGCCGGGCGGGCGCCTCGGGCTGTTCGGCTTCGGGGCCTCGGCGCTCCTGGCGATCCAGATCGCCCGGCATTGGGGCTGCGAGGTGTTCGTGTGGACGCGCTCCCCGGTGGAGCGCGAGCGCGCCACGGCGCTCGGCGCCGCTTGGGTCGGTGGATACGACGATCCCGCGCCTGCCCCGCTCGACGCCGCCGTCACATTCGCCCCCGTCGGCGACATCGTCGTGACCGCACTCCGCGCCGTCGACCCGGGCGCGACCGTCGCTGTGAACGCGATCCACCTCGACCGCATGCCCGAGTTCTCGTACGACCTCCTCTGGGGTGAGCGCGTCATCCGCAGCGTCGCGAACTTCACGCGCGCGGACGCGGAGGAGTTCCTCGCGCTCGCGGTTGAGGCTCGCGTGCGATCCGCGGTGGAGTGCCATCCCCTCGACGGAGCGAACGATGCCCTGGCGCGCATCGCCGATGGTCGCGTCGACGGGGCGGCGGTCCTCGATGTCTCGATCCCGTTGCGAGCGGCCCCGCCCATCGCCGGAGTCGCACGGTGAACGTCGGCGACACCGCTCCCGATCTTGCATTCGTCACGACCCGCGGGCGGGCGGTCCGACTGTCGGACTTCAGGGGCGAGGCGATGGTCCTGGTCTTCATGCGCCATCTCGGTTGAGTGGCCTGCAATGAGCACCTCGTGGAGGTCGCTGCGCAACAGGCGAGCCTGCCCGGCCGTGTGATCGGCGTGGCCTTCGCCGCGCCCGAGTCGGTGGCGCTCTTCGAGCGCAGCCTCAACCTCGGCGTGCCGGTGCTGTGCGACCCCGCCCGGGTGGCGTACGCCGTGTTCGGGTTCGGCAGGCGGTCCGGATGGGCTGCGCTCCTGCGCCCGACGTATTGGTGGCGCCTCGCCAAGGCCGTTGCCCGCGGTCGACGATTCGGGCTGCCGCGAGAGGACCCCACCCAGCTCGGCGGTGACGTCGTGCTCGACGGGGAGTTGCGTCTGCGCTGGATCTTCCGCAGCCGCTTCGCGGCCGACCGACCCGGCGTCGAGACGGTCCGTGCCGAGCTTCGCCGCGCGGCGTCAGAGGGGACCGAGGGGCCGGGACGCCGCGGGGGGTAGCGCGGCGCCCGACCCCGTCGTCAGGCGACCAGCTGGCCGACCAGCTTCTTGATGGCCTTCACCAAACCGTCCTTCAGCTTGTCGCCGACGTCGCCACCCCACTTGGAGGCGACGACGCCGACTCCGCCGACCAGCAGCGCGACCATCACCACGATCCCTACGTATTCGACGGTCCCCTGACCTCGTTGCTCGGTCATGCGGTCCCACATCCGCATGGCCCGGACGGTCGTCCATCCCATCAGTCGGTAGCCCATTTCCCCTCCCTTGTCGGTTCGTCGTTGGGCCCGGCTGATGCTGCGGGCAACCGGTGTCACGGCGCCACACCGACGTGTCACAACTTCCATGCATCTCGGTGCCAGTTGCCGAGACGCGCCGGCGGACGGCCCCTGGGGAGCGACTCGATGCGGCGGCGCAACGCCCGGAGCACCGACCGGGCGGCGAGCTGCCTCCCCCGTGTGAGCGCCACGTCGGCGCCCGCTTCGCCGAGGTCGTGCATGAACCGCCGGTAGGCCTCCCCGCGCGGGAGCGAGCGAAGCTCCCTCACGTACGCGGCCACCGCCTCGATCTGCGCACGCGTGACGCCCATCGGGTCGCGAAGCAGGGTCGCGACGACACCACCCCCGCCCGTCAGCGCGCCGACGGGATCGCGGATGACCGCGCCCATCGTGCGCCACACGCCGACCCCGACGCCCGAGCCGAACGCCGCCGCCCCGGCCGCCACGATGTCCGAGCCTCGACGCACCGCCCGCGACACGGTGCGCGCGGCGCCACGGACGCGACCCCGATCCGCGGGCGAGCCCACCCCGGGCCAGGCCGGCGGCTCGGCGACCTCGTCGAGCCCCGACCACACCCGCTCCACGGCCGCGGCCGGGCCGTCACGTGGCGGGCGTAGCGCGGAGGCGATCCACACGCCGAGCGCGGCCAGCGCGAGGGCGGCCACGACGACCAGCGCCATGTACTCCACCGTTCCCTGCCCCGCCTCACGTCCGGGCCGCCGTCGCATCCGCCGACGCTAGGCGTGGACCGTGTCACAGCGCTCCACAGGAGCGTGCCAATACCGCCCCGCAACAGCGCCAACGGCCGTCACCATCCGCAGGCGGGATATCCTCGGACACCGAACAACCAGAGGAGTGCGCGATGTCCGTGATCGACACCCTGACCCGTCAGGCCGGCAGGCTCGCGGAGGACCTCCAGCACGGGGTGCGGCGCGCCCGGCTGGAAGGCGAGCGACGCGTGCTGCAACGCCAGCACCGGGCCGCGCTCGAGACGCTCGGGAGCCGTGTGTACGAGCTGGTTCGCGCGGGCCATCTGCCCGACGGCGAGCTCGCGCCCGAGCTCGCAAGCGTCGAAAACAAGCTTATGGAGATCGACGCGAAGTCCATCGAGATCAGTGCCCTCCGAAGCGAGGGCGATCGATCGGGGGACGACTCCCTCGACCCGGGGTGGGACGCCACCCAGCGGTCTTCGAGGACGCCTAAACGTTCCCGGTGACGGCACTCGTCCATGGGTTGCAGGACCGGCGGCCGGGTGTATCCTCTCGACGCTCCGTTGATGTCAGGAGGAGCGGGGAATGCGGGTCGAACCAGATCGCCAGGGCCACCACAGCTCCGAGGCGCCGGCCTGCCATCGCTGTGGCGTGCCGCTCCTCGCCGACACCACCTTCTGCCCCTATTGTGAGTGCTGGCTCGATGAGCCCGGGCAGGTGCGGCGCCGCGACGGCGCACAACTGCACCGCACGCGTCTCAGCTTCATCAACGAGCGGGCACTCCTCACCGCCGGATTCGTATTCTTCGCGGTCGTCGCAGTTGTCTGCGTCGCGGCCGCGCTGCTCATCTAGCCGGCGCCGGTCCACGCGCATTTCCGATTCGCCGAGGGCGGATCGTCGCTCCCCTCCGTGGAGGTTCACCAGGCCGTGACACGCGTTTCAGACGAAGAGCTCTACGAGGTCGGCGACGAGGTCATCGGCCAGTTCCGCTGCGCAGTGTGCGACCTGCTGATCGTGTCGCCGAAGGAGAACGACGGGGTGCTCGTCCTCCCGGCGTGCCCGCTGTGCGGCTCCGAGGAGTGGCGCCGGGTCAGCTGAGGCCGTCGAGGAACTCGTCGATGGGGATCGCCGTGAGCGTGTCGACGCGGGCGCTCCCGCGGGCTGCCATCTCGGCGGAGAGTTTTGCCACCGCCTCGTCGTCAGGAGCCGTCACCACGCTCAGCATGTCGTAGGGACCGAGCAGCGCCCACTGCTGCAGCACCTTCACGCCCCCCGCCTCGAACTCCCGGTTGACCTCGAACACGCGCTCCGGGGTCGCCTGAAGCGTCTGGAGCCCCTGCGGGCTGAGCGTGGAGAGAAGGAGGTAGGTCGGCACGGCGGTCTGGCGGGAGTCTACCCGGCACATTCGTCTAGACTGCGGCGCCGTCCCACGAGAGGTGATGATGTCGCGCGACTCCGACCCGACGCCAAGCGCTCTTCAGAAGGCGCTCTTCCTCTACGAGGCGAGCGACCTCGAGACGTCTCTGATCAACTGGGCCCGCGAGCACTGGCCGATGGCCGCCCGCGGCATGATCTACGCCAAGAAGGAAGCGCAGGACACCGTCAGCGGCGTGCAGGGCGTCCGCGACGACCAGGCGAAGCTCGCCCTCGAGATCGCCGCCCGGGTTGCGATCTCGGAGCGGGAGCTCCTGATCCGGGGTCTCGCCGCGGTGCTCCCGGAATGGCTCGAGTCGCGGTACGGCCTCACCCCGAAAGGCGAGTAGCGCTCGGTTCGGGCTATTGCTTGGGCTCCACGGCGTAGCCGGCGGCCTGCCAGCCCTCCCATCCCCCGACGAGGACGCCAACGCGGCTGCGGCCGTGGTCGAACGCCCACAGGGCGATCTTGATGCTGGTTGCCTCGCCAGACCGGTCGCAGTAGAACACGAGCTCCCGACCGTCCGGCAGGCCGGCGATCTCCTTCTCGAATTCCATCGGGTCTATTCGGATCGCGCCTTTGATCCTGCTGTCCGACTCCCGCCACGTGAGCTCACGAACGTCTACCAGCTGAACGGGGTCACCCATCTTGAAGGCGGCAGCGAGGTCCGCCGCCTGCCAGCGCGACACGTCGTCCCAGGCCATCCCGTCTCCTCGTCTTGCGCCACCGGCCGCGCGGGAACCTAACACGGCGAATCCCATGAGCCCCAACTTCGGCCGGACGGCCAATTGGCGGGGATGGACGGGGAGCTACGGTGCGCCTACGTCGCGGTGAACGGAACCGCCCCCCAATCCAGACGAGAACGGAAGGAGTCGAAACTGCTCTTCCCGGGAACAGCCCTCCACGCGATCTTCGAAAGCGCCACGGCGCTCGAGCGGGCGGAGGCATCGGCACGGATGCTCGCCGCACGGGCAGCCGGACACGCCGGAGCTCCACGTGCGTTCGCGGAGCTTGCGGCGATCGCACCGGAGGGCCTGATTCCCACGCCTGGACGGGGGGCGGCGCACGTCGCCCAGCAGATCGAGCGCGCCGCCGACATCGGCTCGGAGGCACGCCCGCTCCTCGGCGACGAGATCGTGGACGCCCTCGAGTGGGCCGCCGGGATGACCCGCCGCATCGCATCGACCTCCGACGCCCTCGACCCCGCGGGCGCGGCACGAGCCGCCCGAAGGGGTGTCGCCACGGTACGCGGGCTCATCGCGGGTACCGTCGACCGGGACGAGCGGTGGGAGGCATTCCGTCTCGGCACGCACCTTCCACGGGCGGCGTGGGTGAGCGCGCTCGTGCGAGCCGCGGCATCGGTCGCCCACCAGACCGGCTCCCCGGAGTCGTGGCGGGTCGCGGCGGCGGTCACCGGACTCGACGCGGAACGCCCGGACGTGGCCGAACGCCTGCTGTCCGACCGCACCGCGGTGGTCACCGCCGCGCACGCCCTCGCCGAGTCGGAGGCCTCTCTCCTTGCGCTGCAGCGCCACCGCCAGGTCGGCATCGCAGCGCTTCCACTGGCCCGCGAGGCGCAGACGCGCCTTCGCGAGGCCGTCCGACAGCTCGCCGACAGGCAGGGGATCGAGGAGGCGATGGATGGCCTCCTGGACGCCGTCGGCGCGCTCGCAGGGGCGATCGACCCCAGAGTCGCGGAGCCCGGGACCTCCCCCTTCCCCGGGCTCCGACGCCCCCTCCCACGGACCGGGACCCCGAGCCTGGCCTGACCGGTCCGCGGTCCTTTGACACGCCGCCGGGTCCGATCGCCACGCCGTTAGCATGGCGTGATCGGAGCGACCCACTCACATCGCGCCGTGCGCATCCGGGCTGCAACGCCCGCCGACGCCCGGGCGATCGGCGTGATCGTGGCCGACGGACTCGGCGAGAAGGTGTCACCGGCCTTCGGCGACCGGGCTGCGGACGCCGTCGCCGCGCTGGTGGTAAGGGATCTCTCGCGCGAAACGATCAGGTATTTCGTCGCCGACGTCGACAGCGAGGTCGCGGGAAGCGCGCGCTTGGCGATCGGTCAGCAGCGAGGCGATGGGCTCGGCGCGATCGCCCGGGCGGTCGGATGGCGCCGAGCCATCCGTGGGGCGATCGTGCTCGGCCTGCTCGTCCATACGCGACTCGCCGACGACGAGGGATACATCGAGGAGCTGGCCGTGCGAACCGACCTGCGCCGCGGCGGGATCGGCCGGGCCCTCCTCCAGGCATGCGAGGAGACGGCGACCGCCGCCGGCAAGCTTCGCGTGACGCTTTGGGTCGCCGCGCACAACTATGCGGCCGTCGCGCTCTACCGGTCGACGGGGTACCGCGTGACGCGTCGCCGACGCACACTCCGCGGGCGTTGGCTGTTCGGCGCCCCAACCGTGCTGCTGATGGAGAAACCGCTTCGCAGGCCGTGACGGGCGACCATCACTATGGTTCCGCGAATGTCGCGGATGCCCGGACCGTCCCGTCGTGACGCGCTGGCCTGGGCCGCTGGCCTCGTCATCGGGACGGTTGCGACGCTCATCGCGTCAGCGGCGGGCGCGCGGCTCGGCTCGGCGCTGACCGCCGGGGTGATCGCCCTGGTGGCGACCGTGGTCGGCGCGCTCGCGCTCGAGGGGAGGAACCGCTAGACGGCGCGTGGGTCTGTCAGTCGGGAACGCCCGAGAGCGCCGGCGCCACCGGGCGGGCAACGGGGATCTCGAGGCGGACCCGGCCACCGGGTCCGGGTTCGGCCACCAGCCGTCCGCCGAGCCGGCCGGCGAGCGCCGACGCGACGCCCAAGCCGAGACCGGCCCCGGGGATCGACTCGGAATGCTGGCCTCGGAAGAAGCGCTCGGACGCGTACGGCGCGTCCTCGGGGCTGAGGCCCGGACCAGTGTCGGTCACCTCGATCAGCACCGCCCCCTCGGCGGCGCGGACCGCCAGCGCCACGGTCCCTCCGCGCGGAGCGAACTTCGCGGCGTTGTCGACCAACTCCGTGAGGACCTCCTCGACGAGCGCCGGATCGGTCCGCACGTCCGGAAGATCCGTCGCGATGTCGATCTCCACGCGAAGCGCCCTCTTGCGGAGCGCCGCATCCCATTCGTGAGCGAGCCCCCAGAGGAGACCCGCCACCCCGAACGTCTCGCGCCGCGGCGGGCGAAGCGCGGGATCGTGCGGGGTTCCGCGCAGCAGCATGCGAACGACGCGGTCGAGCCGGTCCGTCGCGGCGAAGATCGCCCGCAGTGTCGGCGCGGCCGGTGCGGGCACCTGCTTGTAGAGCTCTTTGCCGCGGCTCTTGATCTCGTCGATCGGCGCCCGGAGCTGGCGCACGGCCGAACCCTCCAGCTGGCGGCGGAGGTTCGCGAGGCGCTCCTGTTCCGTCCGTTCGGCGACGCTTGCGAGCCGTCCCCCGGGCACCGTCCAGGCGTCGACCTCGATCGCGCGGCCGTCAGTCAGGCTCACCCGCGTGCCGACTGGCCCTGCGGCGTCGAGCCCGTCCTGGATCGCCGCCTCGACCGCGGCGCGATCATTGGCCGGGAGCCCGTCGATGAGCCGTTCGAGCGCGAGGTTCCGGAGGCGACCGCCGGACGGTCCGCGACCGGCGACCCCCACCGGGAGCGGCTCGATCGCCGCTGCGAGGAGCGCGAGCTCACGATCCGCGATCTCCCCGAGATGCGTCAGCCGCTCCATGATCGTGCGCAACGCGACGCCGACCCTCGCGAACTCGCCGTCCACCGGGATCTCACCCGGCTGACGTCCGGAGGCGACCGCCTCCGCCGCGCCGATCAGACGTGACAGCTGTTCCGACCGGCGTCGTTCGCGAACGAAGACGGCGGCGGCGGCGATGAGCGCGACGACCAGCGCTGCCAACCCGCCCATGATCGCGGTCGCGCCGTCGATGCTGGTGACGCCGACGTCACGTCGCAGGACCACCGCCCGGTTGTTCGCGAGCGGGCGGCGCACCTCAACCGCCCCGTCGAGCAGACGCTCGGACAGCCCGACCGTCGCGAGCCGCCCGGTCCAGTCGGGGCCCGGCCGGTCCCAGAACCCCGTCGCGGGACCGGTGGCCGCAACGTCCTGGCCGAACCGTCCGATGAGCCGGGCGGGGACCTGGAAACCTGCAAGAAACGCCTGGATTTCGGCGGGTGCGGGACGCGCTGGCAGGTCGGAGGCGCCGGCGTCGCGCCGAAGCTCATCCGACGCGCGGGTGACCTCGGACCGGATGTGCAGAAGTGCCCCGAGCGCTCCGATCACGATGAGCGCGACGAGGACGGCGAGCCCGGTGAAGGACGCCGCGAGAAGGGGCGATCGACGGCGTTCTCCCATGGAATCCAGGTTCGCCTCGCTCACTTTTTCTCCTTCTCTTCTCGTATTCGTCCGATCTTGGGCATAAGATGCAACCTTGCTCCAAACGGACATGAGGATGGTGCGACATGGCACGTGAGCAGCGACGGCTGCCGAGCCTTGGCCGGGTTGAGCCAGGGCGACGCTCCCTTACGGCGAGCGAGGCAGCTGCGATTATCGGGGTGAGCGTCGCGACGGTGCGCGGCTGGGCCGACCAGGGTCGGCTCCCGTCACACCGAACCGTGGGCGGACACCGGCGGTTCGACATGGAGGAGCTGCGGGGGTGGCTCGACGAGCACGGGGCCCCGGTCCCGCGTCGGTTCTCCCTCAACGCGGCCCGAGCGGAGATCCCGGCATGCCCGGAACTCGCGCGTGAGCTCAACTCGCGAAGCGACGCCGTGATCGAGCGTGTGCTGGGGGGCTATGACCCCGCGGTGCCGACGATCACGCAGATTCCGAGCGAGACCGAGCTTCGACGGGCGGCAACGCGGTTCGTGAGGGTCGTGACGGGGGCGCTCGAATCGGGCAACCCGTCGGCGTTCGCTGGTCGCGCGGAGATCGCGGGGTACCGCGGCGGCCTGCAGGGTGAGCGCGGTGGCGGTGTGATGGTCGAGCACACCAGGCTCGCGCTGGCCGTGCTGCAGGAGGCCGAGGACGCCATCGCCGACGGTCAGGTGCACGACGATCACGCCATGGCGTGCCTGCTGGCGGTCATCGACGGGGCCCAGGCCGCCGTCGCCCGCGGGTACGGCATCGCTTCGCAAGACGCCCAGTAGCTCAACGTTCCAGCGCATCACCGCGCCGGGGCCGGCCAATGGACGGTCCCGCGACGGTGCCTGGGAGGCCTCGAGCGCCTCGAGGATCCAGAGTCGCAGACACAGGCCAATAACCCGCGCCGCGGCTCCGGGCCGCTGCGCCTCATCGAGGAGCGCGCCCGCCTTGCGGTCCTCCGCCCGAGCGAGCCAATGGGTTCGGCCAGACGGCGGTCGGCAAGCGCAACCGGGCCTGGGAGTGCGTGGGTCTGTTTGATTTGCTGGACCGCTTCGAGCGCGAACTTGGGTCGGCTGTCCGTGCACCACGACCGACACGATGACCCGGCGCCCCGGGACAGACCGGGCTCGCACCTACTCGGGCTCATAGAAGAAGCCCCGTCGCCGGGGCTTCTTCCGTAGCAGGCCTGTAAGCCGGATTCTGTCGTGAGCAACCATCTCTCTGGGACGCCTGTTGCCAGACGCCTCGTGCGGCCGACCTGGGACTGGGCGAGCAACCCGTAACGCCCCTGCTTGGCCTTGCACCGGGTGGGGTTTACCCAGCCGGCCTGTCACCAGACCGCTGGTGCGCTCTTACCGCACCTTTTCACCGTTGCCGCCGGTTGCCCGATGGCTGTGTCGTTTCTGTGGCACTTTCCCTGGGGTTTCCCCCGCTGGCCGTTAACCAGCACCCTGCTCTGCGGTGTCCGGACTTTCCTCGGACCGGCTTCCCGACCCGCGGTTGCCCAGCCTGCCCGTTCAGTTTAGTGGCGCCGGCGTCTCGCACGGAGATGCGCGCGCGCGCAGCAGTCCCGCGGCAACCCGAGTAGCGCCGTCCTAGGCGACCCAGGCCGGCGCGGGCTCCACCCCGAGCAGGAGCTCGGACCCGCAGCCGACGCACCGCACCCCACCAGGAACCCGCTCGAGCGCGCCGTCGCAGACCAGACACGAGGCGCCGGCGTGATCGGCGAGCATGTCGAGCACGGCGTCCTCGAGCGAATGCCCCGGCGGATCGTGATCGTCGAGCGGGAAGAGCCTGGCCAGCTCGGCCATGACGGTGGGCGGGGTCATAGCTTGCGGAGCACGCCCACGACCTTGCCGAGCACCTGCACCTCGGTGCTGAAGATCGGCTCGAACGCATCGTTCTCCGGCTGGAGCCGCACGTGCCCCTTCTCCCGGAAGAACCGCTTGACAGTGGCCTCGTCGTCGATGAGCGCCACCACGATCTCGCCGTTCTTGGCGGTCTCCTGCTGCTTCACCACGACGAGGTCCCCATCGAGGATGCCGGCGTTCATCATCGATTCACCCTTGACGCGAAGGACGAAATCACCCTCAAACGGGGTCTCGAGCCAGTCCTCCACCTGCTCTTCGGCGAGCGTGGGCACACCGGCGGCGACGGCGCCGAGGAGCGGGAGCCCGCGCCGCGTTTCGCGCGCCTCGCGCCGATCGGACAGCAGCATCGCCCGTGGCTTGGTCGGGTCGCGCCGGATGTGGCCGGCGGCCTCCAGCTTCGCGAGGTGCGCGTGAACCGTCGACGGCGATGTGAGCCCGACCGCGAATCCGATCTCGCGCACCGTGGGCGGGTAGCCGTGCACTGCGCAGTGCTTCGAGATGAACGCCAGGATCTCCGTTTGCCGATCACTCAATTCACCCATCCGCGTGCCCCCTAATTGCAAGAGCCGAACATGTGTTCGTGAGCGTAGCAGGGGAACCGCACTGCGCCAAATCGGGGCCGGGCCCCCATCGCCCGATATACTGCGCCTCGCTCATGCGCCTGTGGCGGAATTGGTAGACGCGCTAGGTTGAGGGCCTAGTGGCCTTTACGGGCCGTGGAGGTTCAAGTCCTCTCGGGCGCACTCGAAGACGCCTCGCTCGGCGAGGCGTTCGTCGTTTCGCCGGCGGTTGGACGCTTGGGCTCGGTCAGCCGAGCTTCTGGAGCAACTGGACGACCCAGGCGATGATGTAGACGTTGAGGACCGCGAAGAGATAGATCGCGATCGCTGCGACGACGACGGTCACCGCGGCGGCGACCAGCCTTGTGGCCGGCTTCAGAACTCGCTCCATGAACGGGAGCCTAACCGTCGGCGCGGCGGTCCGGAAGGGTGGCGTCCGTCACCATTCCCGCCGGGCGACCTTCCCTGGCATGCTGCCTAAAGAAGCTTGGCGAGCGCGTACGTCGTGAGGGCGAAGAGCAGCGACGCGATGATCGTCGCCCGGGTGAGGTTTCGCTCGACGATCGCCGTCGATCCCCCTGTGGAGCTCGACCCGCCGCCCATGCCGAACGCACCGGAAAGACCGGCGTCCCGCCCGGAGTGCATGAGCACCAGCGAAATCACGATCACGCACAGGAGCGAATGGACGATGATGACGAGTGTGGTCACGACCGGGAGGGTAGCAACGCGGACCGGCCTCAGCCAACCGGCTCCGGCGGCTCACCCCCGGGGGCGGGTGCCTCGTGCGGCTCCGCTGTCTGGCTGCCGCCGCCCGTCGGGCCGAGCCGGTTGACAGGCGACACGACCCCGATGCGGCCCACGGGCTCCGGGATGAGCTGGCCGATGGCGTGACCGCCGACACCGCGGGAGCCGAGGGCGGCGAGCAGCTCGGGCAGACGCTCCCGGGGGCAGGCGAGCAGGAGCCCGCCGCTGGTCTGCGGGTCGAACAGGAGCGTCCGCGCCTCCGGGACGATGGATGCGTCGAAGTCGACCCATTGGCCGATGTGATCCCGGTTGCGGTCCACCGCACCGGGCGCGTACCCTGCGAGCTCGAGCACGCCGGGGATCGCGGGGACCCGGTCGACCCGGATGACGGCTCCCACGCCGCTGGCGGCGGCAAGCTCCCGGAGGTGCCCGAGCAGCCCGAACCCGGTGACGTCAGTGGCGCATCGGATCCCCACCTCGACCGCCGCCTCGGATGCCGCGGCGTTCGACTTCAGCATCTGCTCGACCGCGAGGGCGTGCACCGGCCCCGGCTCCGTCGCCTTCGCGGCGGCGACCGCCAGCCCGGTGCCGAGCGTCTTGGTCAGCACGAGCACGTCCCCGGCGACCCCCGCGTCGTTGGTCAGGACACGGCCGGGGTGGACGGTTCCGATGACGGCAAGCCCGTACTTGGGCTCCGCGTCGTCCACCGTGTGTCCTCCGAGAACCGGGCAGCCCGCCGCGGCCGCGACCTCGGCGCCGCCACGCATGATCTCGGCGAGCACCGCGATGTCGCCATCCTTCGGGAACGCGGCGACGGCGAGAGCGAACGTTGGCCGCCCGCCCATCGCGTAGATGTCGCTGAGGGCGTTGGTGGCCGCGATCGCGCCGAACGTGGCGGGGTCGTCGACGATCGGCGTGAAGAAGTCGACGGTGGCGACGACCGCGACCTCGTCGTCGAGGCGATAGACGGCGGCGTCGTCCAGGCGGTCGTGGCCGACGAGGATGTCCGGGTCGGCAGGCAGCGCGGGCATTGCCGCGAGCACCTGGGAGAGGAGCCCCGGGCTGAGCTTGCAGCCGCAGCCGGAGCCGTGCGCCATCTGTGTGAGTGGAATCGATTCGCCCGCCATGCCGTCGCCTCCCGTCGTCCCCGGTCGCCAGATTACCCGGGTCGCAATCGCCACCGCCGCCCGACGGCCGTCGGGGCGCGGTCGCCCAGCCTGGCTCAAAGGTGCCTGCTGACACCCGATGTCAACGTCAAGTGCCTGACACCCCCGTCTCGCGCCGGTGCCCGAACGGCGAGATGGCATGCTTCGGACGATGGACGGCCTGACGCTCCTCAACCCGCCGCAGTGCCCGGACTGCTTCGGCTGCGGGCCGGCGAACCCGCGGGGCCTGCAATTGCAGATCTACCGGGACGGCACCGACGCGGTCGCGACGTTCGCGCCGGGCGCCGAGCTCTCCGGCTACCCCGAGCGCCTGCACGGCGGCGTCGTTGGAGTCCTCGTCGACGAGATGCTCGTCTACGCGGGCGCCGCGCACGGACTGTGGGGAATGACCGCGAAGGTCCGGTACTGGGTGCGCAAGCCGATCCCGCTGGACGCCACCCTCACCCTCCGCTCCCGCCTCGTCCAGCGCAGCGAGCGCGCGTTCCGCGCCACCGTCGCGATCCACCTGCCCGGCGACGTCCTCGCCGCTGAGGGGGAAGGGATGTGCGTGCTGCGCGAATAGACGTGGCCGTGTGGATCTTCGGCGCGGAGCTGTCGATTTCGTCGCTCCCCGTTCGTCTCATGGGCGACCATTCCGAAAAGGAGGAGCGATGAAGCACATGCTGCTGACCATCAGGGCTCCGCCGCGACGCCACAGTCGCCGGACGAGTGGGCGAGCCTTTCGGAGGACGAGCAGAAGGCGGTCTCCGCCGCGTACAAGGCGATCAACGAGACCCCCGGCGTCAGCCCCGGCGTCCAGATGCAGCCCCCCGAGA
>CAYTRV010000009.1:0-26237 GCA_964440285.1 uncultured Bifidobacteriaceae bacterium
GAGAGGTCCCAGAGGTAATGCTGGATGAACCACAGCATCGGGTTCGCGATCACGTTGTAGTACGCGTGGTAGGTCTCGGGTTCGAGTATGACGAACCGGCCGCGGGTCTCGATACCGACGCCCGGCAGGGGAAAGGAGCCGCCGCCGGCCTCCTCGGAGACGGCGGCGTCCTCCGGGCTGATCGCGGCTGACACCCAGACCGCCGGCGTGTGCTCGATGAGGCCGGAGAGGGCGCTCACGAGCCCGCCAGAACCCCGTCGCGTGGTCCGCGGACGTCTCCCGCGCCGTTCGAACGTCACGGGCCCGCGGTTCGAGACGAGTATGAGGCTGGTGTCCATTGCCTTCGATCGTGGGGAGGCTTCAGTGACCCGAGACTACTAGTGGACCGCTCGGCGCTGGACGTTTCGGCGGGTCGACCGGGAAGCGGGAGCGAGTCATGCCCGCTGCACTATCGGGGGGTGCCTGTGGCGTCGCGCCGGCTGTCCCCTGCGCCGAGCCGCCGGGATTTCGCGGATTCGGTGTGATACCAACCAGCATCCCGCGGGTCCCGTGGGATCCTGCTGATGCTCAACGGACGGCTCTATCTCCAGGCGTGGCTCGTCGCGGTGGTCGCGCTCCTCGTCGCGTTCCTCACGCTCGAGCCGCCTGACGAGGTGGTTCGCACGGACCAGGTGGCCACCTTCAACTCCGCGGTGGCCGCTGACACCGCCAGCGATCTCGCCTCGGTCGCGCCGGAGCGGGTCCCGGGCTCCCCTGGCGCGGACGCCGCCGCGTCGTGGATCGAGGGACGTTTCAGGGGCCTCCCCGACGGCGAGCGGCGGGTCGCGACGCAAGCGATGGTGGCCCGCGTCGGCGGCGAGCGGATCCCGTTGAAGAACGTGTTCTTCACGCTCCCCGCCCGCGCGCCGACGAAGTCGCAGCGCAACATCGTGATCGTCGCGCCACGCGACGCCCCTCGCGGCGTCACGGCGGGCACGACCAGCAGCGCGATCCTGGTCGAGCTCGCGCGAACCGCGAGCAGGACCTCATACCGCCACACGATCATCTTCCTGTCGGTCGACGGGGGGACCATCGGCAACGCTGGAACCCGCTGGTATCTGCGGTCGGTGGACCGTACGCGCATCGCCGGGGTCATCGTCCTCGATGCCCCCGGGGAGGGTGACGGGCGGGTGGTCCGGCTCTGGTCGTCGGGGGCGGGGCGCCAGGCGCTCGCCATACGCCAGCTCGCCGACCAGGCGGTGAGGAACGCCGGTTTCGAGCCGTCTGCGTTGCCCTCGCTTCGCGAGCAGCTTCTGCGCCTCGCGGTGCCGGAGACCCGCGGCGAGCAGCGGGCGGCGATTGATCTGGGCGTCCCCGCGGTGACCCTCGCCGACCGCGAAGAGTCGCCGCTCCCGGCCGGCCCGGTGACCATCCAGCGTGAACGGATCGGCGGCGCCGGGAGGGCGGCGCTCTGGCTGGTGAACCTGCTCGACGTGCGCGAGCGAGCCAACGTCCCGGATGCCGCGCTCGCCTACGCGGGCAAGATCCTGCGGCCCGCGGTCGGGCGGCTGGCGCTGCTCCTGCTCGCGCTGCCGCTGCTCGTCATGGCGCTCGACGCCGCCGCCCGGGTGAGGCGGGGCCGCATCCGTGTCTCGGCGGGCTTGCGCGCGGTCGCGTGGCGGTTCGTCACCCCGCTCGTGGTGCTGTTCCTGGCGCATCTGCTCAGCATGTGGGGCATCTTCCGCGGTCCCGATATCGGGCGGCCCCCGAAGGTGGTGGATCTGCACCTCGACGGTCAGGCGTGGCTGGGCATCCTGCTGCTGCTCTTGATGTCGGCCGTTGTGTGGCTCGGCGTACGACCGCGGGTTCTGGCCGCCGGCGCGAGCCCGTCGGCCGAGGCGGCCGGCGCCCTCATCTGGCTCGCGTTGCTCACGCTGCTGGCGTGGTGGGTTGCGCCCTTCTCGCTCGTGTTGATCCTTCCGGCGGCCCACGCGGCGCTGGCCGCGACGGTCGTCCCGCGGCAGTGGCAGATCGGCGCGCTTGCGGTGCTGGCACTTGCGGGCCCGATCGCGATCGTGCTGATGACGGCAGCCGACATCGACCGGAGCCCGCTGTTCGCCGTCTGGTACCTGTGTCAGACGGCTGTCAGCGGCGCCCGCGGCCTCGCGGGACCGGTGCTCGGCGCGGCCGTCGGGGTGTGCGTGGTGTCGCTCAGCACCCTGGTGGCGTTCCGGGCCCGGAAGGGCCTCGTCGCGGGTCGCGCTTCGCGTGCCGTCCGCGCGCGGCGCTAACTTGCCAGACGGCAAGCGAGTTGTGGGGACGGTTGGCGTATGGCGGAACAGCCAAGGCAACGTGACGCGGAGCGCTCCCGCGCCGCGATCCTCGACGCCGCTGAAGCCCTGTTCGCCGAGCACGGCTTCGATGCGGTGACGCTCGCGCAGATCGGTACGGTCGCCGGGGTGTCCCGCGGCACCCCGGGCTACTTCTTCGGAACGAAGGAGGCGCTCTACCGCCTCGTCGTGGAACGAGCCGCTACCACCTTGCGGATGCTCGCGGAGACCCTCAGGGTGCGCGACGCCGTGGGGCCGCGCACCGGCGCCTCGGTGGTCGCCGATACCGTCGATGCCTTCCTCGGGCTGCTCTCCTCCCGTCGCTCGCTGGTGCGCCTCCTGGACCGGGAGGTCGGCGTCGTCGAGGGCGAGCCCCACGTCGACGCGCTTCGCATCGCATTCGCCGGGCTCGGACCGCAGGCCGACCGGGTCGTCCTCACCGCGCTGGCGATGTGCTGGTTCCCGCTCTCCCATCCGGGTGCGGCGCGCGCCCTCGGCGTCGACCCCGACTCCCCCGAGTTCGTCGAGGTCTGGCGCGCGCACGTGCTCGCGGCGCTCGCGCTCGGTGACGTCCCGGCCGCGTCCGTGCCGGCGCCTGCTCTGCCCGCCGCCGAGCGGCCGGTTGCGGAACCCCGCCCCGACTGGGTCGACGCGGTCAAGAAGAAGAAGAAGAAGAAGAAGAAGCGGGAGTAGCGGGGACTCTAGCCAACGTGGCCGGGAGTCCGCACGATCGTCACAGGGTCGCCGGGATCGACCTGTCGACCCGGCTCGATCAACGCAAGGCAGTCGGCGCCCACCATCGAGCCGATGCGGTGGGAGCGCTGATCGCCGGTCGGTGTCGCGACGAGGCACCCCTTCGCCGCCGACAGGGCACACCTGACGGCGTGCAGGCGCGACTCCGCCGCCGGCCAGCGGCCGCCGGCGATCGCCGGCTCGCGAGGCGGGGCCGCGTCGATCACCCCGCCGAGCGCGCGCACCGCGGGTTCCGCGATCAGCGTGGAGCACACGAGGCTCGACGCCGGGTTGCCCGGGAGCGCGATGACCGGCGCCGCGCCCCGCGTGCCGAACGCCACTGGCTTGCCCGGCTTGAGGTCGATTCCCCAGAAGTGCGTCTCCACGCCCAGCTCCGCCAGCGTTGACCGCACCAGATCGCGCTCGCCGACGGAGACCCCCGCTGAGGTCACCAGCATGTCGGCGGCCAGGCCCGCGTCCAGCAGGGGCCGCAGGGTGTCGACGTCGTCGGCGGCGATGCCGAGGGGCACGACGATGGCGCCGGCACGCGTGAGGGCCCAGGCGAGCGCCGTGGAGTTCGAATCGCGGATCTGCGCGGGGCCAGGGACGGCGTGCGGCGGCACGAGCTCGGTGCCGGTGGACAGGAGCGCGACCCGCGGCCGGCGGACCACGTCCACCTCGGTCGCGCCGACCGCAGCGAGCAGCGCCCCAGCCGCGGGATCAAGCCGGGTGCCAGGGGTGAGCGGCGCGGCGCCGACCCGGAGATCGCTCCCGGCCGCACGGATGTGCGCGCCTCGCGTGAGACCGCCCGGCAGGCGCACCTCGCCGCCGATTCGGGCGGCGTCCTCGATCGGTACGATCGTGTCCGCCCCGTCCGGAACGGGTCCGCCGGTCGCGATCGGAGCGGCGTGACCGGGGCGGAGCGGCGCCGGCGCGGTCCCCGCGGGAACCTCGGGGTCGAGGGGAAGCGCTCCGCCGCCGGCCGCGACATCCGCGGCTCGTACCGCGTAGCCGTCCATCGCGCTGTTCGCGAACGGCGGGATCGGCACCACGAGCTGCGGCGCCACTGCGAGCACCCGTCTGTCCGCGTCGGCGAGCGGGATGCGCTCCGTCGCGAGCGGCCGGCACGCTGCGATCACCGTCGCCAGCGCCTCGTCGTATGGGACCACATCGGACATCGCGGGCACCATACCGGCGCCGCCGAACCCGCCCCCGTTAGCATCGCCCGGGCATGGAACCGCTCACCTGCATCTCCGTGGTCATCCCCGTCTTCAACGAGTGCGAGTCGCTGCGACCCCTCGCCGACGAGCTGCTGCCGGTCCTGCGATCACTCGGGCGCGACGCCGAGGTGGTCTTCGTCGACGACGGCTCGCAGGACGGGAGCTTCGCGGTGCTCGAGAAGCTCGCGGCGGCGGAGCCCGACGTGCGCGTGGTGCGCCTGCGCCGGAACTTCGGCAAGGGCGCCGCCCTCATGGCGGGCTTCCGTCACGCCCGCGGTGACGCCGTGATCACGATGGACGCGGACCTCCAGGACGACCCGTCGGAGCTGCCGGCGATGATCGCCGCCCTCGAGGACGGGGCAGACCTGGTGAGCGGCTGGAAGGCGGAACGGCGGGACGGCTGGACCAAGCGGGCGGCGTCCAGGGTCTTCAACGGGGTGACGGCGCAGCTCTCCGGGCTCGCGCTGCACGACCTCAACTGCGGCCTCAAGGCCTACCGGGCGGAGGTGGTGCGGTCGCTGTCGCTCTCCGGCGACCTCTACCGATACATCCCGGTGATGGCCGCGGCCGAGGGGTTCCGCGTCCGGGAGATGGCGGTCCACCACCGGCCGCGGCGGTTCGGACGCTCGAAGTACGGGCTGGAGCGCTACGTCCGGGGGTTCCTCGACCTGCTGACGATCATGTTCATCGGCCGGTTCCGCTGGCGGCCGATGCACCTGTTCGGAGGGCTCGGGCTCGCATTCTCGATCGTCGGGTTCGCGATCTCCGTCTACATGGCCGCCCTCAAGATCGCGGGGAACGCGATCGGCGGACGCCCGCTGCTCCTGCTCGGCGTGCTGCTCATCGTGGTGGGGGTGCAGCTGTTCACGATCGGCCTGCTCAGCGAGATGATCCAGCGAAACCACCTGCGCCGGGACGTCGACGAGGTCGCCGCCCGGATCGACCGCGTGATCGGCTGATCGCCCGGCGTCGTGCTGCTCTGGGCAGGATTTCGATCCTTGCTCATGTACGTTCATTGGTGTGACGAACCCCCTCGACCGCATCGTCCGGTTCGCCACCGTCGCCGCCGCTGCCGCGATCGCGGTGAGCCTCGCGGCCTCCCCCGCGCTCGCGGCGTCGAAGGTCAAGGTCTTCTTCGCACGCGGCGATCGCCTCCAGATGGTCGAGCGTCCGGTCGCGCCCGGCGCCGACCGGCTCACCACTGCCATCCGCTGGCTGTTCGTCGGCCCGAACCGGGCGGAGCGGCGCGACGGCATCCGCACGGCGATTCCCAGGGGCACGAGCCTCGAAGAGGCCGTCGTGGCGAACGGCGTCGCGTACCTGCGGGTCCCCGAGAGCTTTGCGGCAAGCGGCGGCGGCGAGGCCGTCGCGATGCGCCTCGCGCAGATCGTCCACACCGTCACCCAAGCAGCCGACGTCGGCGCGGCGCGGATCCTCCTCGGCACCGAGCCCGTGCCCGCACCCGGGGAAGACCCGGGTGCCCTCATCACGCTGGGCTCCCTCCCCAAGCGCGAGGTCATCGGGCCCGTGCCAGTCGGCATCGCGCAGGTGCAGCGGCGGCTGATCCAGTTGCGCTACCTGGCGGCCGGCGCCATCAACGGCCGGCTCGACTACCGCACATCCCAGGCGGTCCTCGCGTTCCAAGCCTGGGAGGGGCTGGCCCGGACCGGCGACGCGAACCTCACGACCCGGCGCCGCCTGAACGTGGCGAGGATCCCGCGCCCGCGTGTCGCCAGCCGGACCCGACGCATCGAGGTCGACCGGTACAAGGGCGTCGCGCTGCTGATCGAGCGGGGAGCGGTGAAGCGGGCGATCCACGTGTCCACCGGTGCGGGGGGGCGCACGCCGCACGGGACGTTCCGTATCGCCCGCAAGGAACGGATGTCGTGGTCGAAGCCGTTCAGCGTCTGGCTGCCGTACGCGAGCTACTTCAGCGGCGGGTACGCGTTCCACGAGTACCCGAACGTCCCCGCGTACTGGGCGTCGCACGGGTGCATCCGGGTCGGCTACCCGGAGGCGCCCGCCGTCTACGCATTCGCAACGACTGGGACCCTTGTCCAGATCAGGTAGTCGCAGGTCGCTGGTCGCGGCGGTCGCGCTTGTCGCCACCGCACCGGCCCTCGGCGCGGGTACCCGGGTGACGATCGCCGACAGCGGCACGTCCGCCACACGACTGGCCGCCGAGGCCGCTGCCCAGGCGCTCGCCGCCCAGGGATTCACGGTGACCCGGGCGGGCTACTCGACCGCACGCGCGGCGGACTCCGCATCGCAGCGCGGGAGCGCCGACGTCTACATGACCGAGACCGCCACGCTCCTCGAACGCGTGCTCGCGCGCCGGAAGGAGCGCGACGACACACGCCTTCGCGAGAGCCTCGCGACCCTGCTCGCAGCTCGCGCACAGGCGCCGCTGGCCATCGCCGCGTATGACGACTCACCCCAGGTCGCATGCACCGCACGGGCGGTGCGCGATCACCGACTCGCCGGGCTCCTGGCGCTGGGCCGCGCGTCGCGTTCGCTCACCTACGCCGCCAGCCCCGCGCACGTCGTGCGGGCAGACGGGCTCGCCGCGCTCCGTGTCAGGTTCCGGCGGGTCGTCGTCGCTTCCGGGACCGGAAGGTTCGACGTCATCGCACGGCGACGCGCACACTGCGTCTTCTCGAGCGCGTCGGAGCCGCGGTCGGCCCGCCTCGCCCTGGTGGCGCTCCGCGATGCCACCCGGCGCCTGGCCGGCACCCCCCAGCACGGGGTCGCCGTGGTCAGCCAGGCGTACCTCGCGACCGCGCCGGCGGCCTTCGGTCCGACGCTCGACCGGGTTGCCGCGCTCCTGTCGACCGAGAACACGCGGACGCTCCTCGGTCTCGTCGACATCGACGGGCAGGATGCGGGCGTCGCGGCGCAGGGGCTCCTGCGCGCCAACGGCGTCATCCCCTGACGACCGGCGGATCTCCGTCAGGGATGACCGCGACTAGTGTTCACGGGAGTGACCATCGGAGATCCTGAGCCGCTCGACGCCACCGGAGCGCCGTCGATGCGAGCCCGCCGACGTCGATGGATCACCGCGATCGTCGTCGTCCTCGTGGTCGCGGCGCTCGGGGTGGTGCTCGCGCGCGGCTGGGGACGCGTGTCCAAGTACGACTGGAGGCTCGAGCCCGGATGGCTCGTCCTGGGCACGGCGCTGGTGCTGCTCGCGTACACCTTCAACGGGCTGGCCTACGGCCGATCGGTCGAGTGGCTCTCGCCGGTGCATCCGTCCCCCGCGCTTGCGCTGTCGATCTGGGCGCGGTCCCTGCTGGCGCGCTACGTCCCTGGGAACGTGATGATGGTCGTCGGACGGGCGGTGCTCTCCCACGACGAGGGCGTGCCCCGGCGAGTGACCCTCGCAGCAACCGTCTATGAGCAGGCCCTGGCCCTCGGCATCGCGACGGTCGGCGCGGTGGCGTTCCTCGCCGCGTACGGCAACCCGGGTGAGGGGCGCCTGCTCTGGCTGCTTGTGGTGGTTCCGGTAGTGCTCGCCGGGCTGCATCCCGTGCCGTTCCGGCGCCTCTCGGGCTGGGCGCTCACGAAGGCGGGCCGCCCACCACTCGAGACGCTCTTCACGGGGCGGCAGGTCGGTCAGCTCCTGCTCCTCTACGCCGCGGGGACGGTGCCGCTGGTCGTCGGGGTCTGGGCGCTGGTGCGCTCGGCCGCCGGGCCGCAGGCCGGGAGCCTCCCCGAGGTCGGCCTCGCGTTCCTCCTTGCGTTCGTCATCTCGTTCCTGACGTTCGTGCTGCCGTCCGGAATCGGCGTTCGCGACGGAATCCTCGCCCTGGCGCTATCCCGTCACCTGCCCGGCGGCGTTGCCATCGCGGTGGCCGTTGGGTTGCGATTCGCGATGGTCATCATCGAGCTCGTGTTCGTCGGCCTCGCGGTGCTGGCGGGGCGCAGGCGGTGAGCCGGGCAGCCCGTCGTGGTCTCCGCTGGCCGCCGCTGGCAGTCGGTGGTCTCGCGACGGCGTTCGCGGCGACGTTCATCGCCCTGACGCTCCTGCGCCACCGGGGTTTCTTCACGGCCCGGTACGACCTCGGGAACATGGCGCAGGCGGTGTGGAGCGCGTCACGGGGCGAGCTGTTCACGGTGACGGACCCGGCCGGCACCGAGATGTCCCGGCTCGGCGCGCACGTCGACCCGATCCTGGGGCTCTTCGCGCCGCTGTGGCGGATCTGGCCGAGTCCCGAGATGCTGCTCGTCGTCCAGGCCGTCGCGGTGGCGAGCGCCGCCATCCCGGCGTACCTGCTTGCCCGACGGTGGCTCGGCGACGAGCGACTGGCGGTGGCGTTCGCCGCCGCGACGTTGCTCTTCCCCGCGATCCAGTGGGCGACGGTGTTCGACTTCCATGCGGTGACGCTCGCCGCGCCGCTCCTCTTGTGGTGCATCTGGGCGGCGGTCGAGGGCAGGTACGTGACCCTCGGGGTTACCGCCGCGCTCGCCGCGTTGACGAAGGAGCAGGTCGGGCTCGCGCTGGTCGTCCTCGGGATCTGGATGGCGGTCAGCCTCGGTCGGCGGTGGGCCGGGACGATCCTCGCGACGGCGTCACTGGCCTGGACGGCGATCGCCGTATGGGTGATCATTCCGCACTACAACGCGGGCGAGGCGAGCGCGTTCGTCGGTGACCGGTACGGCGACCTCGGATCCGACGCCGGCGACGTGCTGCGCACGGTGGTCACCCAGCCGTGGGAGGCGATCCGGCTCGGGGTGACCGCCGACGGCGGGAAGTACCTGCTGGCCCTGATGCTGCCCCTCCTGGCGCTCTCCCTGTTCGCGCCACTGCTCGCCGCCGGCGCCGTCCCCGACCTCCTCCTGAACCTGCTGTCGAGCCGGCCGGAGCAGCATCACATCGAGTACCACTACTCGGCGGTCATCGCGCCGTTCTTGATCGCCGCGGCCATCAGGGGGCTCGCGACGCTGCGTCAGCGAAGGCACCCCCGGTGGGCTGCGCGACTCCTGGCGTCGCCCGCCCTGGTGTCCACTGCGCTGGTCGCAGCCGGCGTGGTCGGGGGATTCCTGCTCGGCCCGCTCCCGTTCTGGAGGCACGTTCCCGGTGGCTCAACGGTCCGCGCCGAGCAGTACCGCATCCCCGCACGGGCCGCGCTTCTGCGCGAGGCCGTCGAGCTGGTGCCCGACGGCGCCGTCGTGTCGGCAGGCAACCGCATCGCGGGGCACCTGTCCGAGCGGCGCAAGATCCTCGCCTTCCCGACGATCGCGGACGCCGAGTACGTCGTCATCGACCTGCTGCAGCCGGACGTCGACGACGACGTCGATCCGGCCGCCCACGCCGCCGCCGTCTCCCGGCTGCGCGCCCGCACGGATTTCAGGCTCGTCTCCGACCGTGCCGGGGTCCTGGTCCTTCGCCGCGTGATCCCCACCCAATGAGGACCAGGGTGATCGGCATCGTGCTCGCCGCGCTTGGCGCGCTCATCGGTGTGGCGCCCTTCCTTCACTGGTACCGAATCGACGTACCCGGTCGCGACCTGCCGATCACCGGCATCGACGCCGCAGGGGAGCTGTGGAGCCTCCCGCTCCTCGGAGCCGTCCTCGTCGCGGTCGGCTCCTCGATCGCGGTTGCCGTTCCCGACCCGTCGGGCCGTGCCGCACGCTGGCTCGGGGCCATCGCCGCCGCCGCCGGCGCCTTCGCGACGGCGTGGGCGCTCAAGGGTGCCCTGGGCGTGCAGGCGGTGGGGGTGCCGGTCGGCGTCGCGAACGGTCCGACGGCCCCGCTCGCGGCTCAGCCGCTCGCGTTCATCGTCGCGGGCGCCTCAGCCTGGGCAACGTGCGTCTCGCTGGTCTGGCTTCGCTCCGGCGCCGACTGATCGCCGCTCGTCGCCGGACCCAGACGTTTCCGCATGCGAATCACAGCCGCGGCCACGAACGGACCTCCGACGAGCGCGACCTCGCCGATCGCCATGCCCGGCGTGTAGCAGAGGACGCACACCCCCCGAAGGCTAGTCGCCGGCACCGATGTCGTCGAGCGTTCGGTAGACGGCCTCGACCGGGTCGTGGTCGGAGAGCAGGATCCGGCGGGGGCGCGCCCGCCACGTGACCGCCAACTCGCGCAACTCCCGCGGCAGCGCGCGGGGTGGTTCGACGACCCGGAGCTTCCGGTGGAAGATGTGGTCGAGCCCGAGATCTGCGGTCGTATCCTCCGCGAGGCCCGCTTCGACGAGCGCACGGACCGCGGGGTGCTCGACCCCGGCCGCGTTGAGGTCGCCGGCAACCAGCAAGGGCTCGTCTGGGGGAACGCGCTCGAGGATCCGCGGGACGACGCGACGAACCTCATGCGCGATCAGCTCCCAGTGGAGGGAGTTGTGACAATGCATCGACGCAACCGTCAACGTCCGTCCGGACGGGTGACGGATCCGCACGGCCACGAGGCGACGCGGCTCGAGGAGCCAATGGAGCGTCTCTCGGCACTGCAGGCGCAGCACCCGCGCAATGCGCCTCACGAACCCTGGCGGATTGTGGCGCACCATCCACACGCCACCGGGCACGATCTCCCACGGGTCGGCCACGAGCACGGCGTTCGCCGTGCCCTCGTGGGTCCGCCAGAGGTCGGGATTGCGGGCTGCGAGCCGGCCTCGCAACCGCACCGGCCCCACCAGCGGCGGCATGACCGCGTGCGCGGCTCGCATCCCGGTGGCCGCCGCGAGCCCGGCCACCGCCAGCGGCGGCACCTCCTGCAGCGCCGCCATCGTCGGTCGGCGCGAGGCGATGAACGCCGCCATCTCGTCGATCCACTTGCGGTTGAGGTGCAGCAGCGTTCCGTCGTCGACGCCGAGTCCCATCAGGGTGGAGCCGACCGTCGGCCCGAGTCGGGCTCCGTCCTGGCCGTGGAACAGGTTCCAGGTCAGCGCGCGGATCTCGCCAGGGTCGTTCATCGGCGACGCACGGTACTCCGCGTCATCACCCGATCGCTACAGTCCCGCGGATGCCGGACGCGAGCGCAGAGAGCGACGCCGACACCCACCGCCGGGCCGGCATCGCCGGGGTCGCGTACTGGCTGGTCGCAGGGGCGATCTACGTCGCCTTGGGGGTCGCCGCTCCCCCGGCCCTCCTCCTGGGTTTCCAGGAGGCCGCCGTGTACGTGTTCGTGGTGACCGCGCTGCAGCCGAAGGTCCTGCGCCGCTTCCGGTGAGTTGGGCCGCCCACGACATCGAGCCGTACCTGATCCGGGCGAAGCTCGGTGCCGCCATCAGCGTGCCGTTCTGCCTGCTGGGGTCCTACTCGCCGGACCTGTTCACCAAGTGGGCGGTCTACGGCCTCGACTTCTCCGGCAACGCCAAGATCGTCGACGACCCGGTGCAGCTCCACCGCGGTTTCCCCGGCGTCGGGTTCACCCACAGCCTGCTGTTCGCGTTCGTCGTCGCCGGCGTCATCATGGCGCTGTCGAAGCAGCGCATCTGGGCGGTGTCGTTCCTGATCGGCGCGATCGCCCATATCCTCTCCGACACCCTCGACTCGGTCGGGGTGATGCTGTTCTGGCCGCTGACCGACTGGCACGCGCACCTGGACGTCTGGCAGTACGTCGGTCAGGCCGGCCGGCGGAAGGACGCGATCGCGTACTACACGTCGCTCGGCGGGGCGTGGGATCTCTTCTGGGCGGGCTGGCTCGCCCTGCGATGGCGCGTGCTCACGACCGCGTACTTCGAGTCGGAGATCTCACCGAAGGACCCGCTCTGGCCCTGGCTTCGCAAGCGGGTGGGTGACGCGGTGTCGTTGACGATCTACCGGACGAGCGCGTTCTTCGGGTTCGTGTCGATCATCGCGTGGATGCTGTGGGCGCTGTTCGTCAACGACTTCCAGCCGCATCTGGACTGGAGCCTCGGCGGACCTTCCTGGGCGCCCCGTCAGGGCCCGCCGTAGGCGGCGCCCGCTCCCTCCGGTTCGTCGGGGCATTTCGCGTCCCGGCCGAGCACCGTCTTGACGACCTTCCCGACGCCGACGTCGAATCGCAGCGTCACGATGCCCGGCTTCGTCACGCGAAGCTCGGTCGCCCACGGCTCGCGCGGCGCGGCGCACGCCTCCCCGCGGACCACGCGCCAGTACGGCGTGTACCGCAGGCGCAGGCGGTAGTTGCCGGCCCGGGCCGCCTCGAGGGTGACCTCCTCGGCCGAGATGTCCCGGACCTGGATGGACGCCCCCGGTGTCGCGATCGGCGTCGCGTTCGGCACCTCGAAGACTGTCCATCTGCCGACCCGCGCGACCTCCGGCAGCACCTGTGAGACCCGCAGGAGCGCCGCCTCTTCTTCGGCGCTGTAGTCGAGGCGATCGTCCGGGAGGAACACATAACGGACGCCCAGGCGCCGCAGCCAGGTGTGGTACTTGGTCGCGGTGAGCTCCCCGTAGAGGTCCTGATTGGCGGGGAAGTCGTCCTGGCGGTACCAGCCGCGGGTCAGCGGTACGCCGCGCCGCGCAAGGTAGAACGCCTCCCAATGGTGGTCGGTGGCGACCACCTCGACCCGGTGGTTCGGGTCGCCGTGCTCGGCGAGGAACGCCTCGACCGGGTACCAGAACTCCTCGCTCGACGAGCGCACCGCGGTCGCGGCGCGCAACCCGGTGACCGCCGGGAAGGTCTGCCACAGGAGCGTACCGCCGAGCAGCGCGACGGCGACGCCTCGGGGCCGGAACCCGCGGGCCGCGAGCGGGACGAGCAGGAGCGGTGCGCCCATGAAGAGCAGAAGGCGTCCGACGTTGGCGCCCAGCGGCGACGACACTACGAACGCCGCGGCCGCGAGCGCCGCGTAGACGCCGAACACGCCGAGGAGCACCCGTAGGTCGGGCCGGCCCCGCGCGAGAAGCGCCCCGGCGGCGCAGAAGACGAGCACGACGACGAGGTCGAAGACCTCGAAGGGGTACTCGCCGCCGGGCGTGCTGAACGCGCGCCACAGGAGTGCCGCGCCCCCGACGATCACCGCGAACGCGAGCGCCATCGTGCGAACGGTGGGGCGCTTCCACCAACGCGGGATGGCGAGGGTGATCCCGATGAGGGCGGTGACGAGCAGCAGCAGGGCGAGGAGGTGGGCGACGGCGGTCAACGCGGCCAGCGCGACCGCGAGCCTCCGACGGCCCTCCTGCAGGGCGACGAGCGTGCCGAGTCCGAGCGCGAGTCCGAGCAGGAACGGATAGGTGCCGGTCAGGACGGGAAGCGGTGAGAGCAGCGCGAACGCGACCGACGGCCACGTGGCGACCGCGGGCCAGCGCCGATGGACGATGCGGCTGAACGCCGCGGCAGCTCCCGCGACGGACGCGGTGACGACCGCCGCGGTGCCGACGATCCCGGCGAGGGGATAGTAGATGAGGCTGTAGTTGATCTGGCTGTATCGCCCCGCGTACCAGAAGTTGTCCCAGAACTGCCAGCCCTGGTCGCGCCACACCTGGGTCTGGTAGAGGTTCCCGGCGGCGTCCTCGCCGGCGGGGAGGACCAGCACGAAGGCGAGGGCGACGAGCCCCGCGACGGCCGCGGCACCGCGGGGCCGGGCGATGCGTTCCCCGTATCGCGCGAATCGGCCCATTGCGCTCAAGGGATCGGCGGAACGACGGGCGAAGTCGACGGCGGTGCCACCGGCGTTCCGACGTCACCGGGGTTGGGACCGGGCGGCGCACCCAGTGCACCGGGGTCGGGCATGTTCTTCTTTTTCTTCGCCTCCTCCTCGGCCTTCTTCTTCGCCTCCTCCTCGGCCTTCTTCTTCTCCTCGGCGGCAGCCAGCGCCGAGGCCTGGCGGGTCCAGTAGCCCGAGAACGGTTTGAATGCAGCCGGGGTCACCGGAGCAGCGAAAGACTGCCCGGACTCGCCCTGCGTCGCGACCTCCATGAAGCTGCGCCAGATGCTTGCCGGGAGGCTCCCCCCGGTCACACCGGGCATCGCTCGCTTGACCCCCGGGTAGCCCACCCAGACGGCGGTCACGTATCTCGGGGTGTAGCCGACGAACCAGGCGTCGGTGAAGTCGTCGACGGTCCCGGTCTTGCCGGCGACCGGGACGTTCGGGAGGTTCGCCCGCGTGCCGGTCCCGCCCTGCACGTTCTGCCGGAGGATCTTCGTTACCTCCGCCGCCACGCCGTCCGAGAAGATCCGGGTGCGCTGCGGCTCGAAGATCGTCGCCTTGCCGCCCGGCGGGACGAGCTTGGTCATGGGCAGCAGCTTCACGCGGTAGCCGCCGTTGGCGAGCGGGGCGTACCCGCGGGCCATCTCGAGCACGTTGACGCCGCGGTTGAGCCCGCCGAGCCCGAGAGCGATGTTGTACCGGTCGATGGTGGGCACCATCGACGTGACGCCCATGCTGCGCGCCGTCTGGTAGACGAGCTCCGGTCCCAGATCGCAGGTCATCTGCGCGTACACGCTGTTGTCGGATGCGACGGTCGCGGACGCGATCGTGCGCGACCCCCCGCCCTTGCGCCCGTATGTCTCGACGGTCGCGGGACCGACGGGCTCCGCGCACTCGCTTCCCTTGATCTTGATCGGTGACTTGCTGAAGTACCGAGTCGACGGGCTCACACCCTCCTTGATGGCGGCGGTGAGCACGAAGGTCTTGAACGTCGAGCCCGCCTGACGTTGGGCGCTGGGTCCGGCGACGTTGAACTGGTTCTTGCGGTTGTACTCCTCGCTCGACGCCATCGCCAGAACCCGCCCGGTCTTGGCCTCGATCATCACGAGCGCCGACGACGGCGGCTCGGAGCTGTACCGGGAGAGCACGTCGCGCATCGCCTTGCGCGCCGCCTGCTGCAGCTTCGGCCGGATCGTGGTGTAGACGCGGTAGCCGCCCTCACGCGTCTTCTTCCGCCCGAGGCTCGCCGTGAGGATGCCCTCGATGTAGTCGACGAAGTAGCCCTCGCGCTTCAGCCCGAACGCGTTGCCCTTCTTGAGCCCGAGGCCGGCGGCCTTCGCCGTGTCGGCCTGCCCGCGGCTGATGAACCCCTCCTCGACCATCTCGTCGAGCACCAGGTTGCGTCGCGCGATCGCGTCCTTCGGGTTCCTGAACGGGTTGTACGTGCTCGGCGCCTGTGGCAGGCCGGCGAGGAGGGCCGCCTGCGCCAGGGTGAGCTTCGACGAATCACGGTCGAAGTACGTGAGCGCCGCGGCCTGAACGCCGACGGAGTTGTTCCCGAAGAACACGCTGTTGAGGTAGCGCTGGAGGATGACCTGCTTGGAGTACTTCTCCTCGAAGCTCTTCGCGAGGTACGCCTCGGTGAGCTTGATCGAGAGGTTCCGCGGCTCGCTCGGGTGGCACAGGTTGCGCATGAGCTGCATCGTGAGCGTCGACCCACCCTGGCGCCCGCTGTTGCCGCCGACGTCGCGGATGGCCGCGCCGATTATCCGGTCGTAGTCCAGGCCGCGGTGCTCGTAGAAGCGCTTGTCCTCGGTGGCGATGACCGCGTCGATGAGGTACTGGGGCATCCGGTTCAGCGGAATGGACTCTCGGTTGTTCTCCGCGGCGATCGTCGTCAGGAGCCGCTGGCTCCGGTCGAAGATCTTGGTGTTCGAGCCGAGTCGCACCGCGTCGCAGTCGTCGGCGCGCAGCTCGTCACGGATCAGCGTGAACGAGTGGGCGCCAACGAGGGTGCCGGCGCCGATCAGCCCGCCGAGGGATGCGAGCAGGACCCGCCGCACGTCGTGGCGCTTGCTGCGGCGGTTCCGCGTGCGCAGGCTCACCGGGGCGCCCCTGAGACGCGACGCAGGTCCCAGATGACCCGACCGGAGCGGTAGTCGATCAGCCCGATGACCTGGCGGGCCCGGTTGCCGATTCGCCCCTCGACGAACCAGGTGAGCCGCGAGCGCGGCCGGACGCGCTGCGGTCGGGGCGGGGTGAGGCCGCCGGGCGGAATCGGGATGGTCACGGGACGGACCAGGTACACGAGATCGACGGCATCGACACGGCGCCAGACCCGGTTCGCCGTCTCACGCGCCGGCCCTTCGGATCCGAGCTTCGCGCCGCGGGAGAGCCGCACGGTGTCATAGAGGAAGCGCCATCCCTTGTCCGGTCGGGAGAGGAAGTCGATCGGCTGCGCGGAGGTGGTGTAGGTGCGGGCGACGAGCGAGGGCGTCCACAGCAGCGCGAGCGCGCCCACGGCAGCGATGACGCCGACCGCTCGGCGACGCGGTATGCGCACCTGACCCTCCCGGAAATGCCAGCAAACAGGCGCGAGTATAGCGGCGCTTCGCCGATTCCCGACCCGCCCGGGTGCGTATCACCGCCGGGTCTCTCCGGCTCGTGCGCCGCGCCGGAGGCGGTGGCCGCATGCGAGGATCAAGGACGTGAGGCGACCCCGCCCCCAGGCGGTCTTGCTCGATGCCTACGGAACCCTGATCGAGCTCGACGATCCGGTCGGGCGGTTGCGGTCGGTGCTCGCCGAAGCGGGGTTCGCGCTCGCTGCGGAGACGGTCGCCGCCGCGCTCGCCGCGGAGATCCGCTTCTACCGGGCCAACCACGACCGGGGCCGCGACGACGCCGGCCTGCGGGCGCTTCAGCGCGACTGCGCGGCCGTGTTCGCCGCCGCGCTGCCCGTCACCCCGCCGGCCGACGTCGCGGAGGCCGTGCTCGCGGCCGGCCTGCGCTACCGCAGCTTCGACGATGTGGTTCCGGCCCTGGACGGCCTCGCGGCAGCCGGGTGCGCGCTCGCGGTGGTCAGCGACTGGGATGCGTCGCTGCCGAGGGTCCTCGACGGGGTTGGCTTACTGGACCGCTTTGCGGTGGTCAGCGTCAGCGCCGTCGCCGGTGCCCGAAAGCCCGACTCCGCGGTGTTCCGCTACGCACTGGACGGCATGGGCGTGGCGCCGGAGGACGCCATCCACGTCGGCGACGACGCGGTGCGCGATTGCGTCGGCGCGGCGAACGCCGGCCTAAGGGCCGTGCTGCTCGATCGGGGCGCGCTCGGGCCGGACGTGCCGTGCCCGCGGGTCGAGACGCTCACCGGGCTGCTCGACCTCGTCTGAATCGATCATGGAGTACGCCGATCAGTGCGACAGGGTGGCGTGGCGGAGGAACGTGGCGACCGCTTGGTCGAAGTCCTCGGCGCACCCCTGCTCCCCGGCCGCGACGCACGAGCGCAGCCGCTCGGTGATGAGCAGCAGCCCAACCTGGTCGACGGCGGCCTTGACCGCGGCGAGCTGGGTGAGGACCTCGCGGCACTCGGCGTCGTGCTCCAGCATCCGCTGGACGCCACGGAGCTGCCCCTCGGCCCGGCGTAGGCGCGCCAGGAGCTGCTCGCGGGTGGGTGGGGCCTGCGTGGCCATGGCTAGTGGTGGCCGCACCCGCAGCCGCCGCCGCAACAGCCGCCCCCACTTGTCGCGACGGCGCCCCGGCTCGGACGGGCGGTCACGAACCCGGTGAAGAGCTGCCGCGACTCGGGAGCCCCGCACTGCGGGCATTCGCGGTCCTCGTCGCGGAGGAATCCCTGGCGGAAGGTCTCGAAGTGGTGCTCGCACCCGTCGCAGACCAGGTCGTACGTCGGCATCGCAGCCGCCTTACGACAGCCCGAGCTTCTGCTCGAGCATCGCCCGCGGCATCGCTCCGACCGCCTGCTTCGCGAGCACGCCGTTCTCGAAGAGACCGACGAACGGGATGCCGGTGATGCCGTAGCGCTGGGCGAGCGCCGGGTGGGCGTCGATGTCGACCTTGCCGACCACGATGTTGTCGTGCGCAGACGCGATCTCCTCGATGACCGGGGCGATCATGCGGCACGGACCGCACCACTCGGCCCAGAAGTCGATGAGCACCGGCTTCTCGTTCTCGAGGACGGTGCCCTGGAAGTTGTCGGTCGTGATCTCGACCACGCTGTCTGCCATCTCGTTCCCTTCGATTCCGGTTGTCTGGTGTTGAGGTCTACGCGTGGGCGCCGGCGGGCTGATGCGCGTGGGCTTCGAGCCACCGCTCGGCGTCGATCGCCGCCATGCACCCGCTGCCGGCCGCGGTGATCGCCTGGCGGTACACGTGGTCCTGCACGTCGCCCGCCACGAACACCCCCTCCACGCTCGTGTGCGTGCCGTCGCCGACGATGTAGCCGTTCTCGTCGAGGGCGAGCTGGCCGGCGAAGAGTCCGGTGTTGGGGGTGTGGCCGATCGCGACGAACATCGCCGACGCCGGGATGTCGTCGCTCTCACCGGTCACGAGATCGCGAACCCGTACCGCGGAGACCGTGCCGTCGCCGATCACCTCAGTGACCTCGGCGTTCCACCGAACGGTGATCTTGTCGTTCGCGAGGACGCGGTCGGCCATGATCTTCGATGCCCGCAGCGCGTCGCGCCGGTGGACGAGGGTGACATGCGACCCGATGCGCGAGAGGTAGAGCGCCTCCTCCGCGGCCGAGTCGCCGCCTCCGATCACCACCATCGACTGGTCTTTGAAGAAGAAGCCGTCGCACGTGGCGCAGGACGACACCCCGTGCCCCCTCAGCCGATCCTCGCTGTCGAGGCCGAGCCAGCGGGCCGATGCACCGGTCGCGATGATCACGGTCTCGGCGCGGTGCTCATCGTCGCCGACCCAGACGCCAAAAGGTCGCTCCGAGAAGTCCACCCGGGTGACGTCGGCGGTGACGATCTCGGTGCCGAACCGCTCGGCCTGGTCCCGCAGGGCCGTCATCAGCTCCGGGCCCTGCACACCGAGGGGGAATCCGGGGTAGTTCTCGACGTCGGTGGTGAGCATGAGCTGTCCCCCGGCGCCGTAGCCCTCGAACATGAGCGGCGACAGGTTCGCGCGCGCCGCGTAGATCGCGGCGGTCAGGCCCGCGGGACCGCTGCCGATGATGATGACCTTGCGTGGCTCAGCCACTGACGACCTCCGTCGGGGGACGCTGATGATACCCGTAGGGGTATTTTAGCACCGACGGTGCGGCGCCTCGATGTGCAGTGCCCCATGCGGGCGTTTCGCTACACATCGTCGGCGGGGACCCACACGAGGCGGTTGCCGGCCGCGGTCGGCCGGTGCCCGGTGGCGAAGTACCGGCGCCCCTCCGAGGCCTCCGTTCGCTCGATGCTGCGCGCGTCGCTCAGCGTCACGACACCCCAGGCGCCGACGAGTCCGACCACCACGCCCTCCGCGATGCCGTCCGGCCCGCTGCTTCGCAGCACTCCGACCAGGAACGCCAGCATCGCGGCGCTGCCCACGAAGAGGAATGACGTGGTGACGAGCCCCCACCGGCGCCAGTCCGCAGGTCCCGCCTCGAGGCGCCGCGGCCCGCCGAGGCGCTTCGCCCTCGGCAGGTACTCGGAGGGCGCGGTCTTGCGGAGCCACATGCGGAGGAGCGGATAGAAGACCACCCCGGTGCCGCCGCTCACGCCGAGCGCCACGCCGACCCATTCGGCGGAGAGCCCATGCTGCGAACCCGCCTGGAAGGCGGCGCCGACCGCCAGCATCGCCGCGCCGACGCCCATCAGCGCCCACGACCAGAGCCGAACGAGCGACGGGTACCGCCAGAGCTTCTCCTGTCCCCGGTTGTCCACTCGCCCGGAGCGTACCGGGGCCGGGCGGCGTCGGGACCCCTCTACACTCCTTCGAGTGAGGGCGCAGGCCAGCACCAACGCCCGCCGGCTGCGGGCACGCCTCGCCACGCACCCGCGCAGGCGCTGGTTCGCCCTTGTGGTCGTCGCGAGCGGCATGTGGCTGTCGGTGATGAACATCAGCATCGTCAACATCGCGATGCCGTCGATGGCGCGCGACCTCGGCGTCGACCTCCCGGGCATCGCCTGGGTCGTGACCGGCTTCTTCGTGGCTCAAGCGACCCTCCTGCCCATCGCCGGCCGGGCGGGCGACCTCTATGGCCGCCGTCGCGTCTTCATCGCCGGCGTGGTCGTCCTCATCGCGGGATCGATCCTGTGCGCAGCCGCCTGGAGCGCCGGGTCGCTCATCGCCTTCCGGGTCGTGCAGGCCGCGGGCGCGTGCGGGATGGCGCCCACCGCCGTCAGCTACATCGGCGAGCTGTTCGCGCCGCGCGAGCGCGGACAGGCGCTCGGAATCCTCTCCGCGGTGGTCAGCATCGCCCCGATCTTCGCCCTCAACACCGCCGGCGCCCTCCTCGCCGTGTTCGGTTGGCGGAGCGTGTTCTGGTTCACCCCGATCGTCGGCGCGTTCGTCCTCGCCGGCGCGCTGATCGTCCTGCCCGAGTTTCGGGGACCCGCCGGCCCGAGGTCGTTCGACCTCGCCGGAGCGGCCCTGGGCGGCGTCGGGCTCCTGGGCCTCCTCCTCGGTGTGTCGCGCGGGGAGAGCTGGGGGTTCGCGTCGCCGGCGACGATCGCGTGCCTCGTCGCGGGCGGCGTCGGCCTCTGGCTGTTCGTCCTGCGCGAGCGGCGGGCTGCCGACCCGCTGCTCAACCTCGCTCTCCTGCGCCTGCGGTCGGTGACGGCTTCGAGCATCGCCGCCTGGGCGTCGGCGGCGGCCCTCTTCGGCGTCCTCGTGCTCCTGCCGTTCTACATGACCCGGGTGCTCGGGTTCGGGCCGATCGCGCTCGGCCTGGCGATCTCGCCGATCGCCCTGTCGTTCATCGTGGTGTCACCCCTCGCGGGTCGCGCCTTCGCACGCACAGGTCCGGCGCGGATGGCCACCGGCGGGTATGTCGTCTCGGCCGTCGGCGCGCTCGCGGCCGCCCTGGCGGCCGGATCCGAGTCGTACGCAGCCATCGCGCCGGGGATTGTCCTGTTCGGCGTGGGGCTCGCGATGGCGAGCTCACCGATCACCACGAGCGCGATCAGCGAGGTTCGCAATGACCAGCTCGGCGTCGCCTCGGCGCTCTCGAACATCAGCCGAAACACGGGCGGCGCGCTCGGCACCGCGGTGCTCGGCGTCATCATGCACGCCGCCCTCCCCCCGGGCACGGAGCGCGGCACCGAGCGGGCCATCTCGGCGGTACGCGAGCTCGTCACCGGCGGGTTCCGCCACGCCCTCTTCGCCGCCGCCGGGTTCCTGGCGGTGGCCGCGCTCGCCGCGGTGCGCCTGCCACGGATCCCGGGCCTCGGGGCCGGGGTCAAGCCGTGACGCGCGGGTCGTGGCTCGCGTTCATCGGGATGGTCGTGTTCACGATGGGTACGAGCATCGTGACGCCCCTCTTCCCGCTCTACGCCGAGCGGTTCGACCTGTCCGCGGGGACGATCACGCTCCTGTTCGCGACGTACACCGCCACCGTCGTGCCGACGATGCTCCTGGCCGGCAACCTCAGCGACTGGCTCGGGCGCAAACGGCTCATCCTCCCGGCGATGGCGACGATCAGCGCGGCCTCGCTGCTGTTCGCGTTCACCACGTCGGTGCCGATGCTGTTCACGGGCCGCGTCCTGCAGGGACTCGCGATCGGCATGTTCCTCGGGGTCGGTGCCGCGTTCGTGGTGGACCACGCGCACCCCGAACGTCGCGAGGCAGCGGCGCAGCTCGCGGGGATGGGCTTCCGGCTCGGATTCGGCCTCGGGCCCGGCCTGGCCGGGATCCTCGCCCAGTACGGGTCCGATCCGATCCACCGCCCGTTTCAGTGGCATGCGCTGCTGATGATCGGCGGGATCGTCGCGATCGTGCTCGCTCCGGAGACGCTGAGCCGCCGTGGGAGCGGCCGGCGCTTCCAGGTTCGGGTCGGCGTTCCCGCGGGGCAGTTCCGCGCGTTCGCGACGTTCATCGCCCCCGCGGGCTTCCTCATGAGCTACCTCGACGCGACCCTCCTGTCCCTGGCCCCGCTGTACATGGTCGAAACGCTCGGGGAGCGCAACCTCGCCCTCGTGGGCCTCGTCGGGTTCCTCATCCTCGCCACCGGCGGCTTCACGCCGCTGGTGTTCCGCCGGATGGCGCCGCGCAGGGCGGTCGTCACGGGGGTCGTGACGTCGACGATCGGGTCGCTCCTGGTGGTCGGGGCGTCGGTCGCGGGAACTGTTGCCCTGGTGATCGTCGCGGCCGGCGTCATCGGGTTCACCAACGGACTGATCCTTCAGGGAGGGACCACCATCTGCAGCGTCGTCGTGCCGATGCACGAGCGGGGCAAGCTCGTTTCCGCGCTCTACATGTGCTGCTACGCAGGTACGGTGCCGAGCGTGGGTCTCGGATACCTCTCGCGTGGAATCGGCCTGACCGCGACCATGGCGGTGTTCTCCGCCGTGGCGGCGGCCATCGCCGCGTTCGTGCTGGTCGTCGGCCGCCGCAACTTCCGCGAGGTCATCGTCTACCGCGAACCGCCGATCGGAGTGGAGGCCGGCGCCGCGTGAACCTGTCGGTGTTCCTCGCACCCGTCCGGGACACCCCGGACCACATCGCCCTTGCCGAGCACCTCGGGTTCGCGCGGGCGTGGTGCTACGACTCGCCGCTGCTCTACCACGACCCGTTCGTCACGCTCGCACGGGCGGCCGACCGCACCACGCGGATCGGGCTCGGGATCGGCGTTCTCGTTCCGAGGCTGCGCACACCCGTCGCCACTGCGGCCGGTCTGCGCTCGCTGTCGGCGCTCGCGCCGGGCCGCGTGGTCGCGACCGTGGGCGCGGGCTTCACCGGCCGTTTCACCCTCGGTCTCGGTCCGGTGCCGCTGGGCGAACTCGAACGAGAGGTGCGCGACCTGCGGGCGCTCCTGACCGGTGGTGAGACGCCCCACGTGGAGGGCCGGCGACCGGTGCGTCAGATCCCCGTGCGCGGCGCCGGCGGCGGCGAGGACGTGCCGATCTACATGTCGTGCCGCGGGCCGCGGGCCCAGGCGCTCGCCCGGCGGATCGGCGATGGGGCGATGACGGGCGTGTTCTACCCCGGCGGCCTCGGGCTGGTCCGGGACGGCATCGGTCCCGACCTCCCGCTCGTGGTACACGCCGTCGGAGCCGTCGCCGATCCCGATGAGGCCCTCGACAGCCCGCGCCTCGCCGCCGCGGTCGGCCCGGTCGTGGCGGTCGCGTTCCACGCCTTCTGCGAACAGCCGTGGCGCCTCGACGGCCTCGACCCGACGCTGCGTGCCCAGGCCGAGCGCTACATCCGGGACGTCACGGCGGCACTCCCGGCGGACCGGCGGCACCAGGAGCTTCACCAGGGCCATCTCACCGAGGTTCTGCTGGCGCAGGATCATGCGATCGTCACCCCCGACAACATCCGGCGATTCGGCTTCTGCGGCACGGCCGGCGACCTGGCCCGTCGCGTCGCCGACATGGAACGCGACGGTGTGACCGAGCTCGCCATCCAACCGGGAGGCGACATTCCGAACGAGCTTCACCGGATTGCGGAGGCGCTTCTGTGAGTCGCCGAATCGTCACCATCGCCACCGGGATCGGGGCGCTCATCGCGCTGGGTGTGATGATCGCTCTCGTCGGCGTCGCTGCGGACGGTGGCGGCGACGCCGGGTCCCGCAACGGCGGCCCGTTCCCACCGGGTGCGCTCACCGTCGCGGTGCAGGACGACCAGCTGCCGGTGGTCTCGCCCGAGCTCATCCCGGCCCGCATCGACCGGATCGTGGCGAGCGGCGCCAGGTTCACCCGCGTCGACGTCTTCTGGGTCGAGGTCGCGGCGAACCGCCCCGCCGCGCCACGCGACCCGAACGATCCCGCGTATGTCTGGTCGCGCTACGACGCGATCCTGGACGGGCTGTCGACCCGCGGCGTCGAGCCGATCGTGGCAATCTCGCGCACCCCGGGGTGGGCGAACGGAAACAGGGGACCCGAGTGGATTCCGGACGGTGAGGCGTACGCCGCGTTCGTCCGGGCGTTCGCCACGCGCTACAGCGGAGGCGCGCACGCCCGTGTGCGACTCTTCGAGCCGTGGAACGAGCCGAACAGCCCGCTCACCCTCATGCCGCAATGGGAAAACAACGGGACGCAAGTGACCGCCGCGTCCCCGGTGCGCTACGCGGACCTGCTCCGGCGGGCGTCGACCGAGATCAAGGCCGTCTCGCCGCAGGCGCTCGTCATGGGGTTGAGCGTCGCCCACATCGAGACGAGCGCGCCGCCCGCCGGCGGCGTCTCGGTGACGGAGTTCATCCAGGGCCTCATCGCTGAGAAGCCGCCGATGGACTCCGCCGCCATCCACCTCGCCTCCGGGGTCGCCCCGAACGCGCCGTCCGAGGCGATCCCGTCCTTCGCGACGCTGCCCCGGGTGGTGCAGGAGGTCGACCGCGTCGCACCGGGGGTGCCGATCGTCGTGACCCGGTTCGGCTACTCCACCCCGCCCTCGGGACTGAGCGAGGCCGACCAGGCGACGTATCTGACCCAGGCGCTCCAGCGTCTGGCAGCGATTCCCCGCATCCGCCTCGCGGTCTGGTTCAGCGTGCAGGACTCGCCCGACCGGCCGTCCGGGCTCCTGCGCCTCGACGGGACCGAGAAGCCGTCGTGGACGACGTTCGTGGCCGGCCCGAAGGCTCTGCCGTCGGCGGCCGGGCCGTGAGCGGCCAGCTCGAGTCGTTCCTCTCGGAGCTCGGCGAGCCGGCCTACCGGGCACGTCAGGCCGCCGAGGCGAAGCGGCGGGGCGCGACCGGCTGGGACGGGGTCACGAGCTGGCCGCGCGCCCTCCGTGAGCTCGTCGCCGAGTCGCTCCCGCTCTGGGCGGTCAGCCCGGAGGCGAGCGCCGTCTCGCGGGACGGCACCGTCAAGTGGGCGCTGAGGGCGGGCGACGACGCTCGTATCGAGACGGTGTCGATCGCCCACGCGCGGGGCCGCCGGACGGTGTGCGTGTCGAGCCAGGTGGGCTGCGCCCTCGGATGCAGGTTCTGCGCGACGGCCCGGATGGGGGCGGGGCGCAACCTGACTGGCGATGAGATCCTGGATCAGGTCGTGCTCGCCGCGACGGTCGCGGAGCGGGACGGCGCGCACGTGTCGAACGTGGTGTTCATGGGGATGGGCGAGCCCCTGCAGAACCTCGGCGGCGTCCTGGAGGCGTGCCGGCAGATCTGCGATCCGGCCGGTCTCCGTCTGTCACCGCGCAAGGTCGCGATCTCAACCGCAGGCTGGGTTCCCGGCATCGCGGAGCTCACCCACCACCCCCTCGGGGTCCGCCTCGCGATCTCGCTGCACGCGGCGGACGACGCGACCCGGTCGGAGCTGATGCCGATCAACAACCGCTGGCCGATCGCCAATCTTCTCGCCGCCTGCCGCCGCTACTGCGACACGACCGGGCGGCGGATCTTCATCGAGTACCTCCTGCTCGATGGGGTCAACGACTCCCCCGCGGATGCCCGGCGCCTGGCGACGCTGGTCCGCGACGGCCGCTTCCACGTCAACATCATCGAGTACAACCCGACGGAGGGCCCCCACCGGGGCAGCTCGTCGACCCGCCGGGAGTCGTTCATCCTGGCCCTCGAGAAGGCGGGCGTCACGCCGTCGGTGCGGCGCTCACGCGGCGCCGACATCGATGCGGCCTGCGGTCAGCTCGCGCTCCGCGGAGGCGGCGGCGCACCCGGACCCGACCCGGGTTGAGCCTAATGGTGGTGCGGCGCGGCGCACTCCCCGTGGTGGCAGTGGCACTCGGGGGCGTCGGCGTAGGCCTCGCAGAACGATGAGCAGTAGTCGCTCCCGTCGGCGGCCTCGCAGGTGCACACGGTGTGGGCGCAAACAGCCACGGTCATCTCCTCAAAGGTTGCAGGTCGCGAGCGGCCGCGAGCACGGCGTCCTCGCCGGGAGTCTCGATGGGCACGACCACCTCAGCATGGCGCACGATGCCCGTCTTGTCGATCACGAAGGATGCGCGCGTCGAGTGTCCCGCTCGTCGAGGTAAGCGCCGTAGCGGCGGGCGACGTGGCCCTTCGGCTCGAAGTCGGCGAGGAGGGCGGTCGCGTCCAGACCGAGCGATCGCGCGAACGCCCCCTGCGCGAAGCGGCTGTCGACACCCCGCTGAACGCCAGCGGGTAGAACATCACCACGACGTTCTTCCTCCGGCGGAACGACGACAGGGTGACGTCCTCGTTGTCCGGTTTCTTCCAGCGTGAAGTCCGGCGCTTCCTGGTCGACCTCGACTGCCGAGCATCCTCCCGATTCGTTCGCTTCTCGCCCATCACCGCTCCCGCGGCGCTGGCGGAGCTT
>CAYTRV010000010.1:0-25604 GCA_964440285.1 uncultured Bifidobacteriaceae bacterium
ACGGCCGCCCTGGGGCCCTGGCTGATGATGAGGACGACCTCACTGCCCTTGGCGAGGCGGGTGCCCACGGGTGGGTCGGTGCCGATGGCCACCCCGATGCCGACTCGCGAGTCGAAGTCGTTTCTCACCTTGACGCGGAAGTCAGGTTCCAGCAGGGCAGTCGCGGTTTCCTCGCTCTGATTCACGACCGACGGAATCGCAACCTTCGCCGCGCGCCCGACGTCGGTGAACAGGTACACGGCGGCTGCGCCCGCGACGAGCAGGAGCGCAAGGATCGCGACGATGATCGGGGTGCGGCGGCGTCTGGGGGGTGGAGGTGGCACGGGGGTTCTTCCGGTTGCGATCCTGGTGGGCTCGGTGGTCGGCGCCATGATGCGGGTCGGCGCGGGCGTCTCGACGGCGGCGAGCACCTGCGTCGCGTCCTCGGCTGGGGCCGGGAGCGTCGGGCGAACCGCCACGAGCGCCCGGGTGAACTCCTCGGCGGTCCGGTAGCGATTCCCCGGCCGCTTCTCGAGCGCCTTCATCACGATCTCGTTGAGCTGCGGCGGGATCTGCGGCACGAGCAGCCGCGGGGAGATCGGGGGCTCGTTGATCTGGCGCATTGCGATCGCCACCGGCTTGTCGCCGTCGAACGGCACACGCCCGGTGAGCATCTCGTAGAGCAGGATGCCGACCGAGTAGCAGTCGCTCGCGGGGGTGACCTCCTCGCCTCGCGCCTGCTCGGGCGAGAGGTACTGGGCGGTGCCGATGACCGACCCAACCTCGGTCATGCCGGCGTCGTCACCGGCGCGGGCGATGCCGAAGTCGGTGACCTTCAGGTGGCCGTCCTCCGCGACCAGCACGTTCTGCGGCTTGATGTCGCGATGGATGACGTCGCGACGATGGGCAACCGAGAGCGCCGCCAGCACCTGCAGCGCGGCATCGACCGCCTGCCGTGGCGCGAGGCGGCCGTGCTGGCGGATGATGACCTTCAGGTCGGGCCCGGGCAGATGCTCCATGACGATGTAGTAGCTGCCGTCCGCCTCGCCCCGGTCGTAGACGGTGACGATGTTGGGGTGCGACAACCCGGCGGCGGCCGACGCTTCGCGGCGGAACCGCTCCACGAACCCGGGATCTGAGGCGTACCGGTCGGCGAGGATCTTGACCGCGACGCGCCGGTCGAGCAGCCGGTCGTGCGCGAGCCACACCTTCGCCATGCCACCCGTCCCGATCGGCCGTTCCAGCTGATAGCGGCCGCCGACCACGGCGCCTGGCTGCGCCGCGGCCATCAGCGAACCTGCACCGCGGCGCGCATGACCTGGCCGGCGATCGGGGCTGCGACCCCGCCGCCCGTGCCGGAGGTGTCCTCGACGAGGACGGCGACAGCGACCACCGGGTTGGCGGCGGGTGCGAACCCGATGAACCACGCCTGGTTGCGGGCGGCTACGCCGCTCTCGGCGGTGCCGGTCTTCCCGGCGACCTCGAGGCCGGCCAGCGCCGCAGCGGTTCCTGTGCCCTCACGTACCACGGAGCGCATCATCGCGGATACCGCGGAGGCCACGTCGGGGGTCGTGACCTGCCGCACCGGCGCGGGGCGCCCCTCGCGCACGACGTCACCCGAGCGATCGCGGACCCGGCTCACCAGGTAGGGGCGCTGCAGGATCCCGCCGTTCGCGATCGCGGCGGCGACCATCGCCATCTGCAGCGGCGTCACCGCGAGCCGCTCCTGGCCGATCGCGACACGCGGCGCGTCGATGCCCTGCTCGTCGTTCGGCAGGAGACGCCCGGCGTCGAAACGCCCCGAGGGCACCAGCATCTCGTCCGGCAGGTCGCCGATCTCGGGTCCGCCGCCGAAGCCGAACGCGGTCATGGTCGCGCCGAGCCGGTCGGGCCCCAGTTCCTGGCCGATCCGTGCGAACGTCGTGTTGATCGACTTGGTCAGGCCGGTCTCGAGTGTGTGGGCGCCGTACACCCGGCCGCCGAAGTTCGTGATCGCGCGTCCGTTCACCACAAAGCGACCGGTGTCGACGAACCGCGACTGCGGCGTGTACCCGCCCGACTCCAGCGCCGAGGTAGTCGTCACGACCTTGAACGTCGACCCCGGCGGCTGGCGGCTCTGCGTCGGACGCGACAGGAGCGGCGCCCCGGGCTGGCGGCGGATCTCGTCAAAGCGCGTCGCGACGTCGTTCAGGTCGAATTTGGGCGCGGAGGCCATCGCCAGCACCGCGCCGGTACGCGGGTTGAGGGCGACCACTGCGCCGGCCCGGCCCGCGAGCGCGTCGACCGCGACCCGCTGGATGCGCGTGTCGAGGGTGAGCTGTACGTCCGCGCCGCGCTTCTCGCTCAGGTTGAGCCGCTGTAGGAGCGGTTCGGCGCCGTAGCTGCCGGCGAGGTAGCGGTTGAGCTCCGCTTCGATGCCGGTGCGCCCGAGTTGTGGTGTGGCGTATCCCACGACGTGGGGGGCGAGACCGCCGAGCCGGTACACCCGGCGGTAGACCTTCTGGCCGCGGACGACGCTCGCCCGGCTCGATGCGAGCACCTGCCCGTCGGCGCTGATGATCTGACCCCGATCGATCCGGCGCTCCCGCTCGGCGACGTAGGGGTTGTCGCCCCGGCGCTCGAGCTCACCGGCTGCGACGACCTGCCACCAGCCGAGGAACCCGGCCAGCAGCGCGAAACCGATGACGATGACGAGGTAGAGGCGCCGGATGGACCGGTTCACGTCGTGTCCGTCCGTGCCGGGAGCCGGCTGCGGTGGCTCACCACCAGCAGCAACGCGACGAGCCCGAAGTTCGTGACGACGCTCGACCCGCCGTAGCTCATGAACGGCAATGTGACGCCGGTGAGCGGGATGAGGCGCACGATGCCCGCGACGATCAGGAACGCCTGCAAGGCGAGCACCGCGGTCAGCCCGCCCGCGATGAGCTTGGAGAAGCCGTCGTTCGCCTGGGCCGCGATGACGAACCCGCGATAGGCGACGAGGACGAACACGAGAAGCACGCCGATCGCGCCGACGTATCCGAGCTCGCTTGCGACCGCGGAGAAGATGAAGTCGGTGCGAAGCTCCGGGATGGGTGTGCTGCCGTCGGCGTTGACGAGGAACCCGCGGCCGAGGCCGGGGCCCACGATGCCCCCGTCGCCGAGGGCGTAGAGGGACTGCACCATCTGATAGCCGAGGGTCTGGGGATGGTCGAACGGCGAGAGCCAGCCCGTGACGCGGTCGTTGATGCGCGGAACCGCGAGGTAAACCAGCACCGAGCCGACCGCGAACAGCCCGAAGCCCACGGCGGGGTAGGCGACCCGGCCGGTCGCGAGGAAGAGCATCGCCAGCAGCACCCCGACGAACAGCAGGGCCGTCCCGAAGTCGTTCAGCACCACGACCGCGACGAGCGCGGCGCCGACGAACAGCATCACGGGCGCGAGGTGACGGATCGGCGGGAGCGGGAGGCCGAGCACCCGCGACGTGGGGATGGCGAGCACCTCCCTCCGGTCACGCAGGTACCCGGCCAGGAAGATCACCATGAGGACCTTCGCGAGCTCTCCGAGCTGCACCGTCTGGCCCCCGCCGATGGGGATCCACAGCTTGGCGCCGTTGATGCGCGTCCCGAGGATCATCGTGACGACCAGGAGCGCCACGGCGCCGAGTCCGATGAGGTACCGGTAGTGCTGCAGGACGCGATGATCGCGAAGCAGCACCAGCACGCCGATGAAGACGGCCGCCCCCACGCTCACCCAGATCGCCTGGTCGTGCGCGAGCGCCGGGTCGATGCGGCTGAGCTCCACGAGCCCGACCGCCACCAGCAGCCCGACGAGCGGGAGGAGATACGGGTCCGCGTGGGGCGCGAACGCCCGCAGGGCGAGGTGGAGCACCGTGAACACGCCGACGAGGACGGCGACCGCGGGAACCGGGCCGAGATCGAGGCCCCCGGCCTCGGCCGATGCGACGGAGACCGCGCCGAGCATGCCTGCGGCGGCGGGCGCCAGCAGGAACCCGGCCTCGCGCGTGCGTCGGGAGATCATGGTTGCCGGGCGGGCTTGGTCGGGGATTTCGCCGATGCCTGTGGCAGCGTGATCTCTGGGACCTGCGGGAGGCCGTACCGCCAGACGATGTCGACGGCGCGGCGCACCGCGTCGCCCTGGCCGCGCACCGACCGACCGAGAATCGCCGGCTCCGCCGAGAGGATGGGTGCCGCAGCCACACCGGTGTCGCCCCACCCGGCAAAGAGCCTCACCCCCAGGATCTCGAACGGCGCGCCGTGGTAGACGCGGACGGTGCCGTTCGGATCGCCGTCCACGAAGTAGGCACGGGAGCTTGCCCACGCGCCGAATGCTCCGAGCAGCAGTACGAGGATGGCGGCCAGCCCGATGACCCGCCGGGTGAGGCCCCGTCGGGCTGGGACGGTGGGTTCCAGAACCCGTGGCGTTCGTGCCGGGTTCTGTCCGGCCGCGGGCGGGGGCGGGATGCGAAGTGCCTGGGTCGACTCCGTGTCCGCGTGGCCGCCGACCGCGGGGAGCGCGCCCGTGATCTCGGCGCCCCCGTCGGCGTCGCCGATCCGTGCGAGCACGACGGTGACGTTGTCGGTGCCGCCGCGATCGAGGGCGGCGTCGATGAGGGCGGTGGCGGCATCGACCAGCGTGAGCGCACCGGCGGCGGTCTCCTCGATCTGCGCGTCGTCGACGAGCGAGGAGAGGCCGTCGGTGCACAGGAGCACCACGTCGCCGGGGAGGAGATCGAGACGGACCTCGTCGATCTGCACCTCCGGCTCCGCTCCGAGCGCCCGCGTGATGATGTTGCGCGACGGGTGGCGCGCCGCCTCGTCGGCGCTGATCTGCCCCTGGCGGACCATCTCGGCGACGATGGAGTGGTCGTCGGTGATCTGGCGGAGCTTCCCGTCGCGGAGCAGGTACGCCCGGGAGTCGCCGACGTGCATCAGCGTGGTTCCGCCGTCGTCGAGCAGCGCGGCGGTGACCGTGGTTCCCATCCCCGCCCGTGCGGGGTCGTCCTCCGCGACGGCGCGGATGCGCCGGTTCGCGTCGAGCAGGCTGTCGCGGAGCGCCGCGACGGTGGGGGCGTCGCCGATGGCAGCGATCGCCTCGACCGTCATCTCGGCGGCGACCTCACCTGCCTGCGCCCCGCCCATCCCGTCGGCCACGGCCAGCAGTGGCGGCGCGGCGAGCGATCGGTCCTCGTTCTGGGTGCGGACGCGCCCCGTGTTCGACGCGTGCGCCAACTCCACGAGGCGCAACGGGCCGGCCATTCAGCGGCTCCCGCCGGACGTACGTTCACGAATCGCCGGCCGCACGAGGGCCTTTACTCCTCGTATCGCAGGACTGTCTCACCCAGGCGGATCTCGTCGCGCACCTTGAGTTGGGCGGGCCCGTCGATCCGGCGGCCGTTCACGAACGTGCCGTTCGTCGAGCTGAGGTCCTCGATGTAGAAGAAGTGCCCCCTCGGGAACACCCGGGCGTGCATGTGCGAGGCGAACTGGTCGGAGATGGGGATGCCGTTGCTCCGTGAGCGGCCGAGCGTCATCCCCGCCTCGAGCGGGTACTCGCCGCCGGGCGCGAGCGACGGGGAGGAGGCGACGATGAGCCGGGGCCGGATGTTGACCGAGAGCTCGAACGCCGGTCCGGTGGGCCGCTCGCGCAAGGTGGAGCTCTCGACCGGCTCCACATCAGCCGCCGACGCGAGGTCTTGCCCGGCGATCACCGGCGGCGGCGGGGCGGGCGACGGCGACATCACCGGCGCGCGCTCGGGAACCCCGGCGACGACCGGGTGGCTTCCGGTGTCGCCCGCGTGCGTGGGCTCGATGACGGCCGGGGGCGCGACGGGCCCCGCGTCGCGCAGGTCGCGGCTCGACGAGCGGACGATCGACCAGACGAACAGGTAGAGGAGGATCAGGAACGCCGCCTCGGCGATCAGCAGGCCGGTCTCGGTCATGCGCGGTGCTCCACGACGATCTCCGTCGTGCCGATGAGGATGCGATCGCCGTGCGTCAGCGGGTGGCGGCGGATGCGCTGTCCGTTCACGATTGTCCCGTTGGTCGATCCGAGGTCGACGAGGAAGTAGTCGAGCCCGACGTGGCGGATCTCTGCGTGCTGACGGCTGGCGTTGGCGTCCTGGACCACGATGTCGCAGTCGCGGCTGCGTCCGAGCGTCGTGGTGCGCTGCGTCACGCGGTGGCGGCGCCCGTCGACGATCAGGGAGACCTCCTCCGACACGAGCCCCTCGGCCTGCGCGTCAGCCGCCGAGAGGATCTGGGTGCCGCTCACCCCGGCCAGCGGCTCGTAGCCGCCGGGGGCGGGCAGTGGGACGGCGGACGCCTCGGCCACGGGTTCCGGCACGACATCCGGCTCCGGGGCGGGCGGCGGCGGAACCGGGTCCGGATCGGCCGGGGCGACGGATACGGGCTCGGCGGCCGGGTCGATCTCCCCCGGCGAGGGCCCATCGCCGGCTGCAGCGATCTCGCCCCCCGCGTCCGGCGCCGCCTCGACGTCGGCTGCGGGTTGCGCGTCAGCCGCGGCCTCGCTCGCCTCGCCGACGGGGACGTCCTCGGCCGGCTCCTCCTCGCCGAACGGTGGGGCGTGGGGGACATCCGGGAGCTCGTCGGCGATCGCGCCTTCGGCGGCCTGTGCCGGCGGATCGAGGAACAGGTCCGGTTCATCCGCCCCGGACGGCGTCTCCCCGACGAGCGCCGCGGGCGGCTCTTGCGGAGCCGGCGGGAACCGGGTGAGGCCGTCGAGCGAGCCGCCGTCGTCCAGGTTCGCGCTCGCGTCGACCTCCGAGGGCGCCTCGACCGGGGGGTCGACGACCCGGCAGGCGATTCCGTACTCGCCGACGCGCAGGTCGGTGTCGGTCTCGAGCCGCACCTTCGGCGGCGAGAGCAGCGTGAACCCCTCGTGCCTGGCCCGCTCCGACACGTAGGCGCCGAGTTCGGTGGTCAACGACGCCTCGAACGACGCGAACCGCTCGCGGTCGGCCGCTGAGAGGTACACGACGTACTCGTTCGGCACGTAGACGCGGGAGACGGAGACGGTCTTGTGGTCCTCCATCTCCCTGGCGAGCTTGCGGGCGAGCTCAACCGGCTCGACGTGACCGCGAAACAGCCGCCCGAAGATCCGTTCGACGAACCCTCCGATGGTGTCCTCCACGTTGCGTAGTGCGCTCATGCGGCAGGCAGTCGTTCCACGGTGGCGCCGCGGAGTGTGACAGTTGCCTGCCGATCCACGCCGCGCCTCAGTCGCCGCCATGGGCTCCCGGCCCAGGCCACGACGAGTATACCCGCGGGCAGGAAGGCTCCGGCTGCCGATTCGAGGCTCCCGCCGGCTGCCCTGACACCGACGATCATGAGGGCGATCAGGACCGCCGCGCCGACGGTTCGCGGGATGCCGGTTCGCAGCCGCAGCAGTGCCGGGAAGACGAGGGCGGCGACCGCGACGAGTCCTGCGGAGATGGCGATCGCCGGCCGGGCCTGCAGCGGCTCGCCAAGGATGGTGACCGTCTCGATCGGTGAGACGACGCCCTCGACGCGCTCCCACACGCCGGTGATGCGCCCCCCGTCGAGCCCCGGATCGGCGCCTGCAACCACCTGCCACGCGAGGGTCGCTGCCGCCCCGCTGAGCCCCGCCCAGATGCGCCATCGCCAGCCGCGGACCGATCCTGCGATCGCAGCGAACACCGGAACGAGCCCGAGCGCGGCAAGGGCCGGGGCCGCGGCGGGCACGAGCGCCAGGCGCCCGCGGGTGCGAAGCGGGACGAGCGCGACCAGTCCGAGCGCGCCGAGCACCATCGCCAGGCCGGGCGCCGCCGTTCCCAGGGCCATCATCGCGCCGACCCAGGCCGTCAACGCCGCCGGCCACGGGGCGACCGCGAACGCAACTCCCGCCCCCACGGCGGCAAGCGCGATCGCACCCGGCAGCAGGTCCGTGACCTCGTGGAGGATGAGTGCGGCAAGCCCGGCGGCGCTCGCCGCGCCGAGTGCCACCGGGGCGCGCCGTCCGAAGCGGCCCCCCCGCCCGCCGGTGGCCTGCACGGCTGGGATCTGCGCCCGCAGCGCCCGCGCCATCCACTCCGGCGCCGGGCGCGATCGCGGATCGGCGATGAGCCCGCCATCGATCGCGCGGCACAGTGACGACGGAAGATCCGGTCGGTGCCGCGACAGCGGCGCCACCCGGCCCGCCGCCGCCCGCCGGAGGGTCTCGGCGGGGCTCGAGCCGGCGATCGGGTTCCTTCCGGCCAGCGCCTCGTACAGCACCAGGCAGGCGGAGTACACGTCGGCCGGCGGGCCGGCCTGCTCGCCACGGGCCTGTTCCGGCGCCATGTACGACACCGTGCCCACGAGGCCGCCGGTGGCGGTGAGCCCGGCCTCCCCCGCGATGCGGGCGATGCCGAAGTCGGTCAGGCGCCCGCGTCCCGCACGGTCGACCAGGATGTTTGCCGGTTTGACGTCACGGTGCGTCACACCCCGCTCATGCGCGTGCGCGAGGCCGTCGAGCACGTCGGCGATGACCGTGACGGTGCCGACGGTGTCCGCGCCGGCGCCGGACCGCAGGTGCTCGGCCAGCGACGGGCCGTCCACGAGCTCGCTCACCAGGTAACAGGCGGCGTGGTCCTCACCGAAGTCCAGGAGGCGCACGATCCCCGGGTGCGAGAGCAGGCTCGCGGCGCGGACCTCGGCGCCCGCGCGCCGGGCCATGTCGAGCTCGACGGGGATCTCCTTGACCGCGACCTCCTGGCCGGTGCGAACGTCGCGAGCACGGTGTACGAGCGCTGCCCCGCCGCGACCCAGAACGGCGCCGAGCCGGTACCGGCCGAGCACGAGGTGCTGCTGATCGCGAGGCAAACTCACAGAAGATTCCCTTCGCCACCCCCGTGGTAGCATCCTGCGACCCTGAAACGGGCAGGACGCCACGGGCGAGTGGTGAAATTGGTAGACACGCTAGGTTCAGGGTCTAGTGCTCGAAAGAGCTTGGGGGTTCGAGTCCCCCCTCGCCCACTCTTGCATCCATTGAGGAACGAGACGACGAATACTGATCGCTGGGAACGCCGGTAGCCGTGTCGGTCATCGATGACGACATCCCCGGCGGAGGCGACGCGCCATCCGGTCCTCCCCGAAGCCGCGACTCCCGCGGGAGGCGTGGCCGCGGAGGCGGCGGCGGGTCGTCCCGTGGCGGCAACGGCGGATCCCCGCTGCAGCAGCCGCGCATCCGGCTGCTGATCGCGCTCGGCCTCCTCGTGGTGATCATCCTGATCCTCGTGAGCACCATCCGCGGCTGCCAGCGCGACAAGCTCGTCGACTCCTACCGCAGCTACCTCGAGACCGCGAACGCCATCTCCGACGAGTCGACCGCGCAGGGAAAGTCGCTGCAGACGCTCCTCGACAACAAGCGTTTCCTCCGAGTTGCGCAGATCCTGCCCCAGGTCACCGAGCTGTCCAACCAGGCGCAGGCGCTGGTCGACCGGGCGCGCAAGCTCGACCCGCCCGATCGGCTCGCGGCGCCCAACCGAACCCTCATCACCGCCCTCGAGTACCGTGCGCAGGGGCTCGGGCAGCTCCCCGCGGCGATCGACGCGGCGATCAACACGAAGGATGCCGCGGCGGCGGGGACCAGCCTCGCCGCGCCGCTGCAGGTGCTCGCCGCGAGCGACGTGATCTACCGGACGTCGTTCGTCGGTCCCGCCGAGAACGCGCTGCAGAAGGACAACATCAAGGACGTCCGGGTGAAGCGCTCTGAGTTCTTCCCCGGGCAGAACTACGACAAGACCTCGCCGAGCGGCGCAGGGAAGGTCATCAGCAGCCTCAGGCGGGTGCGCCCAGCGGACGGCACCGCGGGCACGACGTCGGGCACCGGGAAACACGGCCTCGGGCTCGCCAGCACGTTCGCGGTTCGCGGCGCCGAGCGGAAGCAGCTCACCGGGAACACGGTCTCCCTGATCGGGACGACGGACATCAGGTTCGAGGTCACGGTCGAGAACGGCGGCGACTTCATCGAATCGAACATCGACGTGAAGTTCACCTACATCCCGCCCAACAACCCGCAGGGCACGACCCAGACCCAGACGATCACCCAGATTGAGCCGGGTGAGGCGAATCAGCAGAAGCTGACGTTTCCGTTGGGCGCGGCCCCCTACTTCACCGACACGAGCACGATCAAGGTGGAGGTGACGCCGGTGCCGGACGAGAAGGTGACGGGCAACAACAGCGCGCAGTACTCGGTCGAGTTCAACCTCCAGTAGCCCGGGGGGGACCCGGTGGACCAGCAGGTCGCAGTGTGGCTCGTCGCGATCGCCGGGGCGCCCGGTGCGATCGCGCTGGTCGTCGCGGGGATTCTGGGGCTCAGGTTGCGACGCGTCCGGGCCGACCAACGGGTGCTCCTGCCCGACGGTACGCAGGCAGGGATCGTTGATCGCCAGGCCGCGCTCGCACGGTCGGTGGAGCGCTTGGGCGACCGCATCAACGAGCTGCGGACGGAGGTCGCCCGGTTGACCGAGCACACGAACGCGGGTCTCCGGGGGGCGCTGCGCTTCCAGGGGATCGTGAGGTACGACGCCTACCAGGACATGGGCGGCCAGCAGTCCTGGTCGATGGCGATCCTGAACGCCGAGGGCACCGGCGCGGTCATCACATCGCTCCACGCGCGCGACCACGCCCGCGTGTACCTCAAGGAGGTCGTCGGCGGTGCGTCCGGTCAGCGGCTCTCGCCGGAGGAGGAGCGCGCGCTGGCGGCTGCGCGGAACGATCCGGCTCCGTCCATCGCACCGGCTGCGCCGTCCGCATGAGGGTCGGGTACCTCGGCCCGCCGGGCACGTTCGCCGAGGAGGCGCTCTTGCGCCTCGTCGGGCCCGAGCCTGAGCAGACGCTGGTGCCGTTCCCGACCGTCATCGACTGCTTCGAGGCGGTGCGTTCCGGCGCCGTGCCAGAGGCGCTCGTGCCGATCGAGAACTCGATCGAGGGGTCGGTCAACCAGACCCTCGACCAGCTCGCCGCCGGCGCGGGGGAGGTCGTGATCCGCGCGGCGGTCGTCCACCCCATCCGCCACCATCTGGTCGTTCGGCCGGGCCTGGCGCTCGCCGACGTCGAGCGGGTCCTGTCGCACCCGCATGCGCCGCCGCAATGCTCAATCTTCCTGCGTGAGCACCTGCCCGGCGTGGAGGTCGTCGCGGCGAACTCCACCGCCGACGCTGTGCGGATCGTCGTCGAGTCGCTCGAGCGGTGGGCGGCGATCGGGCCGCTGCGCGCGGCCGACATCTACGGCGGCGACGTGCTCGCCGCTGACATCGAGGATTCGCGCGAGAACGCGACCCGGTTCGTCCTTCTGGGACGTCACGACGCCGAGGCGATCGGCCCGGGCCGCTTCGTCACGTCGATCATCTGCGTGCCCCAGCGCGACCGGCCCGGCGTGCTCCTTGCGATCCTCCAGGAGTTCGCGATGCGGGCGGTCAACCTGACGAAGCTGGAGAGCCGCCCGGCGAAGACCGGCCTCGGCCGGTACATGTTCTTTATCGACATGGAAGGCAGCCGCGCCCGCGACCTGGCGGTCGACGCGGCGATCCGCGCGATCGACGAGCAGGGCGTCGCCGATGTCGTGTTCCTCGGTTCGTACCCAACCGGCGTCGCATCCGGCTAACATCCGCTCCGGAACGGCTCCGTCAAGTCACGATCCGGGAGAGCGGCGAGCAATGTCGCACCGCGTACTGGTGCTGAATGCAAGCTACGAACCGATCAACGTCACATCGTTGCAGCGGGCGGTCGTGCTCGTCCTGAAGGAGAAGGCGGAGGTGCTCGAGGAGGCGGCGATCCCGATACGCACCTCGGGCAGCAGCTTCGTCAAGCCGCAGGTCATCCGGCTCGTGTACCTCGTGCGGGTGCCGCGCTACGAGGCGCGGAAGATCACCAGGCGGGCGCTCTTCGCGCGCGACGGCTACTCGTGCCAGTACTGCGGGTCGTCGACGCGGCTGACCGTCGACCACGTCGTGCCGCGAAGCCGCGGCGGGGGCTCCAACTGGGACAACGTCGTGACCTCCTGCGCGCCGTGCAACTCCCGCAAGGGCGACCACCTGCCGGGGGAGATCAAGATGTTCCCGAAGCACAAGCCGCGGCCGCCGTCGCCGTCCGTGTTCATCTCGGTGGCGGCACCCAAGCGCCCGAAGTCGTGGGAGCGCTACCTGGCGTCCCTCGCCGCCTGACCTGGGCGCCTACTTGAGTCGCAGCCGGGCGGCGGTGACGGCGGCGGCGTCCTGCTCCTCGATCGTCCGCGCGTCGGCGAGCACCGCGTCGATGTCGCCGGCGGGGATGATCACCGCGCCGGCGCCGTCTGCGTAGACCCAGTCGCCGGGGAGGACCCCTACCCCGCCCACTTCGATGGGGACGTTCGCGGCGAGCGGGGTGACGTCGTCTCCGGCGGCGCGGACGCTCTCGCCGCCGCAGTAGGCGACGAGGTCGAAGACAGCGATCTCCTCCAGGTCGCGCAGGCGCCCGTCGGTGAGGAGGCCGGTGAAGCCGGCGGCCTCCATACCTGCGACCTTCTTCCCACCGGCGAGGGCCTGATCCTCGTACCCGGCGCAGCCGAGTACGAGCACCTTCCCGGTCGCGGCGGCGGCCCGCAGGAGCTGGTCGAAGCGATCCTCGGAGCTGTGGTGGTCGCGGCGGTTCGGGAAGAACCTGATGGTGGCGGCCCGGCCGAACAGCACGTCCCCAGGGGTCGGGGTGACGAGGTCGAGGATGTGGGCCCGATGGTCGTGCCGTTGGGCGAGCGCGTCGCAGATCGCCGCCGCGGTGAGCCCCTCGATGTCGTGTGCCATACGCGTCCTTCTTCTGCCGGGTCGGCTCATCCTGCCACGCCCGCGGACGCGGCGGTTATCCTGACCGGGCGCCCTCGTAGCTCAGGGGATAGAGCACAGGTTTCCTAAACCTGGTGTCGCAGGTTCGAATCCTGCCGGGGGCATCGCGGGTTCGCCGATGGAGCGTGCCCGGAGACTTCATGCGTCCAGGGGGTGGAATCCCTCGATCCGCGCGGCGGCGGTGAGGTCCTCGTCGAAACAGGCGAACCGGTCGAGGTCGGGGTCGGCGGCTCTGGCCGCGACTGCGGAGGAGAGCTGGATGGCGTCGTATGCGCGAAGGCCGTGGACCGCGGCGGCCTGGGCAGCGGCTTCGAGGATGTCGTCTGTGAGCGCGACGACCGCGAATACCGGGTCGTGTTCCTTGTCGCCGAACCAGTCCCATTCGAAGGCCCAGGTGAGTATCGATGCATCGGATGGGGTGAGCTCACCGATGCGGTGCTTGCGCCAGATCGCGGCGGGCACCTCGACGCGGGCAACGACCGACACGACGATGTTTGCCAGTACGCGCACGGCGTCCGCGCCGTCCTCATCCGCGTAGCGCTTGACGAGGGCGGAACTGTCGCAGAAGGCGCTCAGCCGCGCTCGTCCGACACCACGTCCGACAACATCCGCCCCTTCCCGGCTGCCCGTCGCGCCGCCGTGACGCGCTTCGCGTCAGGACGCGACACGCTGCGGAGCCTTGTGGGGGCGACCAGCAGTCCCGCTCGGGCGAGCCGCCCCCGCGTGCGCTCCACGTCGGAGTCGGCCAGGTCGGGATCGATCGCCGCCTGGAGCACTGCGACGATCCACCCGTTGACGCTGCGGCCAAGCCCGTCCGCGTGGGCCTTGACCTGGTCCGCGAGATGGTCGTCGAGTCGGATGGTGAGCTGCCCCATAAAGGCATGATAGCAGGCATGCCTGCATCGCGAGGAAACGTCGCTGACGGCGCCCGCCTCTGTCACCGTGAGAACGCAGAACGAGGACGTCTGCGTCCCGGCCGAGCCTACGCGGGACGCCTCGCGATCGCAGGGAAGCGGCTGCGGGTGAGGACCGCGGCGCCGAAGGCCGCCAGGGACGGCAGGCCGATCGCGAGCGCGGCGAGGACCAGTTACGGGATGCGCACGAGGTCGGTCCCGTCGCCCCGTTCACCTTCTACACGATCGCCGCACGAGGCCACCCGGAATCGCGAGCAGCCCGGCGAGCGCCGTCACGATCAGCGCCGTCACAGATCAGCCCGCGCAAGCGATCCGGCGTTGACGGTCTGGCCTTGCGGCCTGCGGATCCTGCCGCATCGGGCCGAAGGCGAACGCGACGCGCCGTTGTCTAACCTTCGGCGCATGATGAGGATCGCGATTTCCGGCGGAGGGATGGTGGGGCTCATGCTGGCGCGGCTGCTTCGGCTGCGCGGCTTCGAGCCCATCGTGTTCGAGCGGATGCAGGAAGGGGTGTACATCCCCCGCGGCTACATGCTCGGCTACCAGGGCTACCCGCCCTTCGAGGAGCTCGGCGTGCTCCACCAGATCCGGGAGTCCGGCTGGGACATCGCCCCCCGTGAGGACGGCAGCGCGGTCGCCATCGGCGTGAACGTCGGCACCGTGCTGCACCTGCTCGCGCGCGACCTGCCCGTCGAGTACGAGCACGTCGTCGTCGACCTCCTCCGGGACGGCACCGACCGCGTTGTCGGCGTCGTCGCCGAGGGCCCCGAAGGTCGGCGCGAGGTCGCCGCCGACCTCGTCGTCGCCTGCGACGGGATCAACTCACCCGTGCGCGAGATGGCCGGCTTGGAGGCGAAGTTCGACCCGATCCCGGACGCCACCATCCAGTGGATGACCCCGGTGCTCAACACCACGTCCTTCGCGATGCGGTACTTCAGCGACGGCGGGCACATCGGCACCCTCGCCTGGCCGGAGGGCTCCGCCGGGTGGCGCAGTATCGACAAGGTCGGCAGGGACGCGGCGCTCGCGCCGGGGGTCGAGGCGATCAAGCGGATGTTCATCGACCTGCTGCCCGAGTCGACCGCGGGGATCCAGGGGCTCACGTCGCTCGACCAGATCCGCTACGGCGAGCCGCAGCTCCTGTCGTGCCCGAAATGGTGGATCCCCGGGCTCCTGCTCATCGGCGACGCCGCCCACTTCTTCGGGCCGGAGACGGGCGCCAGCTCCGGCATCGGACTCGGCGACGCGCAGGCCCTCGCCGAGGCGGTCAAACAGAACCCGCACGACCCGGACGCCGCCTGCGCGAGCTTCGAGATGTGGCGCGCCCCCGCCGTTCGTCCGCTCGAGGCGATGGACCCGAGTCGCCAGCGAATGATCACCCACGGGCAGATCCAACCCCGACCCGAGGAGCGCTGGCCCCCGGCGGAGTAGATCCGCCGTGGGGGAGACCACTCACCCCTGAACGGTGACCAGTCCCAGTCGGTCCGAGAGCCAGGCCAACTGCCAGGCGCGCTCAGCGTCGAGGGCCTCCTCGTAGCTCGCCCCCGACTCCTCGGCCAGCACCCCCGCCGCGTGGGCCGCCATGTAGGCGGCGGTGCACGGGTTGGTGGCGCTGCCAAGCTCGTCGTGCCGCGCGAGGCAGGCTTCGGCGAACGCGCCGGCGGCCGCCGCGTCCCAGGCCCCGATCCGCTCGACGACCCGACCCCGGCGGGCCATGAGCGAATGCGCCCGTTCGGTGATCTCGCCGTCCAGCTCCACCGTCCAGAGTTCGTCGGCGACCCAGTGCGGAAGCTCGGTCGCCCGATACGCCACGACTCCGCCCGGGGGCGCCACCCACCCGGCCTGGGGCCACGCGCCGCTGGTCAGCGGATCGACCCTGCCCGACCGAAGGAACCGGTAGACGCTCAGGCGAACAGCTCCCGGAACGCGGCGATGAGCTCGGTGCGCTGATCGGCGGGGATCTGCGACTCGTCGAGGGAGCCCATCGCGCCGATCGTGAGCCGGATCTGCTCCAGGTACGTGACGCAGGGATCGCAGATGGCCAGGTGCATCTCGAACCGCTCGCGGTCGGTCGGGGCGAGGTGGCCGTCGAGGTAGTCGGTCACGAGCTCGACCACCTCGCGACACGTCGGCAACTCCTCGCGCACCTTGTGTTCGTCCAACGTCCCCTCCAATGGGAGTCCCGCGCCATGTACACGCGCGGTTCCAAGAAGCCGCGCCGATCCTCCAAACAAACGGTAGCAGCAGCGATCCCGCTGACGGGGGTGTTCTTCTATGCCCGGTTCCCCGAGGGCGACCGACGTTTCAACCCTTGGATCGCCCCACGATACGGCGCGACGCCCTCCGGTGCGCTGTTCGGGCATCATGGGGACGTCGGTGGATCGGCCTGTCGGATGATGCAGCAGGGGGCCAGGCCGACGAACCCCCACCAGTGAGAGCCAGATGGAACCCGCCAGCTACCCACACATCGCCGTCTGTATCGACCGGTCGGACGCCGCCCAGGACGCCCTCGCCGAGGCACGCAGGATGCGGGCCGCTTCGGGCCCCGGCAAGCTCAGCGTGGTGCATGTCGCGCCGTGGCCGCTGCTCTATACCGGGGAGGCGGGGGCATGGGCCCCGGATCCGCAGGACATCGAGTCTGCGGCCCGTAGCTGGCTGGAGAAGTGCGTCGCCTCGGTCCCCGAGGGCGAGGCCGTGCTCCTCGACGGGTATCCGCCGGCCGCCGTGTGCACCTGGGCGGGCGATGCCGGCGTCGACCTCATCGTCGCTGCCTCTCACCGCGGTCTGGTGGAGCGTGTGCTGTTGGGGAGCTTCGCGGCGTACCTGGTGCGTCACAGTCCCTGCTCGGTGCTGCTGACACGCCCAGTCGACGCGGCCGGATCCTGACCCTCCCCGATGCGCCAGAGGCCATGAAACGGCCGGTGCCGGGCGTTGCCAGATCAGCAGGAATCTTGATTCTCAGCGGGGTGTATGCGATACGATTCCGCGGGCTGTAACCGCAGCCAGCTGGGTTGCTTGCGTCTCGGCGGACGGGGATCGGCAATCGAACCGCCGCCGCAAACGATCGAAAGAAGGTAGAAGGTGCCCGAAGGCGTTGTGAAGTGGTTCTCCGCGGAGAAGGGGTACGGGTTCATCACACCCGACGATGGTGGTCGTGACCTGTTCGTCCACCACTCCCAGATCCAGATGAACGGTTACCGCAGCCTCGAACAGGGGCAGCGCGTCAACTTCGAGTCTCAGGACGGTGACCGCGGCCCGCAGGCCGTCGAAGTCACCGCCTTGTAGCGCGGGGATCCACCCGCCGGACGGGCGTCGTCCGCCGACCACGCGGACGGCGGCTCGTCACACGAGACAGGCACGTCTCACACCGATCGGGTCCTGACTCCTGGGCACCCGAGGCGGAGCTCCTTCGGCGCCCTGATCAGCCGCCGATCCTCGCGAGCTCACGGCCCAGCCGCGGCAGACGGACGAGGGCGACGACGGCTGGGATCGTCGGGAGCCAGAACCCGATGAAGCGGTAGGCGATCACGCCGGCGAGCGCATCCTGCAACGGGATGCCGAGGGCGTTCAGCGCGAACGTCATCGCGGCGTCGACGCCGCCGACCCCCCCGGTCGGGAGGGGAAGCAGGTTCGCCACGTAGCCGGTTGCGTACCCGAGCACGACCGTGGCGACGCCCACCTCGACGTCGAACGCCCGAAGTCCGAGCCAGAGGCAGGCGATGTCGCCAGCCCAGTACGTGACGGCGCCGCCCAGCAGGCCCGCGTGCCGGCGGGGCGCGCGGAACACCGCGCGGGTTGCGATCACGGCCGCCACCGCGCTGGCGAAGCCGCGGCGCAACGTGGTCACGAGGCGACTCCCGTGCGCCCGCGGGCCCGGGTCGCGGGCGAGCCGCTCCGCCCGCTTGGCGTTCGTCACCCAGGCGGCGGCGACCACGCAGAACGTGACGACGGCGATCCACGGGATCGTCAGGCCGGCGGGCGCCGACGACGAGACGAGCAGGACCACCGCGGGGACGGCGCCGGCCAGCCCGAACACGGCATACAGGACGGTGTTCAGCACGAGCACCCGTACCACGCTCCCGCGGGCGGCGACCCCGAGACGCCGGAGCGCCCAGTAGTTGACCGCGAGCCCTCCGGCGCCGGCCGCCGCGAGCAGGCGGGTCGCCCCGAGGCTCGCCAGCACGACATGGCTCGTGACTCCCGCGCCGAGACGGATCCGCCCGCCCAGCGCGACCATGCCCCGGAATGCCGCGACGAACCCGGCGATCGACGCCGCCTGGGCGAGCAGCGCGAGCGTGAGCCAGCTGGCGTGCGCCTCGCGGAGACGGTCTGTGAGCTTCGCGAACCCGGACGCCTTCCCGATCATGAGGACGACCCCGGCCGCCAGCAGGAGCCCGACGACGATCGAGATGGTGAGGCGCCGCCGGTCGGCTACGACCCGTCCCAAGCCGTCGCGCAGCCCGGGCGTGTCGTCCCCGACGACCGGGACGATCGGCTCGTCGTGTTGCACCATCGCGGCGAATCCTGTCAGCCGCGGCGGCTGAGCGGAGTACTACACGGCGGCGGGAACCCGGCGAGGACGGCGACCCTTGAGGGCGACGTCGAGCACCTCCGGGATCCGTTCCGCCAGCACGACACGAATCTTCGCGCGCAGCTCCTCGGAGACGTCCGCGACGAGCTGCGGTTCGTTCGCCTTCGGGATCACCACCGTCCGGATGCCGGCGCGGTGCGCGGCGAGCACCTTCTCCTTCACCCCGCCGATCGGCAGGACGTTGCCGGTCAGCGTGATCTCCCCGGTCATCGCGACGTTCGGGTCGACGCCGCGACCGGACAGCGCCGAGACGAGGGCGGTGGCGAGCGTCACGCCTGCCGACGGGCCGTCCTTCGGCACCGCTCCGGCGGGGATGTGCAGGTGGATGTCGTGGTGCTGGAAGAAGTCCTCGGCCAGGTCGAGCCCGAGCTCGTCGTCGTGTGCCCGCACGAACGACACCGCCGCCTGCGCCGACTCGCGCATGACGTCCCCCAGCTGCCCGGTCACGACCAGGCGCCCTGAGCCGGGCATGACCTGCGCCTCCACGAACAGGATCTCACCGCCGGCCCCCGTGACCGCCAGGCCCGTCGCGACACCCGGTTCACGGGTGCGGCGCTTGACCTCGTACGTGACCCGTTCTGGCCCGAGCAGCTCACGAACCGTCTCCCGGCTCACCGAGACGCGCCGCGTGTCGCCCTCCGCCACACGCCGGGCGATCTTGCGGACGACGGCGCCGATCTGCCGCTCCAGTCCGCGCACGCCCGCCTCGCGCGTGTACTCGCCGGCGATCGTCCGCAGGGCCTGGTCGGTGACACGCACGTGCTTGGAGGTGAGCCCGTTGGCGGCGAGCTGACGCGGCACCAAGTACCGGCGGGCGATGTGGATCTTCTCCTCGTCGGTATACCCGGCCAGCCGGATGACCTCCATCCGGTCGCGAAGCGCCGGCGGGACGGTGTCGAGGACGTTCGCGGTGCAGATGAACAGGACCCGCGACAGGTCGAGCGGCAGATCGAGGTAGTGGTCGCGGAACGCGTGATGCTGCGCGGGGTCGAGCACCTCGAGCATCGCCGACGCGGGATCGCCGCGGAAGTCGGCGCCCATCTTGTCGATCTCGTCGATCATCACGACCGGGTTCATCGACTCCGCGTCGCGGATCGCCCGGACGAGCGTTCCCGGCATCGCGCCGATGTATGTCCGCCGATGCCCGCGGATCTCGGCCTCGTCGCGTACGCCGCCTGCGGACATGCGCGTGAACTTGCGACCCAGCGCCCGCGCGATCGACTGCCCGAGCGACGTCTTGCCCACGCCGGGAGGTCCGACGAAGCACAGGATCGGCCCGGCGACGTCCTGCTTGAGCCGCGCGACCGCCAGGTACTCGATGATGCGGTCCTTGACCTGCTCGATGTCGTAGTGGTCGTCGTCGAGCACCTCGCGTGCTCTGGTGAGATCGAGGTTATCCTCGGTGTAGGTCCTCCAGGGCAGCGCGAGGATCCAGTCGAGGTACGTCCGGATCACGGAGTGCTCGGCGGCGGCCGACGGGAGCCGGCTGAGCCGGTCGAGCTCGCGCTCGGCGGCCTTCCGCACAGGCTCGGGCGGGTCGAGCTCCACGAGGCGCGCGCGCAGCTCGTTGATCTCCGCCTGGGTCTCGTCCGTCTCACCCAGCTCCTGCTGGATCGCGCGGAGCTGCTGGCGGAGGTAGTACTCGCGCTGGTCGCGGTCCATGTCGGACTGGACCTCGTTCTGGATCTTCGCCCCGAGCTCGAGCACCTCGGCCTCGCGGTTGAGCAGCACGGTGAGTCGCCGGAGGCGATGCTCCAGGTCGGTCGCCTCGAGGAGCTCCTGCTTCTCCTCGGTCGAGAACCGCATCGACGCCCCCACGATGTACGAGAGGAGGGTCGGGTTGTCGATGTTGGCGACGGCGAGCTCGAGCTCGTCGGGCAGGTACGGCACCAGGTCGATGATGCGGCTGAAGATGCCCTGGATGTTGCGGGCCAGCGCGTCGATCTCCTTGCTGTGCGCCTCCTGCTCCGGCAGCGGCTCGACATGGGCGATGAGGTACGGCGACGTCGAGGTGTACGGCCCGAGCCGCACCCGATCGGCGCCCTGCGCGAGGATCCGCAGCGTCCCGTCGGGGACCTTCAACATCCGCTGGATGATCGCGACGGTCCCGACATCGTGCAGCAGCTCCGGACTCGGCTCGGCCGCCTCGGCGTCGCGGGCCGCGACAAGCACGACCATGCGGTTCGTGCTGTCGACCACGTCGTCGATCAGGCGGATCGAGCGTTCCTCGCCGATCGACAACGGCGCCATCGCGCCCGGGAACACGACGGTTCCCTTGAGCGGGAGGACTGGGAGCTGGCTCGGCGGTTGGCCGCCCGGCTGGGCGGCGACGGAGGCCTCGCTCACGGGATCCGCGCGCCGATCAGGACGCGGGTGAGCACGGGCCGTGTGGCGAGCGGCAACGCGATCTGCAGGAGCCCCTGCTCGTACGCCACGGTTGCCGCTCCGGGGTCGACGGGGGTGGCGATCCGGATGCGCCGCTCGAACGGACCCCAGTCGATCTCGGCGTGGTGGTAGACGCGCCTTCCGGCCTCGTCGCGCCGGTGCCGCGCACCGCGCACCGACAGGACGTCGCCGTCGAGCACGACCTCGAGGGTGTGGGGGTCGAGCCCGGCGACGTCGACGGTCACGTTGAGCGTCGGCGGGCCGTCGGTCAGGTAGACATCCGTGAGCACGCGGGCCGCGGTCGACCCGCCGCGCACCACCATGAGGTCGGCGAACAGCTGGTCGACCTCGTCGTGGAGGTGCCGGAATCGGGTGAGGCGGTCGTCGGCGGGGGGCATGAGACGGGATCGTAGCTCGACGGGAGATGGAGTGTCCTGAGTTAGCGCGGGACGTCTAGGGAGCCAGGCGCGTGATGCGCCAGCCCGGGCCGTCCGGGAGGTAGCGGAACCGGTCGTGGAGCCGGTTGTCGGCGTGCTGCCAGAACTCGAACTGGGCGGGGGTGAGCCGGTAGCCGCCCCAGTTCGGTGGCCGGGGAACGGCGCCCTCCGGGAACTGCGCCTCGATCTCGGCGACCTCGGCCTCGAGCGCGGCACGGCTGCGGATCGGCCGGCTCTGCGCCGAGGCCCACGCACTGATCTGGCTTCCGCGATGGCGGCTCGCGAAGTACGCGTCCGACTCGGCGTCACGGGTGCGCACGACGGCGCCCTCGATGCGGATCTGGCGACCGAGGGGCGCCCAGTGCAGCACGAGCGCGGCACGGGGGTTCGCGTCGAGCTCGCCGGCCTTGCGGCTCTCGTAGTTGCTGAAGAACACGAACCCGTGAGGACCGTGGCCGCGCAGCAGCACCATCCGCGCCGACGGCGCCCCGTCGCTCGACGCGGTTGCGAGCGTCATCGCCTCCGGCTCGTGCACGTCCGCCGCGACTGCGCCCGCGAACCACGCGGCGAACTGCCGGAATGGGTCCGGGTCGAGGTCCTCCTCGCGGAGGGGGTGGTTGGGCTGGTTCGGTGACGACATGCGCTTCGCGGAGCACTCAGCTAGACGCCGCCATCCCGACGAGGTCCCCGCCGGGGATGTCCCTGGCGGTGCCCGCCGTCCAAAGCGTGTGGGCGACGTTGGCGCACCTGAACGCAGCGTCGTGGTCGACTTCGGTGAAACCGCTCATGTCAGGCAGCGTAGTGGTCGATGCACGTTGTGAGGCGTCGCGCACCCCGGGCGTCTCGTGTCCCCCTGCGCTACCTTGATGAACAGCGACGCGGATTCTTCTCCGCCCCCCTCGTACCGCGACAGGAAAGGCCTCGCTCAAATGGCCGCTGAAACCACAATCGAACGCGCGATGTCCGACTACCTGTCGGTGTCCCGCCGGGCGCACCTCTACGCGGGCGCCGAGTACGAGCGCGCGGAGGCGCGTGCGTGGGAGCGGCTACAGGCGCTACTCGACGGTTCCACCGACTCGCTCGATGGGCTCGAGCTCGAGCCCGAGCCCGAGACGGCGGACGCATCGTAGCCACCCCTCGGGCGGCTCCCCGAGCCACGCCGAAGATGTCGCGCGGGAGACCCGGACCGCACAGGCCGGGGTCGACCACGTAGCGCCGGCCGTCGCGGTCGTTTCCAGATGGATCACGAAGCACGGCCGGTTCACGTCCCGGGTGGTGGAGAATGCGTGGGTGTCACCGTCCATCACCCAGGTCCGGCACGCACCGCCCGAGCCCCCGGCTCCCTGGGAGTGGCTCTACGCGCTGGTGGGCTCCGGCATGTGGGTGTTCACGAGGAGTCGCTTCCGGGTCGAGGTGGCGGGAAACCCGCTGCCGCGGGTGGGCGAGGGGCAGCTGTGGATCTCGACCCATCGGGCAGAGACCGATGTGCCGCTGCTCGCCGGTCTGCTCTACATCCAGGGCGGGATGTGGCGGGATGCGCGGTCACGCATGCATTTCGCCGCCCGTGACGACCTCTTCCGGCCGGGCGTCGTGGCGGCCGGCATCCCACTCCCCGGGCTGCTCGCGCGTCTCGCGTGGCCCCTGTCACCCGGTGCCTGGCTTTCCCATGTGCGGGCCCACCCGATCCGCCGCCCGACCGGCTTCAAGCTCGAGCAGGTCGTCGCGGACCTCCCGGGGGACACGCCGCTGGCCGGCATACTCGGCCCTCGGGTCATCGCCCTGCTCGACCGCGCCGCCGCACGGCACGGGGGTCCGGCGCCGCGGAGCGTCGACGACGTGCGAGACGCCAGGTACGCGCGGGAGCTGTGGGAGGACGTCGGCGAGGACGATCTGGTCGTGGGGCGGGGCCGAGCGATCTGGCGGGCCCACATCGCCCGCGCCGCAGGAGATGTGCGCCGCATAGTGAGGGTCGTGCGCGATGGGCGGCCCACCCTGCTGTTCCCGGAGGGGATGGTCTCGCCGGACGGATCGATCAGCCCCCTCAGCGAGGTGCTCGACCTCGTCGAGCGCCGCGGCCGGCCGCGGGTCATCGTGCCCCTCGGGATCGCCTACGACCCGCTGACCCGACGCCGCACCGAGGTCGCGGTGGGCGTCGGGGCGCCCATCGAGCCCGGCCGGGAGCCGATGCAGGCCGTCGCATCGGAGGCGCTTCGCCATGCGACGCCGGTGACGTGCGGCCAGGTCGTCGCCCGGTTCGTCGCGGACGCGAGCCTGCTCGATCCCACGCCGGCGACCGTCGGCGACGTCGGCCGGCTGCTCGACGAGGCCGTCAGAGCGGCCATCGGCGACCGCCGGCCTGTCGTGCGGTCGCTCATCTCGCCGTCGCGCCGCCCGGAGCGCCTGCGGGAGGCGCTCGACGCGCTCGTCCGGCGCGGCTGCATCTCGATCCTGCCGGACGGGATGATTCAACCCGACCCCGCGCGCATCCGCGGCGACGTGGCCGTGCAGCGGCTGGCGACCGAGGACCGCGACCTTCGGCGGTCGCGTCGATCCCCGTAGGATGCACCGGTCGATGAGGCGCCAAGCCCCACAACACGGCCGTGCGCGTTGAGCGGGCAGACGTCCCTCTTCGAGCTGGCCGAGGACGCAGTCCTGCACTTCGACGGCGGCTCCCGCGGGAACCCCGGGCCCGCGGCCTACGGGTTCGTGCTCGACCGGCCGGGCGGCGAACGGCTGGCCGCGGTCGGTGAGGCCATCGGCGTCGCCACCAACAACGTGGCGGAGTACCGGGGCCTGATCGAGGGCATGCGCCGCGCCAGGGAGCTTGGGATCCGGCGCCTCACGGTCCACGGCGACTCCAAGCTGGTCATCGAGCAGATGAAAGGTGCGTGGCGGGTCCGGGCCGCGGGGCTTCGCCCATTCCATGACGAGGCGCGCGACATGGCTCGGGGGTTCGAGTCGGTGCGGTACGAGCACGTGCGGCGTGGCGGGAATGCCGAGGCCGATCGGCTCGTCAACGTCGCTCTGGACGAACACTCGGACCGCCGCGCGCCGTGAGGTCCGGGGCCCCGGTGGGTGGGACCGAGACCCCGGTCGAGCGACCCGGCGAGCCCCCCGGCATCGCCACGGCGAGTATTGCAGGGGTCCGGCGTGGCGACTACCCCGCCGATTGCCGGTAGGGTGCGCGCGCGCTTCGGGCATGCGCCCCGGGTGCGGATCGCGATCGTGGGGGTGATGACCGTGGCCGACGGCGTGGGGGTGTTGATCATCGATGCGATCGCGCTTCTTCGCGGCGGGCTGCGCGCTGCCATCGACCTCGACGACGGCCTCCGTGTGGTCGGGGAGGCCGCGTCCGCGGAGGAGGCGGTGCGCGTGGGCGCGCGGACCGAGCCGGACGTCGTCGTGTTTGACGTGGATCTGCGAGCCCGTGCCGGTGCGACCGAGGTGCGGATCGTCCGGGACCGGTGGCCCAGGGCGGGGCTGCTCGCGATGTCGATGAGCGCGAGCCCGGCTCAGGTCCGGCGGGCGTTCGATGCCGGCGCGTCCGGCCTGCTCGCCAAGACCGCCGAGGCGGATGAGTTCATCCGCGCGATCCGGGCGGTGGGCGCGGGGCGCCGCTATCTCGATCCTGCCGCCGGCGCGGCGCTCGCGGAGTCGACCCGGCCCGGACTCGTCGACCAGCTCTCGACGCGCGAGCGGGAGACGCTTCGCCTCCTTGCGCTCGGGTACACCAACCACGAGATCGCGCAGGCACTGGTCGTGAGCGTGCGGACGGTGGAGAGCCACCGCGCGAGGGTCATGGCGAAGCTCCGCGCGACCTCGCGCGCCGAGGTCGTCCGGCACGCGCTCACCGCCGGGTTGCTCGAGGAGACCGCGGAGCGCTAGGAGCGTTGCGCGGGTGCTTCGCGGCTGAGGCTGTCGAGGCGCAACGCGAGCTCAACCGCCTCCGGCTTGAGCTCGTCCGGGGCGCGATCGGCGACGAACCACGCCTCGTCGCGGAGGATCTCGAGGCGGTCGCGGGCGTCGGGTGTGCGGATCGCCGTGTCGGCCGACGCGCGAAGGCGGACCACCATTGCGCGCAGCTCCTCGGGGGTGGGCTCCTCGTCACGTTGGCGCCGGCCGAGAATCCACCACAGCAGGCCGAGCAGGGGGAGCTTCACGCCGAGGAACGCGACCAGCACCCAGATCGAAAGGGTGGCGGGGTTTCCCGCGTCGGCCACGACCAGGGCGATGCTCGTGCCGATGGCGACCACGAGCCCGCCGATGAACGCGAGCCCAAGCAACCGGGCGCTGCGGAGCTTCCCGTCCCGATCGGTCGTGAACCGCGTCAACGCGCGGGTGAGCCGTCCGGGGGCGGCGTGGGGTTCGACCATCACCGCCAGGATAGCCCCCGCTTGAGGGTCGTGGGACCCGACTCGCCGGGACGTTCGGGCGGTTCGTTCGGGCCCGTTGACCCC
>CAYTRV010000011.1:0-310 GCA_964440285.1 uncultured Bifidobacteriaceae bacterium
CGTACGGCGTGTCGACCGCGACGGCCTCGACGTCGTCCAGGAACGAATAGAAGCCCGACCCTCCGAACACACCGATCTCGGCGTCCGCCACAGCTCAGCCCCTCAGTCCGCTTGAGGTCGGAAACCTACCGGCCCGCGCAGGTTGCGCGCCGGCCGTGTGGGATCAGCGGCTCGACGCCTGCCGTCCGCGCCGGGCGGTCGCGTCGACGATGACCGCTGCGAGGGGCACCGCCGCGGTGATCATGAACTCGAAGTCCGAGGACAGCCCCAGCAGCGCCCCGCTGGTCGTCGCGCGCTTGGGGTGCAGGAC